>JAHDYJ010000107.1 GCA_023383795.1 Burkholderiales bacterium | reverse complement strand
GACCCGGTTGTGCACGAAATACACCTGGCCGCCGCGCTTGAGCTCGCGCAGGCACGCCTCGCGGATCAGGCCGGCGGAGTAGGGCGCGACGAAGGTCTTGATCGCGAGGCGCCTGGCCGGCGCGGTCGCGATCACCGATAGGTCGCGCAGCCCCTCTAGCGACATGGCGAGCGTGCGCGGGATCGGCGTCGCGGTCAGCGTGAGGACGTCGACCTCGGCGCGCAGGCGCTTCAGCGCCTCCTTCTGGCGCACGCCGAAGCGGTGCTCCTCGTCGACGATCGCGAGCCCGAGGCGGGCGAACTTCACGTCGCGCGAGAGCAGCTTGTGGGTGCCGATCACGATGTCGATGCGGCCCGCGGCGAGCGCCTCGAGGGTGGCCTGCTGCTCCTTGCCGGTGCGGAAGCGCGACAGCTCGGCGATCCTCACCGGCCAGTCGGCGAACCGGTCGCTGAAGGTGTTGAAGTGCTGCTCCGCGAGGAGCGTCGTCGGCGTGAGCACCGCGACCTGCCTGCCGCAGGCCACCGCGACGAACGCCGCGCGCAGCGCGACCTCGGTCTTGCCGAAGCCGACATCGCCGCAGACCAGGCGGTCCATCGGCTTCGGGGCGCGCATGTCCTCGACCACCGCGGCGATCGTGGCGGCCTGGTCGGGGGTCTCCTCGAAGCCGAAGCCCTCGGCGAAGGCGTCGAGGTCGTGCGCCTTCACCGCGAACGCGTGGCCCTCGCGCGCGGCGCGCTGCGCGTAGAGCGCGAGGAGCTCCGCGGCGGTGTCGCGCACCTGCTCGGCCGCCTTGCGCTTCGCTCGCTCCCACTGGTCGCCGCCGAGGCGGTGCAGCGGCGCCGCCTCGGGCGGACCGCCGGAGTAGCGGCCGATCACGTGGAGCTGCGCGACCGGGACGTAGAGCTTGTCGGCGCCGGCGTACTCGAGCTGCAGGAACTCGGTCTCGCCCTCGCCGAGGTCGAGGTTCACGAGACCCCGGTAGCGGCCGATGCCATGCTGCTCGTGGACGACGGGGTTGCCGATCGAGAGCTCGGAGAGGTCGCGCAGCATCCCCTCCACCGAGCTCCGCTTCTCGCGGTCGCGCGCGATGCGGGCGCGCGCCGTGTCCGCGTAGAGCTCGGCTTCGGTGACGATCGCGAGCCCCTCGGCGGGGAGCGCGAAGCCGTTCGCGAGCGGGCCGACCCCGAGCATGAAGCGCTCGGTCGCGGCGACGAACTGGCCGTAGCCCGCGCACGGCGCCGGCTGCAGCCCGTACTCGGCGAAGTACTCGAGCATGGTCTCGCGCCGGCCCGGCGACTCGGCGAGCACGAGCGTGCGTGCGGGGCTCGCGGCGAGATGCGCCTTGAGGAGGTGCAGGGGATCGGCCGCGCGCCGCTCGACCGCGACCCGCGGCAGCGCCTGCGTGGCGAAGACGTCGGCGTCGTGGCGCGAGAGCGGCACCGCGTGCAGGTCGATCCGCGCGAGCCCGCGCGCGGCGGCGAAGAAGTCCTCGGCGCGCAGGAAGAGCTCGGCCGGCGGCAGGAGCGGGCGGTCGCGGTCGCCGCGCAGCAGCTTGTAGCGCGAGTCGGTGTCGCGCCAGAACGCCTCGATCGCCGCATGCACGTCGTGATGGAGCGCGATCGTCGCGCCGGCCGGCAGGTAGTCGAAGAGCGTACCGGTGCGCTCGAAGAAGAGCGGCAGGTAGTACTCGATGCCGGCCGGCGGCACGCCGCTCGACACGTCCTTGTACACCGGGCTCTTGGTGACGTCGCCCTCGAAGGCCTCGCGGAAGCGCTGGCGGAAGCGCGTGCGCGCGGCGTCGTCCATCGGGAACTCGCGCGCCGGCAGGAGGCGGATCTCCTGGGTCTGGTAGATCGTTCGCTGCGTGTCGACGTCGAAGGTGCGGATCGAGTCGATCTCGTCGTCGGCGAGATCGATGCGGTAGGGCACCGCGCTCCCCATCGGGAAGAGGTCGATCAGCCCGCCGCGAACGCAGTACTCGCCGGGCGCCACCACCTGGGTGACGTGCGCGTAGCCGGCGAGCGCGAGCTGGCGGCGCAGCCGCGCCGCGTCGAGCTTCGCGCCGCGCTGCAGGAAGAAAGTGTAGGCCGCGAGGTAGTCGGCGGGCGGCAGCCGGTGGAGCGCGGTCGTCGCCGGCGCGATCAGGACGTCGCACTCGCCCTGCGTGACGCGGTAGAGCGTCTCTAGCCGCTCGGAGACGAGGTCGTGGTGCGGGCTGAACGCGTCGTAGGGCAGGGTCTCCCAGTCCGGGAAGAGCGCGACGCGCAGGTCCGGCGCGAACCAGGGAATCTCCTCGCGCAGCCGCTGGGCGTCCAGCGCCGAGGCGCACACGACCGCGAGCGGCCGCGATTGCGCGGTCAGGCGTGCGAGGGCGAGGGCGTCGGAGGAGCCGTGGAGCTCGCCGAGGCGGAGGCGGTGCGCGGCGGCGGGGGCGGTTGCGGCGAGCACGACTACGACACCGGCCGTCGGTGCGGGGCCGGGCGGGGGGAGAAGGGACGCGGACGGTTCAAGGCCGCTATTATACGGCTTCGCACTGCACAAACCGGCCTAACTCCCCATGACATCGCGGCTTTTCGGTCTGATCCCGGCCGCCGGGGCCGGCGCGCGTTTCCGCGGCGATACGCCCAAGCAGTACACCGCGATCGGCGGGCAGCCGATGCTCCGGCACGCAGTGCGGGCGCTCGCGTCGCACCCGGCGATCGAGCTCGTGTTCGTCGTCCTCGCGGTCGACGACCGGCGCTTCGCCGAGCTCGACTGGTCGGCGTTCGCCGACCGCGTGGCGCCGCTCTACTGCGGCGGGCCGACGCGGCGCGACAGCGTGATGAACGGGCTCGTCGCGATCGCCGACACCGTGAACCCCGACGACTGGGTGCTCGTGCACGATGCGGCGCGGCCGTGCCTGGACCAGGCGACGCTCGCGCGGATGATCGACGCGCTCGCCGGCGACGAAGTCGGCGGGATCCTCGCCGTGCCGGTGGCCGACACGCTGAAGCGCGCGGAGAGCGGCGGGCGCATCGCGCGCACCGAGCCGCGCGACGGGCTGTGGCAGGCGCAGACCCCGCAGATGTTCCGCCACGGCGTGCTGATGCGCGCGCTCGGCGCGGCGGCCGACGTGACCGACGAGGCCGCGGCGGTCGAGGCGCTCGGGCTGCGACCGCGTCTGGTCCAGGGGTCCGCGCGGAACTTCAAGGTCACGTACGCCGAGGACGTCGCGGCCGCCGCCGCGCTGCTTGCCGGAGCGCAAACGTGAGGATCGGCCAGGGCTTCGACGTGCACGCGCTCGTCGCCGGGCGGCGGCTGGTGATCGGCGGCGTCGAGATCCCGTTCGACCGCGGCCTCGCCGGCCACTCCGACGCCGACGTGCTCCTGCACGCGGTCGCCGACGCGCTGCTCGGCGCCGCCGGGCTCGGCGACATCGGGCGGCACTTCCCGGACACCGATCCGCAGTTCAAGGGCGCCGACAGCCGCGCGCTGCTGCGCGAAGTGGCGGCGCGCGTGCGCCGGGCGGGCTACGCAGTCGGGAACGTGGACGCGACCATCATCGCGCAGGCCCCGAAGATGGCGCCGCACGTCGCGCAGATGACGGCCAACATCGCCGCCGACCTCGGCATCGCGCCGGCGCGGGTCAACGTGAAGGCGAAGACCACCGAGCGGCTCGGCTTCGCGGGCCGCGGCGAGGGCATCGCCGCCGAGGCGATCGCGCTGCTCGAGGATGCGCGAGCGGGCGCCTGAGGGCGGGCGCTCGCAGGCGGCCGGAAAGGCCGGCCTGCGGCTCTTCTTCGCGCTGTGGCCGGACGACGCGGTGCGCGATGCGCTCGCGGCCTGGGCGCGCGAGCTGCACAGGGCGTGCGGCGGGCGGACGACGCGGCCGCAGAATCTGCACGTCACCCTCGCTTTCCTCGGCGACACCGACGGCGGGCGGCTGCCGGAGCTGAAGGCCGCCGCCGGAAGCGTGGCGCCGCGCGCGTTCGAGCTCGTGCTCGACCGGCCCGGCTACTGGAAGCACAACCGCATCGCCTGGGCCGGCGCGAGCGAGACGCCCGAGGCCCTGCAGGCGATGGTCGTGGACCTGCGCGCGGCGCTCGGCGCCGCCGGCTTTCGCTTCGACGAGAAGCCGTTCGTCTCGCACGTGACGCTCCTGCGCAAGGGCAACTCCCCGCGCGCGCTGCCGCGCCTCGATCCGATCGTCTGGCGCGGCTGCGGCTTCACGCTGATCCGCTCCGTGCCGGGCGCGGAAGGCAGCGACTACGCGGTAGAGGCCGAGTGGCGCGCGGCGGAGGGCTAGCCGGTGCCGAGCAGCGCATCGACCGCCGCGATGTCGCGCTCGGCCTCGGCGGCGCCCGGCGCGAGCACGAGAAAGTGCGCACCGGTGCCTTCCTCGAGGCCGCCCGGCGTGAGCAGAACGATGCCGGTGCCGGGCCCGTCGCGCCGCCAGAGGCGCGGGCCGAGCCGCTCGAGCGCCGCCGCGACGTCCATGCGAGCGGTGCGTACGCCGATCCGCTGGACGACGCGCAAGTAGGCTCGCGTCCAGTCGCCGACGAGCCGGTTCGCGACGGTCATCGGGATGGAGGTGCCGCCCCAGCGCCCGTTGCACTCGATCCAGTGCAGCGCGGCCGTGGCCTCGTCGGTGCCGGTCACGATCGCGTCGAAGCTGCAACGTCCGAAGTAGCCGAGCGTCTGGAAGAGCCACGCGAGGCGCTGCGCCTCGGACGCGAGCCGCGCACGCCACGGCTCGGACAGCCCGCACGGCGCCGCTCCGACGAACTCGCCGCCGGGACCCTCGACGACCTGATCGAACACCCCCTCGACGACCGGCGGACCGTCCGCGCGCCGCGGCACCCAGATCTGCACCGAGGGGCTCGCGAGCGCCGGGCATTCCCACACGCCGACCATCAGCGGGAAGGTCTGGCGCCAACCGAGGTGGCGCAGCAGACCGAGGAGGCGCATGCGCAGCTTGGCGAGCGGCAGCGTGCGCACCGCTGCGGAGTCTAGCGCGAGGTTGCCCGCCGAGCCGGCGCTGTCGGGCACCTTGATCACCACGCGCTCGCAGCGCCGCGCGAGCGCCGCAACCCGCCCGGCGAGCGCCGCCGGCCCGAATGCGTGGTAGCTCGGCGGCAGCGCCTCGTGCCCGAGCACATCGACCACGCGGGCGGCGAACCACAGCTTGTCGTTGACGCGGCGGGTGAGCCGCGGCGGCGGCGCCGCGACCCGCACGTCCGCGTCGACCTGCGTCGCGATCAGGCCGGCGAGCCGCCACACGCTCCCGGTGCCGATGTATGGAACCACGTCCAGCGCACGGTGGCGGCGCGCCGTACCGAGGATGCGGCCGAGCACTTGCGGCGCCTCGACGCAGCTGCGCGCGATCGTGAACCGCCGCCCGGAGGGCGCCGGCGGAAGGTCCAGCACATCGGGACGCCCGAGGCCGAGCGTGTCGCGGCAGTAGGCCTCGAATGCCGGGCTGCGCCGGACCGGTAGGACGACCAGGTCGCCGTCGCCGGCGAGCAGCAGCGGACGGTACTGGAGCGCGGAGTCGCCGCGCCTGCCGACGAGGGGGATCTCGCCGTGATCCTCGAAGAGCAGCGCCGGCCCGCCCCCGAGCCCGGTCGCCACGCGCGCGCCGAACGCACCGGTCGCCGCGAGCGCCGGCTCGCTCGCCAGGAGCTTGGCCGCGAGGCCGTCAAGCCGGTCGCGCTCGGCACCGTCGAGCACGGGCTGCGCGTGCGCTATCACCGGCAGCCCCGGGCGGACCGACGCAGGCGCGCGGAGCCGGGCGGCGCTCAAGGCGCGCGCGCCCGGCCGGCACGCGGCCCGACGGCGTACCCGGAAGCCCGCCGGAGCGCGGGCGGAGAAGCGCGGCGGCCCATCTTGATCCCGGGCGTGCAAAAGCACCTGTAAGGCTTTGTAAAGGCAGTGTACCCGAGGAGCGCCGAACCGGTATCCTTACACCTGCATCTGCTGGAGAATGACGTTGTCCTCGACCGGAAACCTGATCGCCCTCGCCGGGCTGCTCTTCCTCTTCCTTCTCTCGCTGCGCTGGGTGTTCGGCGCGCCGAAGCCCAGGCGTGCGCGTCGGGCCGACGGTAAGCGCGGCGAGTCCCGCTCGAACGAGCGCCGCTGAGCGCGGCCGCCCGCCGGGCCCGCCCGGCGTTCCGGGCATAATTGCGCGCATGCCGTACCGCGGCGCGCGCATGAAGCGGATCACCGTTTACATCATCGCCTACAACGAGGCCGAGAAGATCGAGGCCGCGGTGTCGAGCGTGCTGTGGGCCGACGAGGTGCTCGTCGCCGACTCGCACAGCACCGACGACACCGCGGCGCGCGCGGAGCGGCTGGGCGCGCGCGTGGTGCAGATCCCGTTCGAGGGCTTCGGCGCTCTGCGCAACCGCGCGATCGAGGCGTGCACGCACGAGTGGATCTTCAGCCTCGATTCGGACGAGCGGTGCACGCCCGAGGTGCGCGACGAGATCCTCGCGCTCCTCGCCGGCGAGCCCGCGCACGACGCCTACCTCGTGCCGCGGCGGAACTTCTTCATGGGACGCTGGATCCGCGGCTCGGGCTGGTACCCGAACTTCCGCCAGCCGCAGCTCTTCCGCAAGGGCGCGATGCGCTACACGCTCGAGCCGGTGCACGAGGGCTACGAGGTGCTGACCGGCCGCCCGCCGGGGCGCCTCGCGCACGCCATCTGGCAGTTCCCGTTCCGCAGCCTCGACGAGGTCATCCGCAAGATGAACCGCTACTCGTCGCTCGGCGCGGAGAAGCTCGCCGGACGGCGCGTCGGGATGTCGAGCGCGCTCGCGCACGGGCTGTGGGCCTTCGTGAAGCACTACGTCTTCAAGCGCGGCTTTCTCGACGGCTGGGCCGGGTTCGTCATCGCGGTCGGCAACTTCGAGGGGACCTTCTACCGCTACGCCAAGCGCGTCGAGCAGGAGCGCGCGTGGCGCGAGCCCGCGCAGGCGCCGCTGCGGCGGGAGGCGAAGTAGGGCGGCGATGCTGATCGCGGTCGTCGTCACCACCTACAACCGTCCGGACGCCCTCGCGGCGGTGCTCGAGGGCTACCTCGCGCAGACCGATCCGGAGTTCGAGGTGATCGTCGCCGACGACGGCTCCGGGCCGGACACGCGCGCGGTCGTCGACGCCCTTGCGCCGCGGGCGCGGTTCCCGGTGCGCCACGTCTGGCAGGAGGACGCGGGCTTCCGCGCCGCGGCGATCCGCAACAAGGCGCTCGCGCTCACCGCGGCCGAGTACGTGATCTTCACCGACGGCGACTGCATCCCGGCGCCGGACTTCGTCGCGCGGCACCGCCGGCTCGCCGAGCCGGGCTGGTTCCTCTCCGCGAACCGCGTGCTGCTGACCGAGGGCTTCACGCGGCGCCTGCTCGCGGAGCGGCTGCCGGTGCACCGCTGGGGCCTCCTGCGCTGGCTCGGCGCGTGGCTGCGGCGCGACGTCAACCGCTGGCTGCCGCTCCTGCGCCTGCCCGACGGCGCCTGGCGCAAGCGCGGCGCCGCGCGCTGGGAGGGCGCCAAGACCTGCAACCTCTCCGGCTGGCGCGCGGACCTCGCGCGCGTGAACGGTCTCGACGAGCGCTACTCGGGCTGGGGCCTCGAGGACTCCGACCTCGTGATCCGGCTCCTGCACGCCGGCGTGCGGCACAAGAGCGCGCGCTTCGCGGCGCCGGTGTTCCACCTCTGGCACCACGAGAACGACCGCTCGCGGCTCGCCGCGAACCGCCACCGGCTGGACGAGCTGCTGCGCTCCGACCGCGTTCGCGCGGCGGCCGGCCTCGACCAGTACGACGCCGCGGGTGCGTAGCGGGAGCGCCGCGGTGGCCGGGAACCTCCTCGCCGCGCCGCCCCGCACGATCCTGGTCGTCGTCACGCGGCGCATCGGCGACGTGCTGCTCGCCACGCCGCTCGTGCGCACGCTCAAGCACGCATGGCCGGCGGCGGCCGTGGACGTCCTCGTCTTCGCAGGCACCGAGGGCGTCCTCGGGCGCAACCGGGACCTGCGCGCGGTCCTGACGGTGCCCGAGCGCGGGTCGCTCGGCGAGCAGTGGGCGCTCGTGCGCCGGATCCGCCGCCGCTACGACCTCGCGTTGAGCACGCTGCCCGGCGACCGGCCGACGCTCTACGCGTGGCTTGCCGGCCGCACCCGGGTCGGCGCCGCGGCTCCGGGCCCGAAGCACGCGTGGAAACGCGCGCTCCTCACGCACGCGGTGCCGTTCGACGACCGCGAGACGCACGCGGTGGCGCAGAACCTGGCGCTTGCGCGCCCGCTCGGGATCGCGCCACAGGCGGAAGTCGCGGCGAGCTGGAGCGCCGAGGACGAACGGGCGGTCGCCGCGGCACTGCCGTTCGAGGCGCTCGGCACGCGCTACGCCGTGCTGCACCTGTATCCGAAGTTCCGCTACAAGCAGTGGACGGCGGCGGGCTGGACCGAGCTCGCGCAGTGGCTGGCCGGCGAGGGACTCTGGATCGTGCTGACGGGAAGCGGCGCGCCCGACGAGACGGAGTACGTGGCGCAGGTCGCGCGCGAGTTCCCGGCCGGCACCGTGAATCTCGCCGGGCGGCTCTCGTTTCCGCAGGCGGCGTGCCTGATCACCCGCGCCGCGGTGTACGTCGGTCCGGATACGGGAACGACGCACCTCGCGGCGGCGACCGGCACGCCCACGATCGCGCTCTTCGGGCCGTCGAGCCCGGTGCGCTGGGGACCGTGGCCGCGCGGCTACGACGACACCGCGAGCCCGTTCGGGCTGCGCGGGAGCCGCACGGTGAACAACGTGACGCTGCTGCAGGGCGCGCACGCGCGCGGCTGCGTGCCGTGCCTGCGCGAGGGCTGCGAGCGGCACGTCGCGAGCCGCAGCGACTGCCTGGAGGAGATGCCCGCCGCGCGCGTGATCGACGCCGTGCGCAAGGTGCTCGCGCGAGTGGACGTGAGCGAGCGGGCGGCAAGGGGGTGATGGGTAACGGGTGATTGCGGGAGCGGCAGGCCGCTCGCGCGTCGCTCGGCGCTGTCTCTCGCTCCGGCTCGCTATCGGCACCGCGCGCGGCACCCATCACCCGTCAGCCGGAATGGTCACCCGCGCGATCAGCCCGCCGCCGTCGCGCGGCACGAGGTCGAAGGTGCCGCCGTGCATGCGCGCGATGCGGTCGACGATCGCGAGCCCGAGCCCGGAGCCGCCGTGTCCGCTGCGCGCGGCCTCGAGCCGCGTGAAGGGCTGCTTGAGGCGGTCGACCTCGGCGGGCGGGATCCCCGGCCCGCGGTCGCGCACCTCGACGAGCGCGTCGCGGCCTGCCGTCCGGGTCGCGACGACCACGTCCTTCTCCCCGTACCGCAGCGCATTGTCGACCAGGTTCACGATCATCCGGCGCAGCGCGAGCGCCCGGCCCTCGATCTCGGGCACCGCCCCGAGGTCCGCGTCGACCGCGTGCCCGCGCTCCCGGTAGTGCCGCACGCAATCGCGCGCGAGCGCGGCGAGATCGAGCGGCTGCGTCGGCTCGCCGCCCTCGCTCCGCGCGAAGTCGAGGAACTGCCCGATGATGCGGTCGATCTCGTCGATGTCGGCGTCCATGCCCTGCTTGAGCGAAGGATCGGCGCCGCTCATCTCCATCGAGAGGCGCAGCCGCGCGAGCGGGGTGCGCAGGTCGTGCGAGACGCCCGCCAGGATCAGCGCGCGATCGGCTTCGTGCCGCGCGAGATCGCGCGACATCTGGTTGAAGGCGCGGGCGAGCGTGCGGAGCTCCTCCGGCCCCGCTTCCTCCACCGGCGCCGGGTTGTGGCCGCGGCCGACCTCGGCGGCCGCCTGCGCGAGCGCGCGCAGCGGGCGCTTCATGCGGAACGCGATCAGGTAGGCGCCGAGCAGCGCGAGCGCGAGCGTGAGCGCGGCCCAGCCGAGCCACTGCAGCGCGAGCTGGCGCTCGATCCGCTCGCGCGGGAGCATGACCCAGTACTCGTCCTCCGCGATGCGGAAGCTCACCCAGAATCCGCGCAGCCCGTCCCGCTCGCGCGCGATGCGCGTCTCGGGCCCGAGCTGGCGGCGGATCTCCTCGTTCATGAGCCGTCCGACCGTGCGGGTCGGGTCGAACGCGACGATCCGTTCGTCCGCTTCGGCCGGGTAGACGCGGATGCCCTCGCTCTCGGCGAGCTCGAGCAGGAGCTCGCGCCGCAGGTCCGGCGCCGCGGTGAGGAGCGCCGCGCGCGTCAGGTTGACCGCGCTCGCGACCATCTGCGCCGTCTGCCGGGCGCGCGGCTCACGCTCGGCCGCGCGGAATATCTCGACCCACGCCGCGGCCGCGACGACGATCAGGAGCGCGATCAGCGCGAACGTCCGCCACAGCAGGCTGCGTGGCCAGAGGGTCACTGTCCTCCGCCGTCCGGAACGAACACGTAGCCGAATCCCCAGACGGTCTGGATGTAGACGGGCTTCGCCGGATCGGGTTCGATCAGCTTGCGCAGGCGCGAGACCTGCACGTCGATCGCGCGGTCGAACACCTCGTACTCGCGCCCGCGCGCGAGCTCCATCAGCTTGTCGCGCGAGAGCGGCGTGCGCGGATGGGTGGCGAGCACCTTCAGCAGCGCGAACTCGCCGGTGGTGAGCGACACCTCCTTGCCGTTCTTCGTGAGGGTGCGCTTGGCGAGATCGACCGTCATCCCGCCGAAGCTCACCGTGCCGCCGTCCGCGGTCGGGGCGCCGGGCGGCCCGGGCGCGGTGCGCCGGCGGAGCACCGCGTGGATCCGCGCCACGAGCTCGCGCGGATTGAACGGCTTCGGCAGGTAGTCGTCGGCGCCCATCTCGAGCCCGACGATGCGATCGACGTCCTCGCCCTTGGCCGTGAGCATGATGATCGGGATCGCGTTCTTCGTGCCGCGCAGGCGCCGGCAGATCGAGAGGCCGTCCTCGCCGGGCAGCATCAGGTCGAGGACCATCAGATCGAAGCGCTCGTGCGAGAGCAGCTTGTCCATGGCCTGGGCGTCGGCCACCGTGCGGACGGCGAAGCCCTGCTCGCCGAGATAGCGCTGCAGCAGATCGCGCAGGCGCAGGTCGTCGTCGACCACCAGGATCCGGGTCTTGTGCTCGCTCATACGGGGCGAATCCTAGCCCCGCCCGGCGCCGCAAGCCAGGGATTCGTAACGGATCTTTGCCGCCCGGGCGGCCGAAACAAAGCGTTACAAACTCCCGCGCCGACTTCACAGAAGGCTTACACGGGGGCCCTAGAGTACGGCCAACCGCGGAGCTGCGCGAAGAATGCGGCGGCGAAGGATGGTGGGACGGGACGGCGTCCCGGCGCGTCGAGGCAACCGATCGATCGAGGACACAGAGGCGCACAGAATGCAGGGCTTCGAGACCGGGCCGATCGCCACCGTGATCGTCGCGCTTCCGGCCGCCGCGCTAGCGGGCGGGCAGGGGCGGGGGCCGGCCGCGGTGCGCGATCCGCGCGTGAATCAGCGCCGGCACGACCAACGGCATAGAATCGTGCAGGGCGTGCGATCGGGCGGGCTCACGCGCGACGAGCGCAGGGCCTGCGCCGGGGCCTCGGCGCGCCGCAACGTCCACGGCGAGAAGCACGACGACGAGCAGCGGAACTGAGAGCGTGCCGGACGGGGCGAGCGGGCGACGGAGCAGGGCGGTGAAGACGGTGGCGAGTCAGGCAGGAGCGAAGCAGCGGATCGTCAGGATCGCTGGTGCGGCGCTGCTCGCGCTGGCGCTGTGCGGCGCCGCGCTCGATGCGTCGGCCCAGCCCGGCCGCGACGGCGGCCGCGGGAATCGCGACGACGGCGCGCGCCAGCTGCAGCGGGACCGCGCCGAGGCGATGGAGCAGCGGCGCCAGCAGATGATGCGCGAGCGCGGCGAGATGCGCCGCGGGATGCACGAGCTCTCGCCCGAGGAGCGGCAGCAGCTGCGGCGCGACATCCGCGACCACGGCCGCGACGTCTACGGCGACCGCGACCGGCGGCGCGGCGGCCCGCCGCGCTGAGCTGTCTCGCGCGGCGCGATCCGGGCGAGAATAGAAGCTATCTCAAAATCGCGGCCGTGCTTCTTCCCGAACCGGGGTCGTACGAACAAGGGGCAGATTGCCCCTTGTTTGTACATCCCCGAACAAACAAGGGGCGAGCCCCTGATCCCCACTTTCGCGACCGCGTTCGCATTTTGAGATAGGTTCTAGCGCCCCGCCCGCGGACCCTCCGCGCCGCCGACCGGCGCGGCGCCAGGCGTCGCGCGGCGCGGCGCGCCGATGCTCCTCGTCTTCACGACCACGCTGCCGCTCTTCGTCCTGATCCTCGCCGGGTACGCGTCGGCGCGCGCCCGGCTGATCGACGCGGCGGGCGTGCGCGGGCTGACCGGCTTCGTCTACTACTTCTCGCTGCCGCTCACGCTCTTCCACATGATGGCCACCGCCCAGGTGGTCGAGCGCTTCGACGGCGCTTTCGTCGGCGCCTATCTCGCCGCCGCGCTGCTGATGTGCGCCACGGGCGTCGCCATCGCGCGGTGGATCCTCCGGCACCGGCTGGACGAGCAGGCGGTGCAGGGGATGGCGGCGTCGTTCGGCAACCTGGTGTTCATCGCGCTGCCGATCGCGATCGAGCTCTACGGGCCCGGCGCGGCGCTGCCGGTGCTGCTGCTGCTCCTGGTCGAGAACGGCGTGATCATGCCGCTCGCGATCGTGCTGATCGAGCTCGCCCGGTCGGGGCCGGGGACCGCGTGGCGGGCGCCCGCCGCCGCCGGCCGCGCGATCGTGCGCAACCCGGTGATCATGTCGGTGGCCGCCGGCGCAGCGGTCGCGCTCTTCGGCGTGCGGCTGCCGAGCCTGCTCGACGGGATCGTCAACTTCGTGAAGGGCGCCAACGTGCCGTGCGCGCTCTTCGCGCTCGGCGCGACGCTCGCGGTGATGCCGCGCGGCGAGCGGCTCCGCGAGTCGGGCGCGCTGGTGCTGCTCAAGCTCGCGATGTTCCCGGCGGTGGTGTACCTGCTGATGACGCATGCCGTCAGCGTGGATCCCGCCTGGCGGGCGATCGCGGTGCTGTGCGCGGCGATGCCGATGGGCGCGAACGTGTTCCTGATCGCCGCGCGCTACGACGTCTACGTCGCCCGCGCCTCGGCGGGCGTGCTGGTCTCGACCGCCGCCTCGGTGGTGACGGTCTCCGCGCTCGCGGTGCTGCTCGCCCGGTGAGCCGCGGGCTCAGCCCGGCTCGATGCGCCGCAGCGCACGGATCTCCGGAAACAGCCGGATGCCGAGCGCGACGAGCGCGCGCGCCGCGCAGCCGCCGAAGACGACCGCGAACACCGGGCCGGTGAACGCGGCGAGCACGCCGGACTCGAACGCGCCGAGCTCGTTCGACGAGCTGATGAAGACGCGGTTCACCGCCGACACCCGCCCGCGCAGCGCGTCGGGCGTGCGCAGCTGCAGCACCGTCTGGCGGATGACCGCGCTCGCGTTGTCCGCGGCGCCGAGCGCGACGAGGGCGGCGAGCGAGAGCCAGAACGAGCGCGAGAGCCCGAACACGACGGTGGCGACGCCGAACACCGCGACGCCCCACATGAACGCGCGACCCGCGTGCGCCCACGGGCGGCGGTAGCCCTGCGTGACGCCCATCAGCACCGCGCCGGCCGCCGGCCCCGCGGCGAGCCAGCCGAGGCCGGCGGGACCGACCTGCAGGATGTCCTTCGCGTAGATCGGCAGCAGCGCCGTGGCGCTGCCGAGCAGCACGGCGAAGAGGTCGATCGACATCATCCCGAGCACCACCTTCGTGCGCCAGACGTGCGTGACGCCGCCGAAGAGCTCGGCGAGCGAGCCCGCGCGCGGCGCCTCGAGCGCCATGCGGTGGCGGATCGACAGCGCGAGCCACGCGGCGGCGACGAGCGCGACGAGGTTCGCGAGGTACACCGCCCGCGCGCTGCCGGTCGCCGCGATGACCATGCCGGCGAGCGCGGGGCCCGATACGAGCGCGACCTGGAAGGTGCTCATGTTCCACGCGACCGCGCTCTGCAGGCCCGCCGGCGGCACGAGCTTCGGCAGCATCGCGTCGCGCGCGGCGCGGTTCAGCACGATCGCCGCGCCGGTGCCGGTGATCGCCGCGTAGATCCAGCCGACGCCCGCTTCGAGATGCGCGGCGCCGGCGAGCGCCAGCGCGGCGACGCTCCACAGGCCCAGGCTCCAGGCGATGACGCGCCGGCGGTCGTGCCGGTCGGCGATCTGGCCGGCGGGCAGGAAGAACGCGGCGATCGGCAGGAACTGCGCGAGCCCCGCCCAGCCGAGCGCGAGCGCCGAGCCGGTGCGCTCGTAGATGTCCCAGCCGATCGCGACGCCCTGCGCCTGCTGCACGATCGCGGTCAGGAACGCCATCGCCATCAGCCGGCGGAAGTCGGGGATGCGGAAGGGCGCGTACGGATCGTGCTCGCGAGCCGTGGAGATCGGCATCTCTCGTTCTTGTGACCGTGCCCGGGAAGGGCGCTGCGGGCCGAGCGGCGGATGATAGCGATTCGCACCGCGAGCGTCAGCGCGTGCGCCGAGCGCCTCCCGGAAGGCGACCTAGGGCGCCGGCCGGTCGAGCGGGCTCAGCACGGCGCGCGGGCCGCGGTTCAGCACGTGGGTGTAGATCTGCGTCGTCGCCACGTCCCGGTGCCCGAGCAGCTCCTGCACCGTGCGGATGTCGTAGCCGTCCTCGAGCAGGTGCGTGGCGAAGGAGTGGCGCAGCGCATGAGGCGTCGCTGGCTTGACGACGCCGCTCCGGCGCAAGGCCGCCCGCAGCGCGCGCTGCACCGCCTGATCGCCGGCGTGATGGCGCCGCACCTCGCCCGAGCGCGGATCGACCGACCGGTCGCGCGACGGGAAGACGTACTGCCACGCCCACTCGCACGCGGCGTTCGGGTACTTGCGGGCGAGCGCGAAAGGCAGGTGCACCGCGCCGAAGCCCGCCGCGAGGTCCTCGGCGTGCAGCTCGCGCACGCGCACGAGATGGGCGCGCAGGGCGGGAGCGATGCCTGCGGGGAGCATCGTCACCCGGTCGCGCGCGCCCTTGCCGTCGCGCACCACGATCTCGCGCCGCGCGAAGTCGACGTCCTTCACGCGCAGGCGCAGCGCCTCCATGATGCGCAGGCCGGAGCCGTAGAGCAGCCGCAGGATCAAGCCGGGCGTGCCCGAAGTGCGCGCGAGCACCGAGCGCACCTCCTCGCGCGTCAGCACGACGGGCAGCCGCGCCGGCCGCTTGGCGGTCTCGATCCCGTCCAGCCACGGCAGCTCGACCCCGAGCACCTCCTTGTAGAGGAAGAGCAGGGCGCTCTTCGCCTGGTTCTGGGTCGAGGCCGCCACCCGCCCCGCCACGGCGAGATGGGTCAGGAAGGCTTCGACCTCGACCTGACCCAGCTCGCGCGGATGACGCTTGCCGTGAAAGAGTACGAACCGGCGCACCCAATCCGAGTAGGCCTGCTCGGTGCGGATGCTATAGTGCTTGAGCCGGATTCGGTCGCGCAGCTGGTCCAGCAGCCGGGGTTGAGGTCGATCCATGGCAGCACCCTCCAAGACGGGTAAGGCCGGCGGATTTAGGTCCCCCTAAATCCACCCAACCCATTGATCCCATATGCCCGCCACCCCCGTACCTGTACTAATATACACCATGCCGACGCTTTGCAAAGCGTCCGTTAGGTCCTCTACTTCTCGTTGGGCGTTCAGGCGGGCGTTCCGCCATGCTGAAGAACGTTTGGACTGATCCGGTTTGGAGCAAAGTCATTGCGACTTCGATCGTCGCAGGACTTGCGTCCGTCATTACGTACTTTGGTGGTTGGTGGCCGAACATTGCTTCGTTTTTCACGTGGCTCGGGTCGTTAGCAGTTGCGTCGACATCTGTCCCTAATTGGCTGCTCGCCGCACTTGTCCTGTGCGCGATTGCGGTTCTAGTCGTCGTCGCTATCGGTTTATGGGTGTCAATCTTTTCCCGCGATGCTCATCCAATCTATCTCAGTTACACCGAGGACCTCATACTGGGTATCCGATGGCGCTGGCGATATGGAAGTAACGGCGCGATATATCAACTTGTCTCCTTCTGCCCCCATTGCGATTACCAGATCCATCCACGCGATGTAGCCGCCTTTCGCGCAGTGGATCACATAGAGTATCGGTGTGAGGATTGCGGGGCTATGGTG
>JAHDYJ010000226.1 GCA_023383795.1 Burkholderiales bacterium | reverse complement strand
GCCTCGGCGTGCGCCGGTTCGACGAGCTCATCGGCCGCACCGACCTGCTCGACATGCGCCGCGGCATCGAGCACTGGAAGGCGCGCGGCCTCGACTTCTCGCGCATCTTCCACATGCCGGCGATGCCGGCCGACGTCGCGCGCCACAACTGCGAGACGCAGGACCACGGCCTCGACAAGGCGCTCGACAACCGGCTGGTCGAGCTCGCGCAGCCCGCGCTCGAGCGCGGCGAGCGCGTCACGATCGAGATGCCGGTGCGCAACATCAACCGGACCGTCGGCACGATGCTCTCGTGGCACGTGGCGAGGCGCTACGGGCTCGAAGGGCTGCCGGACGACACGATCCGGGTGCGCTTCGCCGGCTCGGCCGGACAGAGCTTCGGCGCGTTTCTCGCGCGCGGCATCACGCTCGACCTGATCGGCGAGACGAACGACTACTGCGGCAAGGGGCTCTCGGGCGGACGCATCATCGTGCAGCCGTCGCCGAAGTTCCGCGGCGAGCCGCTCGAGAACATCATCACCGGCAACGTGGTGCTCTACGGCGCGATCATGGGCGAGGCGTTCTTCCGCGGCGTCGCCGGCGAGCGCTTCTGCGTGCGCAATTCCGGTGCCGACGCGGTCGTCGAGGGCGTCGGCGACCACGGCTGCGAGTACATGACCGGCGGCACGGTGGCCGTGATCGGCGCGACCGGCCGGAACTTCGCGGCCGGCATGTCGGGCGGCATCGCGTACGTGCTCGACGAGGCCGGCACGTTCAAGGACTACTGCAATACCGCGATGGTCGCGCTTGAGCCGGTGCTCGCCGAGGCGGAGCAGGAAGCCAAGCTCGCGCCCGACCTGTGGCACCGCGGACGCTCGGACGAGGCGATCCTGCGCGAGCTGCTCGAGAAGCACCTGCGCCAAACCGGCAGCACGCAGGCGAAGCGCATCCTCGACCGCTGGGCGGAGTTCCGGCCGAAGTTCGTCAAGGTGTTCCCCAACGAGTACCGGCGCGCGCTCGGCGAGCTGGCGGCCAGGACTAAGAAGCTCGCGGCGTAGCAACGTGTCGAGAGCGAGAGGCTCCGCCTATGCGCCGGAGGGGATATACAAGGGGGTCTCCCCCTTGTTCGTGCGACCGGGGTTTGTCCTGCGCACTCCCTTCTTGGAGCGCAGCCGCGATCGCGGACGTACTTTCTAGCTGAAGAAGGGCGATGGGCAAGATCACCGGATTTCTGGAGTACGAACGGCTTGCCGAGGCCGCCGAGGACCGGCGCGAGCGCGTCAAGCACTACCGCGAGTTCGTCGAGCGGCTCTCCGACAAGGACGCCGGCGTCCAGGGCGCGCGCTGCATGGACTGCGGCATTCCGTTCTGCATGACCGGGTGCCCGGTCAACAACATCATTCCCGACTGGAACGATCTCGTCTACAAGCAGAACTGGCGCCAGGCGATCGAGTGCCTTCACTCGACCAACAACTTTCCCGAGTTCACCGGGCGCGTCTGCCCGGCGCCGTGCGAGGCCGCGTGCACGCTGAACATCAACAACGACCCGGTCGGCATCAAGTCGATCGAGCACGCGATCAGCGACAAGGCCTGGGAAGAGGGCTGGGTGGTGCCGCAACCTCCCGCGCGCAAGACCGGCAAGCGCGTTGCAGTCGTCGGTTCGGGCCCTGCGGGGCTCGCCTCCGCGCAGCAGCTTGCGCGGGCCGGCCACGACGTCGTGGTGCTCGAAACGAACGACCGCATCGGCGGCTTGCTGCGCTACGGCATCCCCGACTTCAAGATGGAGAAGCACCACATCGACCGCCGGATGGCGCAGATGGCGGCCGAGGGGGTCGAGTTCCGCACCGGCGTGCGGGTCGGCGGCGCACGACCCGGCAAGGGCGTGAACGACTTCTCCCACCAGATCGCGTCGCCCGAGGCGCTGCTCGCCGAGTACGACGCCGTGGTGCTCGCCGGCGGCGCCGAGCAGCCGCGCGACCTGCCGATTCCCGGCCGCGAGCTCGCCGGCGTGCACTTCGCGATGGAGTTCCTGCCGCAGCAGAACAAGGTCGTGGCCGGCGACAAGG
>JAHDYJ010000106.1:6460-16474 GCA_023383795.1 Burkholderiales bacterium | reverse complement strand
CCCGCGCGGGCGCCTCGCCATCATCTCGATCCCCTGTGAGAAACCCGGGCTAGCGTCGAGGGCCCACGCCGCGCCTGAGGCGGCGAAAGCCGGCGGGGCGGCAGAGCAGGCGCTCCGCCCGCGCGCCCGGCGCCTCGTCTGCATCCGTTCCCGGAGCAGTCCGGCGCGCGTCACGGGTTCAGATCAGCGAGCCGCGGTGCGCGAGCCCGCCGTCGATCGTGACGATCGTGCCCGTCGTGTACCCGGAAAGATCGGAGGCGAGCAGCGCGACGGTCGCGGCGATCTCGTCGACGGTGGCCGAGCGGCCCAGCGGAAAGCTCTTCTCGAACTCGCGCCAGCGCCCGGCATCGCCGAAACGGCGCTCGGCCTCCTTGCGCATCAATCCGACCAGCCGCTCGGTCGCGACCGGACCGGGGTTGACGCCGACGACGCGCACCCCGTAGTCGATGCTGCCGGCGCCGAGCGCGCGGGTGAACGCCATCAGCGCGGCGTTGCCCGCGGCGCCGGCGATGTAGCCGTAGTCGACGCGCTCGCCGCCGTTGCCGATGATGTTGATGATGACGCCGCGCCGGCGCGCCTTCATGCGGCGGTAGAACTCGCGCGACATGTTGACGTAGCCGAACACCTTGAGGTCGAAGGCGGCGCGCCAGCGCTCCTCGTCCACCTCGTCGAGCGCACCGCGCGGCGTCGCGCCGGCGTTGTTGACCAGGACGTCCACCGCGTCCCCGCACTGCGCGCCGAGCCGCTCGGCGGTGCCGCGCACGGCGAGGTCGGCCGCATGAATCGTCACGGGCACCCCGTGCCGGGCGGCGATCTCGTCGCGCGCGGCCTCGAGATCGGCGCGCGTGCGCGACACCAGGTGCAGCGCGCATCCCTCGGCGGCGAGCGTCCGCGCGACTGCGAGGCCGATTCCCTTCGACGCGCCGGTAACGAGCGCAGCGCGTCCCATCAATCCGAGCTCCATGCCGTCCTCCTCCCCGTCGGGCCGCGCGACGTCAGCCGCGCGGCGCCTCGATCTCGATGTACCTCGTCTTGTGCGCCTCGCGCGGCAGGCTGCCCGGCGCGCACCACTCGATCGCCGGCGCGATGCGCAGCTCCGCGCGAAACCGCTCCGTCATCCGTGCCTCGAGCGCGGGCAGGCCGTCCGCGCCCGTGTCGGCGCCGTGCTCGACGCGCAGCCTGAGCGGCGGATCGACCTTCGGGCCCGGCCGCGCGAGCACGATGCGGAACGCGCCCGACACCTCCGGCACGAAGGCGGCGAGCACGTTGCGGATCGCCTCCGGATAGACGTTCACGCCCTTGACGATCAGCATGTCGTCGGTGCGGCCGACGATCTTGAAGCGCATGCCCGGCATGCCGCACGCGCACGGGTTCGTCCACACCTGGATCAGGTCGCCGAGCGCGTAGCGCATGAACGGGCCGCCCTCCCAGTCGAGGAAGGTGAACACCATCTCGCCGACCGCGCCCTCGGCGAGTGCGACCGGCGCGCGCGTGTGCGGGTCGACGAGCTCGAGCAGGCAGTGGTCCTCGGACACGAAGTGCATGCCCTTGTACTCCTCGGGCGGCTCGTCGCATGAGATGCCGTGGAACGCGTGGCCGCCGCCGGTATGGTCGAACACCTTGGCGCCGAATCCGTCGGCGAGCATGCGCCGCACGCCGGGGTTGCCGCCGCCGGGCTCGCCGGCGCAGAAGAACCAGCGGAAGCCGAGCTCGGCCGCGCTCGCGCCGTCCGCCTTCGGGCACTCCTCGATCAGGTACTGCCCGAACGAAGGTGTGGCGACGAGCGCGTGCGGCCGCGTGAGCCGGGCGAACTCGAGCACGCGGCGCGTGCCGCCCTCGATGCCGACCGGCACGACGCAGGCGCCGAGGTGCATGATGCCCTGCGAGAGCGGCAGCCCGCCGGTGAACATCGAGAGCGACAGCGCCTGGAGCATCACGTGCCCGGGACGGATGCCGGCGCGCCAGTACTTGCGCGCGTGCATCTCGTTCACCACGTCAACGTCGTGCGCGGTCAGCGTGTAGAGCGTCGGCATGCCGGTGGTGCCCGAGGTCGCGCTGACGCGCACGATCCGCTCCGCCGGCGCGCACGCGAGTAGCGCGTACGGCGTCCCGTGGCGCTCGAGCGACTCCTCCTGCACGCGCCGGTGCTCGGCCTTGTCCATGATCGGCACCTGCGCGAAATCGTCGAAGCCGCGCACGTCGGCCGGCGCAACCCCCGCCGCGTCCATGCGCGCCCGGTAGTACGGCGAGCGCTCGTAGTTGTAGGCGACCTGGCGCTTGAGCCGCTCGAGCTGCAGCGCGGCGAGCTGGTCGCGCGACATGCGCTCGACGCGCGGGTTCCAGAGCGCGCCGCGGTCAGCCGTCATGGCGCTCCTCGTTCGCGGCGTGCGCGTCGGGCTGGCAGACTTCGAACAGGAGCCCGGTCACGCCGTCGGGCTCGAAGAACGCCACGCGGCCGTGCGCGCCCCGGCGCGGGAACCCCTCCATCGGGCGCATGCCCGCGGCGCCGAGCTCGGCGAGCGAACGCTCGACGTCGTCGACGCGCGCCGAGATGTGGTTCAGGCCGAGGCGGCTGCCCATCACGCTGCGGGCGAACGACTCGCCCTCCGAGGCGTACTGCAGGAGCTCGATCGTGACGTTGGCGGCGCGGTACTCGGCGACGCGGAGCCCGACGTCGGCGAGCTCCCTCACCGCGGGCGCGACGCCGAAGAGCGGTCCGAGCCGGGCCATCGCCTCCTCGAGGTCGGCGACCAGGATGCCGATGTGGTCGATGTGCGTCGCGCTCATCGCCCGCCTCCACGCAGCGCCGCGGTCCTCGCCGCGTCGACGGCGAGCGTCTCCGGGTCGATCCACACGCCGTAGTCCGCGCGCGCCGCCTCGATGCTGACGAGCTCGTTCCGCACGTCGGCGAGCACCTGCTCGACCGGCCGCTCGAACGGGTCGCCGTAGCCGCCGCCGCCGCCCGCGCGCTGGTGGAACCGCGTGCCGCGCGGAATCCCGCGCATGATCTCCTTCGTCTTGGCGTGCCGCACGGTGCCGTCCGGATAGTCGAGCCGGATCGAATTCGCCGCGCCCGCCTTGCCGCCGAAGAAACCGAACGCGCGGGCCTCCTCCTCGACGCCGTCGCCGAACGCGACGCCGGTCACGTTCTCGCCGTCGATCACGAACTCGGTCTCGACGCCGAGCCCGCCGCGCCAGCGTCCGGCGCCCGCCGAGTCCGCGAGGTACTCGTGCTTCACCAGGAAGTGCGGATCGTGGATCTCGAACATCTCGTAGTCCTGGGCGAGGATGCCGCCGGCGCAGTTGATGAGCCCGATGTGGTCGTAGCCGTCGGCCATCCAGGTGCCGCCCGAACCGCCCTTGAGCGAGAGGAACAGGATGTCGACGTACGGCCGTTGCTTGCGCGGATCGTGTCCGGACACCGCGAAGCCGAGAAAGCGGTTCCAGCCGGCGGTGACCATCTGCGGCAGCGCCTGCGCGAACGCGCGGAAGATCGCGTCCGAGGTCGGGCCGGTGATCGAGTTGCCGAACGTGGTGGCCGCCGGGAAGCGCGCGTTCAGGAACGAGCCCTCCGGGTTCACGATGCGGATCGGCCGGAGGATCCCGGCGTTGTGCGGGATGTCGGCGGCGATCAGCATGAGGAACGTGAGCAGCAGCGCCGAGGCGGTGGCCGAGTAGGGCGCGTTGACGAAGCCGGGCGTCTGCGGCGCAGAGCCGGTGAAGTCGAACGTGATCTCCTCGCCGCGCACCGTCACCGCGAGCGCGATCTTCATCTTCGAGCCCTCGGTCACGCCGTCGTAGAAGGCGTAGGACTCGCCGCGGTAGGTGCCGTCGGGGATCGCGGCGATCTCCTTGCGCACCCGGCGCTCGGTGCTGTCGAAGAGCGCCTCGAGCAGCGCCTCCAGCCGCGGCCAGCCGAAGCGCGCGACGAGCGCCTTGAAGCCGCGCTCGCCGACGGTGCAGCCGCCGATCTGGGCCTTGATGTCCTCCTCGACGATCTTGAGGCGGATGTTTGAGAAGACGAGGTTCCACACGTCGCGCCGGAGCCGCCCGCGCTCATAGACTTTCACCGCCGGGATGCGCAGCGCCTCCTGCCACACCTCGCGCGCCTCCGGGTTGTAGCCGCCCTGCACCGCGCCGCCGATGTCGGCCTGGTGGCCCTTGCAGGCGGCCCAGGCGACCAGGCGCCTGCCGTCGAAGATCGGCTTGAACACCGCGACGTCGTTGTTCTGGTTGCCGCCGGAGAAGACGTCGTTGTGCAGGATGACGTCGCCCGGGTGGACGTCGTCGCCGAAGAAGCGCGCCACGTTCTCGCACGCGGGCTGCAGCGCGAACGCGAGCACCGGGATGTACTCGGTCTGCTCGAGCATGCGTCCGCGCGCGTCGTACAGGCCGGTGACGAAGTCGCGCGCCTCGTTGAGGATCGGCGAGCGCGTGGTGCGCAGGAGCGTGAGCCCCATCTCCTCGGTGATCGACTTCAGCCGCCGCTGCACGACCGCCACCTGGACCGGGTCGATCCTGCGCCGCGTGCCCGCCGCGCGCCGCATCGGTGCGTCCCGCTTCGGTGCGCTTCGCCTCATCGCCGCCTTCCTCCCAGGGTCAGCACGCACGTGCCGAGCGCGTCGTATTCGGCGCGGTAGCCCGGCGGCACGAAGATGCTGGTGTTCACGCTCTCGATGATCGCCGGACCCGCGAGCCGGTTGCCGTGCGCGAGCCGGTCGCCGTCGTAGACCGGCACCGGCCGGAAGCCGCCCCGCTCGGGGAGGTACACCGTGCGCGGGCCTTTCAGCGCGTGCCGGCACGAGCCGCCGGTGCGCCGCTCGCGCTTCGCTGCGGGTTTCATCGTGGTTCCGATCGCGGACAGGCGCACGTTCAGGAGCTCGACCGGCGTGCCCTCGGCGCGCAGGTGATAGCCGTACAGGCGATCGTGCTGCGCGTGGAAGCGCTCGCGCACGGCGTCCCAGTCGGAGGCGGCGAGCGCGCGCTCGGGGACGTCGACGGTCACCTCATGGTACTGCCCCGCGTAGCGCAGGTCGAGCCGGTAGCGCATGCGCTGGCGGACGCGCGGGATGCCCTCGGCGCCGAGCGCCCGGCGCGCCTCGGCCTCCAGCTCGCGCACGAGCCCGCGCACCCGATCGCCGACGGCACGGCGGTCGGCGCCGCGGTCCGGCAGCGGCTGCGCGCAGCTGCGCACGTAGTCGTGGCGCAGATCCGTGCGCAGCATGCCGGCGGCGCAGAAGATCGAGGCGTCGCGCGGCACGAGGATCCGGCCGATGCCGAGCTCGGCGGCGATGCGCGCCGCATGGATTGGCCCGGCGCCGCCCGCGCAGATGAGCGGGAACTCGCGCGGGTCATAGCCCTTCAGCACCGAGATCTCGCGGATCGCCGAGGCCATGTTGACGTTGATGACCTGGTACATGCCGTGGGCGGCCTCCGTGAGCGACATGCCGAGCGGGCGGGCGATGCGCTCGGCGATCGCGCGCTGCGCGGCCTCGGCGTCCAGGCGCAGCCGGCCGCCGGCGAAGTACTCGGCGGAGAGATAGCCGAGCACCAGGTTGGCGTCGGTGCAGGTGGGCTCCGCGCCGCCGCGGCCGTAGCACACCGGCCCGGGATCGGCGCCCGCGCTCTGCGGCCCCATCCGCAGCAGGCCGCCGTCGTCGATCCAGGCGATCGAGCCGCCGCCGGCGCCCACGGTGTTGATCTCCAGGCTCGGCAGTGCGAGCGCGTAGCGGTTGACCGTGCCGGCGGTCGTCACCGCCGGCTCGCCGTCGCGCACGAGCGCGGCGTCGAAGCTCGTGCCGCCCATGTCGACGGTGATGAAGCTCTTCTCGCGGTAGGGCGCCATGCACGCGAGCCCCGCCACCGGCGCGGCCGCAGGCCCCGAGAGCAGCGTCATCGCGGCGAGCCGCGCGACGGCGTCCGGCGGCGCGACGCCGCCGTTCGACTGCATGATGAGGAGCGTGCCGCGATAGCGCGCTTGCGCGAGGCGGCGGGTCAGGTTCGCGAGATAGCGTGCGAGGATCGGGCCCACGCCGGCGTTGAGCACCGTCGTGCTGGTGCGCTCGTAGAAGCGCACCTGCGGCAGCACCCGCGAGGAGACCGAGAGGTACGCGTCCGGCATGCGTTCGCGCACGATGCGCGCCGCTTCCTCCTCGTGCCGCGCGTTCGCGTGCGCGTGCAGGAAGCACACCGCGACCGCCTCGACGCGCTCGGCGCGCAGCCGCTCGACCGCGCGCTCGACGTCGGCCGCGTCGGGCGGGGTCACCACCGCGCCGGCGGCGTCCACGCGCTCGGTGACCGGCAGGCGCAGCCAGCGCGGGACGATCGGCGGCGGTGCGTGGTAGCGGTTGTCGTACATCTCCTCGCGCACCCCGCGGCGCATCTCGAGCGCGTCGCGGAAGCCGCGCGTGGCGAGGAGCCCGGTGCGCGCGGTCCGGCCGGTCAGCACCGCGTTCGTGGTCACCGTGGTGCCGTGGACGATGATCGCGACCTCGGCGAGGAAGCGCTCGACGCTCGTGCCTTCGCCCTGCGCGAGCGCCGCCAGCCCGGCGAGCACCGCCTCCGACGGATCGGCCGGCGTCGAGAGCTCCTTGTGCGCGACGGTGCGGCCGCGCGGCGCGAGCAGCAGGAAGTCGGTGAAGGTGCCGCCGACGTCTATGCCGACGCGGTAGCGCGCTTCGCGAGGCGCTCTGGCAGCCATCAGACGCCCGCCGCGTCCGCGGCCACCAGCGCGAGCACGCGCAGCGGGCTGCCGCTACCCTGCCGGATCTTGAGCGGCGGGCAGATCAGCACCGCGCCGGTCGGCGGCAGCCGGTCGAGGTTCGTGAGGCACTGCAGGCCGTAGCGGCCACTGCCGTGCATGAAGTAGTGGCACGGATAGGGCGGGCGGAAGTGGGCCGCCTGGCCGGCGTCGGTGCCGATCGCCTCGGAGCCGAAGCCGAGCACGTCGCGCTCGTGCACCAGGAACTTCACCGCCTCGACGTCCGGCCCGGGCGTGTGCTGGCCGCTCTCGTCGAAGTTCTGGTAGGCGACCGGATCGGTGCGCTTCGACCAGTCGGTGCGCATCAGCACCCACGCGCGCGGCGGGATGCGGCCGTGGCGCGCCTCCCAGGCGCGAAGGAAGTCCACCGTCAGCAGGAAGTCGGCGTCGGCCGCGGCCTCCGCCGAGCAGTCGACGACGCAGGCGGGCGCGACGAGGTGCTCGACCGGCAGCGTGTCGACGCTGTTTCCCGGCAGGTCGCGGCCCGACACCCAGTGGATCGGCGCGTCGAAGTGCGTGCCGGTGTGCTCGCCGCACGAGAAGTTGTTCCAGTACCACGCCGGGCCGCGCTCGTCGTAGCGCGACACCTCCTCGATGCGGAACGGCCAGCACTGGCCGAGCTCGGGCGGCAGCACGATCTGCGGCAGCTCCGGCGCGAGCGTCCGCGTGAGGTCGATCACCCGGATGCGGCCGGCGGCGAGCCCGGACACGAGGTCGGAGAGCACGCTTGCGCTCATCCGGCCACCTCGCGCTCGAGCGCCTTGGGGTTGTCGCGCCAGCGCGCGAGCCAGTCCTGCGCGACGTCGCCGGGATAGACGTCCTCGACGCCGGACCGGAGCGCCGCGACGATCGCGTTCGCGAGCCCGCCCGGGGCGAGCTTGGGCGGCAGGAGCAGCTGGTTCCACTCGTCGTCGATCGGCCCCGGGAACACGTTCACCACGCGCACGCCCGAGCCGCGCATCTCCGCGCGCAGGCACTGCGCCGCCGAATGTGCGGCCGCCTTCGAGGCCGAATAGGTGCCGTGCGGCGGAAAGTTCGCAAGCGCGAAGATCGAGAGCACGTTCACCCACGCGGCCGCGGACGCCGCGCCGTCGGCGCCGCGCGCGCGCAGCGCCGGCGCGAACGCCTGCGCGAGCCGCAGGAGGCCGAAGTAGTTGACGTCCATCTCCGCGCGCGCGGCGTCGATGCCGCGGCGCGCCTCGATGCCGAAGGTGCGGTGATGCTCGGCGTTGTTCACGAGGATGTCGACCTTGCCGCCGATCGCGGCCGCGAGGTTCTCCACCGAGCGCGCGTCGGTGAGGTCGAGCGGCACGAGCGTCGACTGGGGCAGTGCCGCGAGCGCGTCCAGCCCCGGCGCGCGCTTCCACGGCTCGGCGTGGCCGACCCACACGAGCTCGGCGCCGGCCGCGACGAACGCGCGGACGAGCGCCTGTCCGAGCGCGGTCTTGCCGTCGGTGACGAGGATCTTGCGGTGCTGCGGGTCGCACGTCATCTCGCGCAGCTGTCGGTCGTCGGCCATGCTCGGGGTGTCCTTCTCTGGAATGGCGAAAAGCGCCGCCTGTCCGGCGCGGTCGAGGCAGGCGCGCACGCGCACGCGCGCGGGCGGCGCCGGGCAGTCGCCGTGCAGGTGCGCGACGACCGCGGGTCCGCAGTCGAGCCGCACGGTGCCGATCCGCCACGGGACGCGCTCGCGGTAGTAGAGCTCGAGCCCATGGTGCAGCACGGTCTCGGCGAGGAGCTCGCCCGCGCCGTCCTGCGCACGCCAGTCGAGCCGTTCGGAGAGGCAGGCGTGGCAGGCCTCGCGCGGCGGGTACTGCACCGCGCCGCAGTCGCGGCAGACCTGCAGCTCGAAGCGCCCGAGCGCGGCGGCGGCGGTGAGCCCGAGCGCGACGCGGCTGCGTGCGGCGGGCGGCGTCGTCGGCAGCCGCGTGCGCAGGACCGGGTTCTTGCGCCGCGGGCGTTCGAGCGGCGCGGTCATCCGCCCGCCTCCGCGCGCGCGAGGATCGCGGCGCCGCTCGAGAGCCCGCGGTCGTAGGTCACCATGCCGAACCCGCTCACCAGCCCGAGCTTCGCCCCGGGCACCGGCGCGCCGAGCGGTTGGTCGGTGAGCTGCCGGATCGCCTCGACCATCCCGAGGAATCCGCCGGCGGTCCCGGCCTGGCCCGTCGAGAGCTGCCCGCCGGACGTGTTGAGCGGCAGGGAGCCGTCGACCGTGAAGGTGTTGGAGCGCACGAACGCCGGCGCCTCGCCCTTCGCGCAGAAGCCGAGGTCCTCGAGCTGCATCAGCACGATCACCGGGTAGTCGTCGTAGAGCTCGACGAGATCCATGTCGGCGGGCGCCGTTCCCGCCTGCGCGTAGAGCTCGTCGCGATCGAGCGCCCAGCCGCCGCGGAACTGGATCGGGTCGGCGGCGAACGCGTTGTGCCGCTCGATCGCCGCGAGCAGCCGCGCGCAGCGCAGGCCCTGCGCCTCGGCGCGGCTGCGCCGCATGACGAGGAACGCCTCGGCGCCGGCGCACGGCATGACGCAGTCGAACAGGTGCAGCGGCTCGGCGACCGGCCGCGCGCTCAGGTACTGCTCGAGCGTGAGCGGCTGCTTGAACAGCGCGTGCGGGTTGGCGAGGGCGTTGGCGCGCTGCGCGACGCAGAGCCTGCCGAAGTCCTCGCGCCGGGCGCCGAACGCGCGCATGTAGTGCGCGGTGAGCAGCGCGAAGCTCGCGTTCGGGCCGCCCGAGCCGTACGGGTAGACGGCGTCGCGGGCGAACTGGCTGAAGCCCGCGGTCCCCTGCCGGAAGGTGTCGACGCTGTTCGTGTCGCCCGCGACGCATGCGACGACCTCGGCGTCGCCGCTCTCGACCGCGCGCGCCGCGCGGCGCAGCGCGATCACCGCGGCGGCGCCGCCCATCGGGACGAAGTCGAGCCAGCGCGGTGCGAGCCCGAGGTGCTGCGCGACGCCGATCGCGGTGTCGGGCGCGAGCGTGAAGCTCGCGACGCACAGGCCATCGATCGCCTCCTTGCGCAGGCCGGAGTCGCGCAGGAGCCCGGCGAGCGCGCGCCCGATGAACCAGTGCGCGCCGCGGATCGAGAAGCGGACGTACGGCACCGTGACCGGCACCGCGGCCACGACGTCCTCGTATCCGCGGCGCGCGCGCGTCACGTCCGCTGCGTTCCGGCGTCGCGCCGCTTGCGCTCGCGCAGATCGAAGCATTCCGGCCGGCCGCCCGGGGTGCGCGCGAGCTCGCCGAGCTCGGCCTT
>JAHDYJ010000106.1:0-6450 GCA_023383795.1 Burkholderiales bacterium | reverse complement strand
CCTTGCGGATCTTCTGCGTGGCGGTGGTCGGCAGCGTCGCGACGAACGCGACGTAGCCCGGCGCCTTGTGGTACGCGAGGCGCTCGCGGCAGTGGTCGAACAGCGCCCCGGCGAGCGCCGCGCCCGCCTGCGCCGGATCGTGGAGCGCGACCACCGCCATGACCTCCTCCTCGCGGATCTCGTCGGCGACCGCGAGCACGCCGACCTGACGCACCGCCGGATGCGAGGCGAGCGCCGCCTCGACCTCGACCGCGGAGATGTTCTCGCCCGAGCGCCGGATGATGTTCTTGCGGCGGTCGACGAAGAAGAAGCTGCCGTCCTCGCCGCGCCGGACGATGTCGCCGGTGTGCAGCCACCCGCCCGCCCACGCGGCCGCGGTCGCCTCGGCGTCCTTGAGGTAGCCGCCGAAGAAGCGCCGGCGCGGATCGGGCCCGCGGGCGCGCACGAGCAGCTCGCCCGGGACGCCGGGCGCAACGTCGTCGCCGTGCTCGTCGACGACCCGCGCCTCCATCGGCGGGCCGGCGCGCCCGGGCCGGCCGATGCAGCGGCCGCCGACGTGGCGCGGCTCGTCCATGGCGCACATGATCCCGCCGCCGCCGGTCTCGGTCATCGCCCAGCCCTCCAGCAGGCGCGTGCCGAAGCGCTCCTCGAACGCGGCGTGGTGCGCCGGCTGCACCCCGCCGCCCATGCCGAAGCGCAGGTCGTGCGCGCGGTCGTGCGCGGCGGCGGGCAGCGCGAGCAGCATCGCGGGCATGACACCGAGGTAATGGAAGCAGGTCGCGCGCGTCTCGACCGCCTCGGCCCACCACTGGCGGGGATGGAAGCGGTCGAGGATCACCTGCGCGCCGCCGGTGAAGAGCATGCCTATGAACGAGTTCGCCATGGCGTTGATGTGGAAGGTCGGCAGCGGCTGCAGCAGGCGCTCCTCGCCGTCGCGCAGGGCGATGTAGCCGCGCTGCGCCGCGTACCACTCGCCGAAGCCGAGGAAGTAGCCGTTGGTGAGAATGCAGCCCTTCGGCTTTCCGGTGGTGCCGGAGGTATAGAGGAGCGCGCACTCGGCCTCCTCGCCTGCTGCCGCTGCTGCGGCGGCGGGCGTGCGCGCCGCCGGAGGGAACCCCGCCGCGTCGTCGACGGCAACCGGAATCCCGAGCGTCGCGGCGACCTCGCTCGCCGCGTCGACCCGCCCGGACAGCGCGACCACGAGCGCGCTCTCGCTGTGCGCCAGCTGATAGGCGGTCTCGTCCGGCCGCAGGTCGGGGTTGAGCGGCACGACGCTCGCGCCGAGCGCGTTCAGCGCGAGCCAGTGGAAGAAGTGCTGCGGGCGGTTCTCGAGCAGGAGCGCGACGCGATGGCCCGGCCCGTAGCCGGCGTCGCGGTAGCGGCGCGCGAGCGCTTCGACCGTCGCAGCCGTCTCTTCGTACGTCCAAGCCGCCTGCGGCAGGCGCCAGGCCGCCTGCACCCGGCGCGGCACCGCGAAGAGCGCGCGCGACGGATACCGGGCGCAGATCTCGCGCAGCTTGTCTGTGATCTGCATCGCGCGCCGCGCTCAGGCGCGCCCTGCGCCCGCGGTCGGATCGCGCCGTCGCGCGGCGACGCAATTCTCATCCTGCAGCATGGGAGCCCGAGCGGTTGACAGCCTTTCGCAGCGCGTCGATTATATCCGTCCACCGGCGGACCCAAGGCGGACGACGCGTGCGATCGCACGTCGGCGCCGGCGGATCCGTCCGCACTGTCAAACGAGGAGGAAACATGAACCGCACATTGCTCGCAGCGGTCGCCGCTGCGGCCACGCTCGGCGCGGCCGCCGCGCACGCCGAGATCACGATCGGCGTGACGCTCGGCGCCACCGGCCCGGGCGCTTCGCTCGGCATCCACTACAAGAACGCGTTCCAGCTCATGCCGAAGACCCTCGGCGGCGAGCCGGTGAAGTACGTCATCCTGGAGGACGGCTCCGACGCGACCAACGCCGGCAAGAACGCGCGCAAGCTGATCACCGAGGACAGGGTCGACGCGATCATGGGCTCGAACGGCGTGCCCTCCTCGCTGCAGATCGCGCAGGTCGCCTTCGAGACCAAGACGCCCTACGTCTGCCTGACGCCGATCTCGCTGCCGCCCGAGAAGTACCACTGGACCTTCGTGGTGCCGCAGCCGACCGAGCTGATGATGGGCGCGGTCGCCGAGCACATGAAGGCGAACGGCGTGAAGACGGTCGGCTTCATCGGGTTCTCCGACGGCTGGGGCGACCTGATGTACAAGGCCACCACCCACCACGCCGCGGCCTACGGCTACAAGGTCGTCACCGACGAGCGCTACGCGCGCGCCGATACCAGCGTGACCGGCCAGATCCTGAAGATCCTCGCCGCCAAGCCCGACGCGGTGGTGGTCGGCGGCTCGGGCACCGGCGGCGCGCTGCCGCACGTCGCGCTCGTCGAGCGCGGCTACAAGGGCCGGATCTATCACAACCACGGCACCGTGAACGCCGAGTTCATCAAGGTCGGCGGCAAGGCGGTCGAGGGCGCGATCGCGCCGACCGGTCCGCTGATCGTCCCCGAGGAGCTGCCGGCAAACTATCCGACCAAGAAGGTGTCGCTCGACTTCACGAAGCGCTACGAGGAGGCGTTCGGCGCCGGGCGGCGCAACGCGTTCGGCGGCTACAGCTACGACGGCGTGCTGATCCTGGACGCCGCGGTGCCGGCGGCGCTCAAGAAGGCGAAGCCGGGCACGCCCGAGTTCCGCGCCGCGCTGCGCGACGCGCTCGAAGGAGTCAAGAACGTGGTCGGCTCGCACGGCGTGTACAACATGACGGCGACCAACCACAACGGCCAGGACGAGCGCGCACGCGTGCTGGTCCGGGTCGAGAACGGCGTCTGGCGCCTGCTCAAGTAGCCGGCCGGACCGCGCGGGCTTGCGCGAAGGGGACGGGCGACCGTCCCCTTTGTCGTAGTATGGGCGGCCCGGCCGCGGGGCGCCCCCCTCCTCCACCGCATGACTGCCGAAATCGTCGCCTGGCTCGCCCAGGACGGGATCACGAACGGCGCGATCTACGCGCTGCTCGCGCTCGCGCTGCTCCTCGTGTTCACGGTCACGCGGGTCATCTTCGTCCCGCAGGGCGAGTTCATCGCCTACGCGGCGCTGTCGCTCGCGCTGATGGAGTCGGGGCGCGTCCCCGGCACCATCTACATCCTGCTCGCCGGCGGCGCGCTCGCCGCAGCGATGGAGACCGCACGCGCGGTGCGCGAGCGTGCGCTCGCGCGGCTGCCGCGCATCCTCGCGCTGTACGTCGTGCTGCCCGCGGCGGTCGCCGGGGCGGTCTGGTGGGCCGTGCCGCGCAACCTCGCCCAGTGGGTGCAGATCCTGCTGGTGCTCGCGATGGTCGTGCCGCTCGGGCCGATCATGTACCGCGTGGCCTACCAGCCGCTCGCGAGCGCCTCGGTGCTGGTGCTGTTCATCGTCTCGATGGCCGTGCACTACGTCCTGATGGGTCTCAGCCTCGTCTTCTTCGGCGGCGAGGGCCTGCGCTCGCGGCCGTTCTCGGAAGGCCAGTTCCAACTCGGCGTGCTGAACGTGAGCGCGCAGAGCCTGTGGGTGGTGGCCGCGAGCCTGGTGCTGATCGCCGCGCTGTGGTTCCTGTTCGAGCGCACGATCTACGGCAAGGCGTTGCGCGCGACCGCGGTGAACCGCGTCGGCGCCCGCCTGGTCGGCATCCCGACCAACCTGATGGGCCAGCTCTCGTTCCTGCTCGCGGCGTTCATCGGCGCGGTCTCGGGCATCCTCATCTCGCCGATCACGACGCTCTACTACGACACCGGCTTCATCATCGGCCTGAAGGGCTTCGTCGGCGCGATTCTCGGCGGCATGGTGAGCTACCCGCTCGCCGCGGTGGGCGCGCTCGCGGTCGGGCTGCTCGAGTCGTTCGCCTCGTTCTGGGCGAGCGCGTACAAGGAGAGCATCGTCTTCACGCTGATCATCCCGGTGCTGGTCTGGCTGTCGCTGCGCTCGCACCACGTCGAGGAGGAGGAGGAGAAGTGACCCCGGCGCGCGCCGCGTTCGGCCTCTTCCTCGCATTCCTGGTCGCGGCGCCGTTCGCGCTGCCCGAGTTCTACGTCACGCTGATGAACTACATCGGCCTCGCGGCCCTCGTCACGCTCGGCCTAGTGCTGCTGACCGGCGTGGCGGGCCTGATGTCGTTCGGCCAGCAGGCCTTCGTCGGGATCGGCGCCTACGCGACCGGGGTGCTCACGACGGTCTACGCGGTCTCGCCGTGGCTGTCGCTGCCGGCCGGGCTCGCGCTCACCGGGCTCGCGGCGCTCGGCATCGGCGCGATCACGGTGCGGCTCTCCGGCCACTACCTGCCGATCAGCACCATCGCCTGGGGCATCGCGCTCTACTTCGTGTTCGGCAACCTCGAGATCCTCGGCCGCTACAACGGGCTGCAGGGCGTGCCGCCGATCACGGTCGGCGGCTGGACGGTCGACAGCGGCCGCGACTCCTACGTGCTCATCTGGGTCGCGACGCTCGCCGCGCTGGTCGCCGCGCGCAACCTGCTCGACTCGCGCTCCGGCCGCGCGGTGCGGGCGCTGCGCTTCCGCGGCACCATGGCCGAGAGCTTCGGCGTGGATACCGCGCGCCTGAAGCTCGTCGTCTTCCTCTACGCCGCGCTGCTCGCCGCGCTGTCGGGCTGGCTCTACGCGCACTTCCTGCGCTTCGTCAGCCCCGGGCCGTTCAACGTCAACGCCGGCATCGAGTACCTCTTCATGGCGGTGGTGGGTGGCGCGAGCAGCGTGTGGGGCGCCGTGGTCGGCGCCTCGGTGCTGACGATGCTGAAGGAGTGGCTGAAGGACATCCTGCCGGCGCTCTTCGAGCAGAGCGGCAATTACGAGGTCATCGTCTTCGGCGTGCTGATGGTCGCGCTCCTGCACCGCACCAGCGCCGGCCTGATGCCCGCCTTCGCCCGCCTCGTGCCGACGTCGCGCCGGGAGGCGCGGCCGCGCGAGGCCGCGCCGCTCGCGCGGCGCGAGCGGCCGCGCGCCGGCGAGCCGCTGCTCGACGTGCGCGCCGCGCACAAGCAGTTCGGCGGGCTGGTCGCGGTGAGCCACCTCTCGTTCGACATGAAAAGCGGCGAGATCCTCGGCCTGATCGGCCCGAACGGCGCCGGCAAGAGCACGATGTTCAACCTGATCACGGGCGTGCTCGCCGCCGACGACGGCGAGATCCTCTTCCGCGGCGAGCGCATCGACCGCCTTCCCTCGCGCGACATCGCGCGGCGCGGCATCGGGCGCACCTTCCAGCACGTCAACCTGGTGGGCGCGATGTCGGTGCTCGAGAACGTGGCGATCGGCGCGCACCTGCGCGGCCGGCACGGCAGCGTCGCCTCGATCCTGCGCCTGGATCGCGCCGAGGAGGCGCGGCTCCGCGCGGAGGCGGCGCGCCAGGTCGAGCGCGCGGGGCTCGGCGAGCACCTGCTCGATGCGGCCGGCAGCCTGCCGCTCGGCCAGCAGCGGCTGGTGGAGATCGCGCGCGCGCTCGCCGCCGACCCGGTGCTGCTGCTCCTCGACGAGCCGGCGGCCGGGCTGCGCTACCGGGAGAAGCAGGCGCTGGCGGCGCTCTTGCGCGGGCTGCGCGAGGAGGGCATCAGCATCCTGCTCGTCGAGCACGACATGGATTTCGTGATGGGGCTGGTCGACCGCCTCGTGGTGATGGATTTCGGCGAGAAGCTCGCCGAGGGCCTGCCGCAGGAGATCCAGCGCAACCCGGCCGTGATCGAGGCGTACCTCGGAGGCATCGAGTGAGCGCGGCGCTCGAGGTGCACGGGCTCACCGTGTGCTACGGCAAGGTGGAGGCGCTGCACCGGGCGAGCCTGCGCGTGCCCGAGGGCAGCATCGTCACCGTGATCGGACCGAACGGCGCCGGCAAGACGACCATGCTCGGGGCCCTGATGGGGCTGCTGCCCTACACCGGGCGCGCCGAGTACGCCGGCGCCGATCTCGCCGATGCGCCGGTCGAGGCGCGCGTGGCGCGCGGGCTGTGCCTGGTGCCGGAGCGGCGCGAGCTCTTCGGCGAGCTCTCGGTGGAGGACAACCTGCTGCTCGGCGCGTTCCAGCGCCACCGGCGCGGCGACCGCGCCGTCGGCGCGGACATCGAGGCCGTGTATGCGCGCTTCCCCCGGCTCAAGGAGCGGCGCCGGCAGCTCGCCGGGACGCTCTCGGGCGGCGAGCGGCAGATGCTCGCGCTCGGCCGCGCGCTGATGGCGAAGCCGCGGCTCTTGCTGCTCGACGAGCCGAGCCTCGGCCTCGCGCCCCGGTTCGTGCGCGAGATCTTCCACATCATCGCCGACCTGCACAAGACCGGCGTGTCCATCCTGCTCGTCGAGCAGAACGCGCGCGCCGCGCTGCAGGTGGCCGACTACGGCTACGTGATCGAGACCGGCGAGATCGTGCTCGAGGGCGCGGC
>JAHDYJ010000105.1 GCA_023383795.1 Burkholderiales bacterium | reverse complement strand
CTCGTCGCACGGAGCTCCGCGAACGCGCGCGCGATCGGCGCGAGCGCGATGCGCACCCCTTCCATCCGCGCGGCGATGGCCGGCGCAACCGCCGCGCGCAGCGCGTACGGATTGACGAGCGCACGCGGCGCACTTACCGAGGCCGCCTGCATCAGCGCTTCGACGTCCTCGCTCACCCAGACGTCGCCGCGCGCGACGAGCCCGGCGGCGACCGGCTTCATGCCCGCTGCGCGCCGCCCGGTGGCGGCGAGCGCCGCGACGAGCGCCGCGGCGACGAGCGTCTTGCCGACGCCGGTGTCGGTTCCGGTGACGAACAGGTCGACGCGCGGCCTCATGCGCCCCGCCGCCCGGCCGCCGCGTCGCGCAGCGCGGCGACCAGCGCATCCACGTCCTCGAGCGTGTGCGCCGCCGAGAGCGAGATGCGCAGCCGCGCCGTGCCCGGCGGCACCGTCGGCGGCCGGATCGCCGGCACCAGCACGCCGCGCGCGCGCAACGCCTCGGCGAGCGCGAGCGCGGCCGCGTTGTCGCCGACGACGAGCGGCTGGATCGGCGTCTCCGAGGGCAGGAGCCGCCACGGCAGCCCCTTGGCGCCCGCGCGCAGCCGCGCGACGAGCGCGGCGAGGTGCGTGCGACGCCACTCGTCGCGCGCGATCACGTCGAGGCTCGTGAGCAGCGCGTGCGCGAGCGCGGGCGGGAACGCGGTGCTGAAGATGTGGGTGCGCGCGCTCTGCAGGACGACCTCGACCGCGTCGCGCGGGCCGGCGACGAAGGCGCCGGCCACGCCGGCCGCCTTGCCGAGCGTGCCGACGTAGACGAGCCGCGGCGAGGCGACGCCGAAGTGCGCGAGGCTGCCGCGGCCCTCGCGCCCGAGCACGCCGAAGCCGTGCGCGTCGTCGACGACGAGCCACGCGCCGTGGCGCTCGCACAGCGCCGCCAGCTCGGGCAGCGGCGCGATGTCGCCGTCCATGCTGAAGACGATGTCGGAGACGACGAAGCGCGCCGTCGCCTTCGTTCCGGCGAGCTGCTGCTCGAGCGCCGCCAGGTCGCGATGCGGATAGCGATGCACGGCCGCGCGAGAGAGCCGGCAGCCGTCGATCAGCGACGCGTGGTTCAGCGCGTCGGAGAAGATCGCGTCGCCCGGGCCCGCGAGCGCGGTGATGGTGCCGACGTTCGCGAGGTACCCGGAGGAGAAGAGGAGCGCGCTCGGCAGCCCGACGAAGCGCGCCAGCCGCCCGGTCAGCGCCTCGTGCACCTCCATGTGCCCGGTCACCAGCGCCGAGGAGCCGGCGCCGACGCCGTAGCGCCGCAGGCCCGCCGCGGCGGCCTCGACGATCTCCGGGTGGTTCGCGAGCCCGAGGTAGTCGTTGCTGCAGAACGCGAGGAGCTCCGCGTCGCCGATCCTGACCCGCGTCCCGGTCGGACCGGCGACGACCCGGTGCCGGCGCAGGAGCGACTGGCGCTCGAGCTCCTGCAATCGGGCGGCGAACGGGCTGTCGCTCATGGCGGCGGAGCGCTCAGGCCTCCAGGCGGGTGTCCAGACCGGCCGCGGCGATCTCGGCCGCCCGCTCGAGCGCGCGCGCCTTGCTGCAGGTCTCCTGCCATTCGGATTCGGGAACCGAGTCGGCCACGATGCCGGCGCCCGCCTGGACGTGGAGGAGCCGGTCCTTCAGCACGGCGGTGCGGATCGCAATCGCGAGGTCCATGTCGCCGTTGAAGCCGAGATAGCCGACCGCGCCCGCGTACACGCCGCGCGCATCCGGCTCGAGCTCGTCGATGATCTCCATCGCGCGCAGCTTCGGCGCGCCGCTGACGGTGCCCGCCGGGAACGTCGCCGCGAGCACGTCGAGCGCATCCAGACCGGGCTTGAGGCGCCCCTCGACGTTCGAGACGATGTGCATGACGTGCGAGTAGCGCTCGATCGTCATCGTCTCGGTGACCTTGACCGAGCCGATCGCCGCCACGCGCCCGACGTCGTTGCGGCCGAGGTCGACCAGCATCACGTGCTCGGCGCGCTCCTTCGGGTCGGCGAGGAGCTCCGCGGCGAGCCGCGCGTCCTCCTCGGCATCGGCGCCGCGGCGGCGCGTACCGGCGATCGGCCGCAGGGTGACCGTGTCGCCCTCGAGCCGGACCAGGATCTCGGGCGAGGCGCCGATCACGTGGAAGTCGCCGAAGTCGAAATAGAACATGTAGGGCGACGGGTTCAGCGCGCGGAGCGAGCGATACAGCGCGAGCGGCGGCGCGTCGAAGCGCTGGGTCATGCGCTGCGAGAGCACGACCTGCATGATGTCGCCGTCGTAGATGTGACGCTTGGCGCGCTCGACCGCGGCACAGAACGCCTGCGCGCCGACGTTGGACTCGGCCGCCCCCGGCGGCGCCGGCTCCTGGGGTTTCAGCGGCAGGGGCAGCCGCAGGGCGCCGAGCAGCTCGCGCAGCCGCGCCTGGGCGTCCTGGTAGGCACCGGCCTGCGCGGGATCGGCGAACACCACGAGGTAGAGCTTGCCCGACAGGTTGTCCACCACCGCGATCTCCTCGGACAGCAGGAAGAGCGCGTCGGGGCAGCCGACCGGATCCGGCTTGTGTGCGCGCGCGCCGAGCCGCGGCTCCAGCCAGCGCGCCGTCTCGTAGCCGAAGTAGCCGACGAGGCCGCCGCAGAAGCGCGGCAGCCCCGGTCGCGAGTACGCGCGGAACCGCTGCAAGTACGCGCGCACGAAGCCGAGCGGATCGCCGGTCTCGACGCGCTCGGCCTCGGCGCCGCCGTGCAGCACGCTCACGACGCGGTCGCGCACCCGCACCCGCGCGGGCGAGGCGAGCCCGATGAACGAGTAGCGGCCGAACCGCTCGCCGCCCACCACCGACTCCAGGAGATAGGTGTTGGTCCGGTTCGCGAGCTTGAGGTAGATCGAGAGCGGCGTGTCGAGATCGGCGAAGGTCTCGAGCACGAGCGGGACCCGGTTGTAGCCCTGCTCGGCCAGCCGCTTGAACTCGGCTTCGGTCATGAACTGACGGCTCCTCGGTGCGCTCGTAACGACTGCTCGGGGCGCCGCGCCGCAGGGCGGCGCGGGTGGTCGGGGATCAAGGGCGCCAGCGACGCCAGCCCGGCCGGCCGGTGCGGTGCTCGATCGCCGATTGCACGGAGCGCATGCGAGGTGAAGTGGAATCCCGGCGGCAATATAGCATTGGCGGCGCCGCGCGGGGCTCAGCGTCGCGCGAGCAGCTCGGCGGCCGCGGCGAGCGACGCGACCACGCGGTCGCAGCCGAGAGTCTCCACCGGACGGCCCTCGTTGTAGCCGTACGGGACGCACCAGACGGGGCACCCGGCCGCGCGTGCCGCCTCGACGTCGTTCGCCGAGTCGCCGATGACGAGCGCGGCGCCGGGCGGCACGGCCAGGCGCTCGCAGGCGAAGAGGAGCGGGAGCGGGTCCGGCTTCTTCGCCGCCACGGTGTCGCCGCACACCGCGACGGCGAAGGCGTCGCCGAAGCCGGTCGCGCGCAGGAGGTCGAACGTGAAGCGCTCGCTCTTGTTCGTGACGCAGCCGAGCGGGAGCCCGAGCGCGCGCATGCGCGCGACGCCCTCCGTGGCGCCCGGATACGGCCGCGTCCGGCGCCCGGACTCCTCGGCGTAGCAGCGCTCGAAGATCGGCAGCGCCCGCGCGGCGAGCGCGTCGTCGACCGCGCCCGCGAGCGTGCCGGCAAGCGCCCGGCGCACGAGCATCGGAATGCCCTTGCCGAGAAACGTGGCGACGAGCGCCTGATCGCGCTCGGGCAGGCCGAGCTCGGCGAGCATGCGGTTCGCCGCCGCGGCGAGGTCGGCGGCGCTGTCGAGCAGCGTGCCGTCGAGGTCCAGCAGGACCGCGCGCACGTCGGGCCGCAAGGCCGGACTCACCCCGCCCGCGCGAGCTCGGCGCGCATCGCGTCGATCGTGGCCTTGTAGTCCCTCGACCCGAAGATCGCCGAACCGGCGACGAACGTGTCGGCGCCGGCGCGCGCGATCTCGGCGATGTTGTCGACCTTCACGCCGCCGTCGATCTCGAGCATGATCTCGCGGCCGGTCCTCTCGCGATGCGCGTCGATCAGCCTGCGCGCCGCGTGCAGCTTCTCGAGCGCGTGCGGGATGAACTTCTGCCCGCCGAAGCCGGGATTCACCGACATGATGAGCACCAGGTCGATCGCGTGCAGCGTGTGGGGCAGCCAGTCGAGCGGCGTCGCCGGATTGAACACCAGGCCCGGCCGGCAGCCGCTCTCGCGGATCAGGCCGATCGTCCGGTCCACGTGCTCGCTCGCCTCGGGGTGGAAGCTGATGATGTCCGCGCCGGCCTTGGCGAAATCCGGCACGATGCGGTCGACCGGCTTCACCATCAGGTGCACGTCGATCGTCGCCTGCGTCAGCGGCCGGATCGCCTCGCACACCAGCGGGCCGACGGTGAGGTTGGGAACGTAATGGTTGTCCATCACGTCGAAGTGGACGAAGTCGGCGCCCGCCGCGACGACGGCGCGCACCTCCTCGCCGAGGCGCGCGAAGTCGGCCGACAGGATGCTCGGGGCGATGCGGTATGCTCGGTCTGCCATGGCGGGTGGCCCGAAATGGATTTGACCGCGGCCGGAGCCGCTCGTTGCACGCGGATCTTAATCGGAATTTCCGCGGCGCGGCCGCGCTTGTGCCATCGGAAGTTTTGTTGTGCAATTGACGGAGACTGATGCCCATGGAACCGGCCGAGAAGTACGCGATCAGCGTCTCCGCCCAGACGCAGTACCTCGCCGACCAGTCCGACGAGGAGGCGGGGCGCTACGTCTTCGCCTACACCATCACGATCCGCAACACCGGCAGCGTCGCCGCGCAGCTGATCAGCCGGCACTGGGTCATCACCGACGCTCGCAACCAGGTGCAGGAGGTGCGCGGCCTCGGCGTGGTCGGCGAGCAGCCGCGCCTCAAGCCCGGCGAGTCGTTCGAGTACACGAGCGGCACGGCGCTCGCGACGCCGGTCGGCACCATGCGCGGCGAGTACCAGATGATCGCCGAGGACGGCACGAAGTTCGACGCGCCGATCCCGGAGTTCACGCTCTCCATCCCGCGCGTGCTCCATTGACCCGGCGGGCCGCACCGCCGCCCCCGCTCGCGCCGGGCCGCGCGTGAGCCTGCGCCACACCTACACGCTGCGCGCCCCGCTGTACGACGTCGCACTGCGCCAGGCGTCCCGGCGGCTGCGAGAGCAGAGCCTGGCACAGCTTGCGGTGCCGGCCGGCGCGCCGGTGCTCGTCACCGGCATCGGGACCGGACTCGACGTCCCGCACCTGCCGCGCGAGCCCTGGTACGTCGGCCTGGACCTCACCCACGCCATGCTCAGCCGCGTGCCGCGCGCCGATGCCGACCTTGCGATCGTGCAAGGCGACGCGATGCGCCTGCCGTTCCGCGACGCGTGCTTCGACGCAGTCGTGCTCCACCTGATCGTCGCGGTGGTGGCGGACCCGCGCCGCTGCCTCGCCGAGGCCGCGCGGGTCGCGCGGCCGGGCGCGCGGCTCCTCGTGCTCGACAAGTTCCTGCGGCCGGGCGAGCGCGCGCCGGTGCGCCGCGCGCTGAACGCGCTCACGCGGCGGCTCGCGACGCGGCTCGACGTGGTGCTCGAGACGCTCGTCGCCGAGGTCGGCGCCCTAGAGGTCGAGAGCGATACGCCGGCGCTCGCCGGCGGGTGGTTCCGGAGCGTCGTGCTGCGCAAGCGCGCCTGAGCGACGACCCGCTATCGCGGGCGGTCGTCGCGGTCCGCGCCCTTCTTCGGCCACACCCACCAGACGATGAAGATCGCGATCGCGAGCGCGACCCCGGCCTCGAGAAGGAAGATCCACATTGCGTGCCCTTATACTGCGCGACCTATGTGCAATCGATCGACGATGATACGCGACGCGCGCGTCCGCGCCGCCGCGTGGCTCGCCGCCGCGCTGCTCGGCGCCGCCGCGCTCGGCGGATGCGCGAGCGCGCCGAAGCCGGCGCCGCGCGAGCTCGCATGCCCCGCGCCGGCGCCGTGCCCCGCCTGCCCGGTGTGCCCGGTCACCCGGCCGGAGCCGCCGCCCGCGCCGCCGCTCGCGCCCGCCTCCTTCGCGGAGCTGCCCGGCTGGGCGGACGACGATCTCACCGAGGTGTGGGAGGCGTTCCTGCGCAGCTGCCGCGCGCTGCGCATGCGCGACGCGTGGGTCGCGGCCTGCGGCAAGGCGGCGGAGCTCGAGGAGCGGCCGTCGAGCGCCGCGATCCGCGCGTACCTGGAGGCGAACTTCGCGCCGTACCGGGCGACCAATCCCGACGGCACGACCGAGGGGCGCATCACCGGCTACTACGAGCCGCTCCTCGCCGGCAGCCGCGAGCGGCGTGCGCCGTTCGTGCATCCGCTGTACGGGCCCCCGGACGATCTGCTCGTCATCGATCTCGCGAGCGTCGCGCCGGAGACGCGGCACCTGCGCCTGCGCGGCCGCGTCGAGGGCCGGCGCGTCGTGCCCTACTACACGCGCGCGGAGATCGAGCGCGGCGAAGCGCCGGTCGTGGGCAAGGAGATCGTGTGGGTGGACGACGCGATCGAGGCGTTCTTCCTGCAGATCCAGGGCTCCGGGCGCGTGCGGCTGCGCTCCGGCGAGATGTTGCGCATCGGCTACGCCGACCAGAACGGCCATCCGTACGCGTCGATCGGGCGCTACCTCGTCGACCAGGGCGAGCTCGCGCTCGAGCAGGCGTCGATGCAGGGCATCCAGGCCTGGGCGCGCGCAAACCCGGCGCGCGTCGCCGAGCTCCTGAACCAGAACCCGAGTTACGTGTTCTTCCGCGAGCTGCCGCCGGGGAATCCGGCCGACGGCCTGAACGCGCTCACCGCCGATCGCGGCCCGCCGGGCGCGCTCGGCGTGCCGCTCACCGCCGGACGCTCGATCGCGGTGGACCGGCGCTTCATCCCCCTCGGAGCCCCGGTCTACCTCGCGACGACGCAGCCGAACTCGGACGTGCCGCTCGCGCGGCTCGTGATGGCGCAGGACACCGGCGGCGCGATCCGCGGCCCGGTGCGGGCGGATTTCTTCTGGGGCACCGGCCGCGAGGCGGGCCGGCTCGCCGGGCGCATGCGCCAGACCGGACGGATGTGGGTGCTGCTGCCGCTCGGGTTTCCGCTGCCGCAGAACGGCGGGAGCCAGGGAACGCCCTGACGCGCTCGGTCGGCGGCCTCACTCCCGGGCCGCCCCGATTGGATTCCCGCGTGCGCGGGGATGACGCTGCTACCGCGGCGTCACTTCGCCTTGGCCTGGTCGAGCAGCAGCGTGAGCTGCTCGGCGGGCCGATAGCCGCTGACGCGCTGCCCGTTCTCGAAGAACATCGTCGGGGTGCCGTTGATGCGCAGCCGCTGGCCGAGCGCGACGTTCTTCTCCACCGGCGTCGCGCAGTCGCCCTTGGCCGCCGGCGCGACGTTCCGCAGCATCATGTCGAGCCAGGCCTTGGCGCGATCCGGCGAGCACCACACCGCCTTCGATTTCTCGACCGAGTTGGGCCCGAGCACCGGGTAGAGGAAGAGGTGCACCGTCACGTCGTCGAGCCGCGAGATGTGCTGATCGAGCTCCTTGCAGTAGCGGCAGTTCGGGTCGCCAAAGTAGGCCATCTGCCGCGTGCCCTTCCCGCGGACGATCTTGAACGCCTGGTCGAACGGCAGGTCCGCGAACGGCACCATCGTCAGCTTGTTGAGCCGCTCCTCGGCGAGATCGCGGTCGGTCTGCGTGTCGAGCAGCCCGAGCTCCTGCCCGAAGACGATGTAATTCGCGTCGCGGTCGGTGTAGACGAGCTGCCACCCGCCGCGCGTCTCGAACGCGACCTCGTACAGATTGGCGTTCGGAAGCTTGGTGATCGAGCCGACCTTGATGCCGTTCAGCTTGGACTCCACGACGCGCCGGATCTTCGCCTCGTCCGCCAGGGACGTCGCCGGCGCCACGGCCGTGAGCACTGCGCCGGACGCCAGGGCGGCAACAACGAGAATCCGTCGAATCATGGGTCGTCCCTTTCCGGGGTCAGCCGAGCGCCTGGCGCACGAGCAACGTCTTCAAGACCGGCACGCGGTCGGTAAAGTTCAACCCTGCGTTCCGGATGGCGGAAATAGTCGCGCTTTTGGCGCCGAACAAGTGGTGCAGGCCGTCGGTGACCGTGCGCATGGCAGCCACCGCCTCGGCCCGCGACCGGGCGTAGCGGCGCAGCACGGCAGGGTCGCCGCAGTCGCGGAAGGGTTCGCGCCCGGCGAGGGCCTCGGCCAGCGCGTGGGCGTCGCCGAAGCCGAGGTTCACCCCCTGCCCGGCGAGCGGATGCACGACGTGCGCCGCGTCGCCGATCAGCGCGACCCGGCGATCGGTCGCCCGCTCCGCGGCCAGCATCTGCAGCGGGAACGCGGCCGGCGGCGTGAGAAGCTCGAGCGCGCCGAGCGCGTGCCGCCCGGCCTCGGCAACCCGCGCGCACAGGGCGTCGGGGCCGAGCGCGAGCAGCTCGTTCGCGTGCGCGTCCGGGGTCGACCACACCATGGACATGCGCCGGTCGGGCAGCGGAAGGTAAGCGAGCACGCCGTCGGGACGGAAGAACTGGAACGCCGTGCCGCGATGGGCGCGCTCGCACGCGAAGTTCGCAACGACGCCGCGCTGGCCGTAGCTCTGGACCGCGGCGTCGATGCGGGCCGCGCCGCGCACCCACGATGCCGCACCGTCGGCGCCGACGACGAGCCGCGCGCGGATGCGCGTTCCCCCGTCCAGCACGAGCGTCGCGGCGTCGGTGCCGATCCCGAGCACCGCTCCGCGCGCCGGGCAATGCACCGCGACGTTTGGCTGCCCCGCGAGGCCTTCCCACAGCGCGCGCTGCAGCCGGCCGGACTCGACGATGTGGGCGAGCTCGGCGACGCCGGCCTCGTAGGCGCTGAACGAGAGCGCGGCGTCCGGGGCGTCGCCACGGATCTCCATGCGCAGCACCGGCTGCACGCGCGATCGGTCGAGTGCGGCCCACGCACCGACGGCCTCCAGGAACGCCGCGCTCGCGGGACTGATCGCATAGATGCGGCTGTCCCATTGCGGCCCGGCTTCCGGGGGCGGTGCCGGCTCGACCAGCACGACCTTGAGCGCGGCGCCGGCGAGCGCGCGCACGAAGCTCGCGCCGACGAGCCCCGCGCCGACGACAGCGACGTCGACCTCCAGATCACTCATCCGCCGATTCTAGGCGAGCCGGCGCCGAGCCGCGGGCATCTGCCGTCATCCCAGGAACGGATGCGCGCGCACGAACACCTTCTCCTCGCGCATCGTGCGCGCGAGCAGCTTCACCAGCGCGAAGACGGCGTCGATGTGCGGAGTGGGCGTGCCCGTGATGCGGCCGAGCTCGATCACGGCGCCGACCAGCGCGTCGACTTCCGGATCGCGGCCGGACTCGACGTCCTGCAGCATCGAGGTCTTGTGCTTGCCGACCTTCTCGGCGCCGGCAATGCGCTTCTCGAGCGTGACGCGGAACGTGATTCCGAGCCGGTTCGCGACCGCCTCTGCCTCGCGCATCATGTCGGCGGCGAGCGCGCGCGTCAGCGGATACTGGCAGATGTCGACGAGCGTCGAGTGCGTGAGCGCGCTGACCGGGTTGAACGTCAGGTTGCCCCAGAGCTTGAGCCAGATCTCGGCCCGGATGTTGTCGAGCACCGGCGCCTTGAGCCCCGCCCTGACGAACGCGTCGGCGAGGCGCGCCACGCGCTCGGTCGTCGCGCCGTCCAGCTCGCCGAGCGGAAACCGGTCGCCCTCGATGTGGCGCACCACGCCCGGCGCGGTGAGCTCGCACGCGGGGTAGACCACGCAGCCGATGATGCGGCGCGGATCGATCGAGGCCGCGAGCACGCCGTCCGGATCGACGGTCTCCACGCGGCGTCCTTCGAGCTCGCCGCCGTGGCGCTGGAAATACCACCACGGGATGCCGTTCTGCATCGGCACGATCACGGTGTCCGGGTGCATGAGCTTCGGGAGCTCGCCGACGACTGCCTCGACCTGATGGGCCTTCATGCCCAGGATCACCACCTCGTGCGGTCCGGCCTCGTCGTAGTGCTGCGTGGCGCGGATCGCCGGCGCCGCGACTTCGGTGCCGTCGTGCATCACCAGGCGGATGCCGCGCCGGCGGATCGCCTCGAGGTTGGCGCCGCGCGCGACGAGCGTGACGTCCTCGCCGGCCGCGGCGAGCTTGACGCCGACGAAGCCGCCGATCGAGCCCGCGCCAACGACACAGATCTTCATTGGATTCCCTCCCGCGACACCGCGTGCTGCGAGGATGCGTCTTGTACCGCGTTCCGGCCGGCCGCGCAGCTTGATGGGTCGATTAAACGCCCTTATTTTACAGTAACTTAGTGCGCTGCAGCATTGACGGCGGTCAACCGCCCGCCAGCGTGGGCGGCTTGACGGTCGACGGGCGCGGAAGGAATAATGCGCGCCCCGCATGGCGAGTTAGCTCAGCGGTTAGAGCAGCGGAATCATAATCCGTTGGTCCGGGGTTCAAATCCCTGACTCGCCACCAGATTCCCGTGCCCGCCGGCGTCTTTCGCGCGCACCGCGTGCGCGACGCCCGCGCGCGGAGCGGCGAAAATCTCCTAGAATAGCGAGCCGCCCGCCCGGCCCGCCCGACGAGTCAAAAGCCGCGATGAAACAGGCAGTAACCATGCTTCTCGCCGCACTGGCCGCGGCTGCCGCCGCGGCGGCGTGGGCGCAGTTCCGGACCATCCCGCCCGAGGCGCTGCGCGGGAAGCTCACTCACGTGACGGAGAACGTCTTCACGATCGACGGACGGGCGGTCCAGCTCGCGCCGGGCGCGCAGATCCGCTCGCAGACGAACACGATCGTGGTGCCTTCCCAGGTGCCGCGCGGCACGCTGGTCGAGTACACGGTGAACCGCGACCGCCAGCTCGACCGGGTCTGGATCCTGAGCCCCACCGAGGCGGCACGGCCCAACCGGAACTCGACCCAGACGTGGATCGACGGGCAGCCGGCCGGCACGCCGATCGAGCAGGTGATCCCGCCGTCGAAGGCCCCGGCGAACCCGCAGCACAAATGACGGCGGCGGCACCCCCCAAGCGCGGCCCGCAGCGGGTCTACGTCAAGACCTTCGGTTGCCAGATGAACGAGTACGACTCGGCCAAGATGGTCGACGTGCTCGCGACCGCCGAAGGGATCGAGCCGACCGGGCAACCGGAGGACGCGGACCTGATCCTCTTCAACACCTGCTCGGTGCGCGAGAAGGCGCAGGAGAAGGTGTTCTCCGACCTCGGCGCCGTCCGGCACCTCAAGCGCGCCAACCCCGATCTCCTGATCGGCGTCGGCGGCTGCGTCGCGAGCCAGGAAGGCGCCGCGATCGTCGCGCGCGCGCCGTTCGTCGACATCGTGTTCGGGCCGCAGACGCTGCATCGCCTGCCCGAGCTCATCCGCGCGCGCCGTGCCGCCGGCACCCCGCAGGTCGACGTCTCGTTCCCCGAGATCGAGAAGTTCGACCGCCTGCCGCGCCCGCGCGCCGATGGCCCGGCCGCGTTCGTGTCGATCATGGAGGGCTGCAGCAAGTACTGCAGCTTCTGCGTGGTGCCGTACACGCGCGGCGAGGAGGTCTCGCGCCCCTTCGAGGACGTGATCGCCGAGATCGCCGAGCTCGCCGAGGACGGCGTGCGCGAGGTGACGCTGCTCGGCCAGAACGTGAACGCGTACCGCGGGGCGATCGCGGACGCGGCGGCCGGCGGCAAGGTCGCCGACCTCGCGACGCTGCTCGAGTACGTCGCCGAGATCCCGGGCATCGAGCGCATCCGCTTCACGACCTCGCACCCGAAGGAGTTCACGCAGCGGCTGATCGACGCCTACGGCGCGATCGACAAGCTCGTCTCGCACGTGCACCTGCCGGTACAGGCGGGTTCGGACCGCGTGCTCGCGGCGATGAAGCGCGGCTACACCGTGCTCGAGTACAAGTCGATCGTGCGCCGGCTGCGCTCGGTGCGGCCGGACATCTCGATCTCGTCCGACTTCATCGTCGGTTTCCCGGGCGAGACCGAGGCGGATTTCGAGCGGACCGTCGCGCTGGTCGAGGAGCTCGGATTCGACGCCTCGTTCAGCTTCGTCTACAGCCCGCGGCCGGGCACGCCCGCGGCGGAGCTCGCCGATGCCACGCCGCGCGCGGCCAAGCTCGCCCGCCTGCAGCGCCTGCAGCGGCTCCTCGAGGCGCAGGCGCGGCGGATCAGCGAGGCGATGGTGGGCTCGACCGAGCGCGTGCTGGTCGAGGGCGCGTCGCGCAAGAGCGCCGCCGAGCTCGCCGGTCGCACCGCCAACAACCGCGTCGTCAACTTCCCGGGCGCGGCCGCGCTCGTCGGCGGCTTCGCCGACGTGCGCATCGAGGCGGCGCTGCCGCACAGCCTGCGCGGGCGGCTCGCGCCGCCGCGCGACGCCCGATCCGCACCTTGAAAGCGAAGCCCGTCGAAGTCCTGCTCGCGCCGGCCGACAACCAGCGTCTCGCCAACCTGTGCGGCGCGCTGGACGAGAACATCCGGCAGATCGAGACCGCGTTCGACGTGTCGATCGCGCGCCGCGGCGAGCGCTTCACGCTGCGCGGCGACCCCGGCCGGACCGCGCGCGCCGCCGAGGTGCTGCAGAAGTTCTACGCCGACGCGAAGCGCGAGCTCACCATCGACGACATCCAGCTCGGGCTGGTGGAGGCGCAGCAGCCGGACGCGCGCGAGGAGGGCGACGCGCCGGCGCTGCTCACCCGGCGCGCCGACCTGCACGGCCGCACGCCGCGCCAGCGCGAGTACCTGCGGCACATCCTCGAGAACGACGTCACGTTCGCGATCGGCCCGGCCGGCACCGGCAAGACCTACCTCGCGGTGGCGTGCGCGGTCGACGCGCTCGAGCGCGACGCGGTGAAGCGGATCGTGCTGGTGCGGCCGGCGGTCGAGGCCGGCGAGCGCCTCGGCTTCCTGCCGGGCGACCTCGCGCAGAAGGTCGACCCGTACCTGCGCCCGCTCTACGACGCGCTCTACGACCTGATGGGCTTCGACAAGGTCGGGCGCATGTTCGAGCGCGGCGCGATCGAGCTCGCGCCGCTCGCCTACATGCGCGGACGCACGCTGAACCACTCGTTCATCATTCTCGACGAGGCGCAGAACACCACGCCCGAGCAGATGAAGATGTTCCTGACGCGCATCGGCTTCGGCACCAAGGCGGTCGTCACCGGCGACGTCACGCAGATCGATCTTGCGCGCGGCCAGAAGAGCGGGCTGGTCGAGGCGAGGACGATCCTCTCGGGCGTGCGCGGCATCGCCTTCACGCAGTTCCAGTCGAGCGACGTGGTGCGCCATCCGCTGGTGGCGCGCATCGTGGACGCCTACGAGCGGCACGAGCGCGGCGGCTGACCACGGCCGGGGGCGCTGTCGCAGCATGGCGCGCAGAGGAGGAGTACGATTGGCGGTCCAGTACGCCGTGCCGCGCGCCGGGCTTCCGGGCCGCGCGAGCCTCGAGCGCTGGGCGAACGCCGCCGCCGACGGGCGCACCAGCCTCACCGTGCGGTTCGTCGGCGCGGCGGAAGGGCGCGCGCTGAACCGCGCCTATCGCGGACAGGATCACGCGACGAACGTGCTCACCTTTCCCTATCCGGCGGCCGACTGCGGCCTCGCGGGCGACATCGTGCTCTGCGCGCCGGTCGTCGCGCGCGAGGCGCGCGCGCAGGGCAAGCCGGCGCGCGCGCACTTTGCGCACCTCGTGGTGCACGGCGTGCTGCACCTGCGCGGCTACGACCACGCCCGGGCGAGGCAGGCGCGCGAGATGGAGGCGCTCGAGACCCGCATCCTGCGGCGGCTCGGGTTCGCGGATCCCTATCGGTAGATGGACGACAACAACAGCCACAGTCAGAAGCCGGGCTGGCTCGAGCGGCTGAGCGCGCTCCTCGTGCGCGCGCCGGAGGACCGCGAGCAGCTGATCCGGCTCATGCATTCCGCCTACGAGCGGAACCTCCTCGACGCCGACGCGCTGTCCATGATCGAGGGCGCGCTCGCGGTCTCCGAGCTCAAGGTGCGCGACGTCATGGTGCCGCGCGCGCAGATGGACGTGCTCGACATCAACGACACCCCGGACCGCTTCGTGCCGCACGTGATCGCCACCGCGCACTCGCGCTTCCCGGTGATCGACCGCGATCGCGACCACGTTATCGGCGTCCTGCTCGCGAAGGACCTGCTGCGCTACTACGCCGGGGAGGAGGAGTTCAACGTGCGCGAGATGCTGCGCCCGGCGGTGTTCGTCCCGGAGGCGAAGCCGCTGAACGCGCTCCTGCGCGACTTCCGCGCCAACCGCAACCACATCGCGATGGTGGTCGACGAGTACGGCGGTGTCGCCGGTCTGGTCACGATCGAGGACGTGCTCGAGCAGATCGTCGGCGACATCGAGGACGAGTACGACTTCGACGAGGTCGAGGACAACATCGTGCGCGAGAAGAGCGGGCGCTGGCGGGTCAAGGCGCAGACCGAGATCGCCGACTTCAACGCGCACTTCGGCACCGCGTTCCCCGAGGACGAGCACGACACCATCGGCGGGCTGGTGATCAGCCGGTTCGGCCGGCTGCCGAAGCGCGGCGAGACGGTGGTCGCCGAGGGCCTGCGGTTCCAGGTGCTGCGCGCCGATTCGCGCCGGCTGTACGCGTTGAGGATCGAGCGCGTGTCCGAGCCCGCGGCCGCCGCTTGAGGGCCGCGCGCGCCCGGGCGCTCGCGGCGGCGGCCGGCGGCGCCGCGTCGGTCGCGGGCTTCGGCGACTGGCCGCTCTTCTACGTGCCGATCGTCGCGCTCGCGCTGCTCGTCGCGCTCTGGCTGCGCGCCGGGTCCGCGCGCGAGGCCGCCTGGATCGGGTTCGCGTACGGGGCAGGGCTCTTCCTCGGCGGCGTGAGCTGGGTCTACGTCAGCCTGCACGAGTACGGCATGATGCCGGCCCCGCTCGCGGCGCTCGCGACGGTGCTCTTCTGCGCCTACCTCGCGCTCTATCCGGCGGCGGTGGGCTACGCGCAGGCGCGCATCGGCGCGCGGCCCGGGCCGCGCGCGCTCTTGCTGGTGCCCGGGCTGTGGACGCTGGCCGAATGGGTCCGCGCGTGGTTCCTGACCGGGTTTCCGTGGCTCACCCTCGGCTACTCGCAGCTCGACGCGCCGCTTGCGGGCCTCGCGCCGGTCGCGGGCGTCTTCGGCATGTCGCTCGCCGCGGCGTTCACCGCCGGCGCGGTCGCGCTCGTCGCGCTGCGCGTGGGGCCGAGCCGCAGCGCGCTCGGCCTCGTCGCCGTCGTCTTCGCGGCCGGCTTCGGGCTCGAGCGCGCGCGCTGGACCGAACCGGTCGGGGAGCCGGTCACGGTCGGCCTGCTGCAGGGGAACGTCCCGCAGTCGCTGAAGTTCGTGCCGGGACGCTACGAGACCACGCTCGCGACCTACGCGGCGCTCGCCGAGGCGAGCGAGGCGCGGCTCGTCGTGATGCCCGAGACCGCGGTTCCCAGGTTCATCGACCTGGTCGCGCCGGCCTACATCGAGCGGCTGCGCGCGGCGGCGGTACGCCGCGGCGGCGACCTGCTGGTCGGCGTGCCGCTGCGCGAGCAGCCCGACCGCTACTACAACGCGGTGGTCAGCATCGGCACCGCCCCGCGCCAGACGTACGCGAAGTCGCACCTCGTGCCGTTCGGCGAGTTCATCCCGCCCGGCTTCGGGTGGGTGCCGGCGATCCTGCAGATCCCGCTCTCGGATTTCGCGCGCGGCGGGCCGCGGCAGCGGCCGCTCGCCGTGGCCGGCCAGCGCGTCGCGATGAACATCTGCTACGAGGACGCGTTCGGCGCCGAGATCATCCGCCAGCTGCCCGAGGCGACGCTGCTCGCGAACGTGAGCAACGTCGCGTGGTTCGGCGACTCGCTCGCGCCGGCCCAGCACCTGCGCATCTCGCGCACGCGGGCGCTCGAGACCGGCCGCGTGATGCTGCGCGCGACCAACACCGGGGTGACGGCGATCGTCGACGAGCGCGGCCGCGTGACGGCCCGGCTGCCGGCCTTCACCGAGGGGCGGCTGGAAGGCCGCGTGCAAGGCCGCACCGGCGCGACGCCCTACGTGCGCGCCGGCGACACGCCCGCCGTCCTGCTGTCGCTCGCATGCGCGGCCGCCGCCGTGTGGGCGGCGCGGCGGCGCGGACCGGCGCCGCGGTAGAATCGCGGCTTTCCGGCGCGCACCGTTTCCGACGCGCCTCTTCCTCGACACCGGCATGCCGACGTTCCAGGACATCATCCTCCGGCTCCAGCGGTTCTGGAGCGAGCGCGGCTGCGCGCTCCTGCAGCCCTACGACATGGAGGTCGGCGCGGGAACGTTCCACACCGCGACGTTCCTGCGCGCGATCGGCCCCGAGCCGTGGAACGCGGCGTACGTGCAGCCGTCGCGCCGCCCGAAGGACGGGCGCTACGGCGAGAACCCGAACCGGCTGCAGCACT
>JAHDYJ010000104.1 GCA_023383795.1 Burkholderiales bacterium | reverse complement strand
GGCCGCGTCGCGGCCACCCCTCCTCGGAGAGGAGGGGAGGAGGAGATCCCCTCCTTTTCAAGGAGGGGTGCCGGGCGCAGCCCGGCGGGGTGGTTGCGGCGCATCGGAGCATGCCGCGCGTCCGCCATGATCGCTGCGATAGCTAGCGCTCCGCCGCGTCGTCGCTCGGAACGTGGACTTGGCCGACGTCAACGCCACAGCAGCGCTCGATCGCTGCGACCACGCCTTCGAGATTTCGCACGACATCCCGGTTCTCGAAGCGGACCACGCGGATGCCGGCAGCTGCGAGGTAAGCCGTGCGAAATGCGTCGCGGCGATACGCCTGCTCGTGGTCGTGCGCCGCGCCGTCGAGCTCCACCGCGAGTCTCTCTTCCGGACAGTAGAAGTCGAGGACGTACGGCCCGACGCTGTGCTGGCGGCGGAACTTGCGTCCACGGAGCAGCCTGCGCTGCAGCCGTCGCCACAGGATTGCCTCGGCTTGGGTGAGCTGCGCACGCAACTCGCGGCGCCGGGATTTCAGCGCGCGCGCGTTGTGCTTGGCTGGGAGCATGCCGGCACGATAAGTCGGGCGGAGGCTCAGCGCGCGAGCCGGTCTGCTTTCGCTCCCCCGCTGCCCTGCACCACCCCGGCCGCTTCGCGGCCACCCCTCCTCGGAGAGGAGGGGAGAAGGCGATCCCCTCCTTTTCACGGAGGGGTGCCGGGCGCAGCCCGGCGGGGTGGTTGGGGCGCGCGGCCGCTACCTCACCAGCATGTATCCCAGCCGCACCTGCGACGGCAGCTTGCGGTTGTAGTCGAGCAGGCTCTCGCCGTAGCCGTTGAAGTACTGCAGCTGCAGGTAGCCGCCGAACCGGTCGCCGCTCAGCGGCCGCAGCGGGTACGAGAGATCGAGCTGCGCGCTGTAGCCCTGCGAGCCGCGCCGCAGCTCCGCGCCGAGCAGGAGCCCGTCGCGCTTGCCGAACTTCATGGTGAGGTCGACGTAGCCTCGGTAGTCGTCGATGTCGGGATTGTCGGTCTTCTCGAGGTAGCCGAGCACGCGCGGCGCGACGAGCAGGTGATAGCCGTCGGGGTCGCCGAACGTGAGCCGCGGCGTCAAGTAGGCGATGTTGATCGAGCGCGAGTCCATACCGTCCTTGCCGTTCGACTCGTGGCCGACGCCCACCTCGAGCCCGAGGCGGGAGAGCCCGCCGCCGCGGTAGCCGAGGTCGTCCCGGTACCAGAAGAGCCGGGGCTTGTAAGCCGAGTCGTAGAACGGCTTCGATGCCGACCGCAGGTCCCAGAGCGAGGTCTGGGTGTAGGCGAGGTTGAGATCCCACAGCATCCGGTAGCGGAAGCTCAACTGGAACTTCGCGTTGGTGTTCGTACGGGCGCCGACCGCGAAGTACATCGGCTCGTAGACGTCGAACCGCGCCAGCACCGCGGTCGGGTTGAAGTCGTCCCCGACCGAGTCGGGTGCGGTCGGCGGGTCCGCGGCGGGCGCGGACGCGGCGGGCTCTGGCGCGGCGGCGACCGCCGCGGGTGCGAGGACCGCGAACATCGCGCTGTTCGCGGCGACCTCGATCAGCTCGAGCGTGACCGTGCCGGACGCGCCCGCCGGAACGGTCCCCGCGTAGGCCGTCTTGCGGAACGCGCCGGGCAGCAGCGTGTCGGTCGGCGGTGCGCCGTCGGCCACGAGGGTGAGCATCACCTCGGCGGAGAGTCCCGCACCGCGCAGCCGCGCGCGCAGCGCGCGCGGAATCGGGACGGTCTCCGCCGCGTCCGAGACGTTGTTGAAGTAGACGGCGACGGCGAAGCGCTCGCCGGCGCGCACTTGCCCGCTCGGGGCCACGACCACCGTCTCCGCGGCGAGCAGCAGCGACGGCTGGAGGAGGGCGGCAAGCAGCAGGATGCGGCGGAGAATCATGCGGGGTGCTCCACGAGGCGCGCCGACGCGGGAGGACGGCGGAAGGAACGGCGATTATCGCAGCCGATGCACGGCGCGCGCCGGGACGGGGCGGCGCGCGAGCGCGGGGTCAGGCGGGATAGATCGCGCCGAGCACGCGCGGGCCGCGTGCGCCGGTGACCTCCGGTACGTTGCCCGGCCGCCCGGCGAGCGCCTCGCGCGCGAGCCAGGCGAACGCCGACGCCTCGACCCACTCGGGCGCGAGCCCGACGGCGCCGGTGTCGGCGACCATCCGGCCCGCGAGCCGCGCGCCGAGCCGCTGCACGAGATCGGTGTTGCGCGCACCGCCGCCGCAGAGCAGCACCTCGCCGGCGCCGGCGCAGTGCCGCTCGATCGCGTCGGCGACGCTCGCCGCGGTGAGCTCGGCGAGCGTCGCCTGCACGTCGGCCGGCGCGAAGCGCTCGGGCGCGTGCTGCGCGAGCCACTCGGCGTTGAAGAGCTCGCGCCCGGTGCTCTTCGGCGGCGGCGCGGTGAAATACGGCTCCGCAAGCAACCGCGCGAGCAGCGGCGCGACCACGCGCCCGCCCGCCGCCCAGGCGCCGTCGCGATCGAACCGTGTGCCGAGATGCTGCTCCGCCCACAGATCGAGCAGCACGTTCGCCGGCCCGGTATCGAAGCCGCGCACCGCTCCGTCGCGCGGAAGATCGGTGAGGTTGGCGATGCCGCCGAGGTTCACGACGACGCGGTGCGTGCCGGCCGCGCCGAAGCACGCGGCGTGGAACGCGGGCACGAGCGGCGCACCCTGTCCGCCCGCGGCGACATCCCGGCTGCGGAAGTCGCACACCACCCGGATGCCGGTGCGCTCGGCGAGCAGCGCGCCGTTGGCGAGCTGGACGGTGTAGCCGAGCTCCGGCCGGTGCCTGACCGTCTGGCCGTGGCAGCCGATCGCGCTCACCGCCGTCGCGTCCACTCGCGCCGCGGCGAGCAGCGCGTGCACCGCTTCGGCGCAGCGCTCGGCGTGCGCGTTGGCGAAGAGCGCCGCGCGCTCGAGCTCGGCCGCGCCCGCGGCGTTCAGCGCGAGCGCCTCGGCGCGCAGCGCCGCCGGATAGGCGAGGGAGTGCGTCGCGAGCGGACGCCAGGGCGTATGCTGGAACTCGATCAGGACGGCGTCGATGCCGTCGAGGCTCGTGCCCGACATGAGCCCCGCGTACAGCTCGGGCACGGCGCTACTCGAGCAAGGCGACCGCGGCGCTCTGGAGTTGATCGAGCTGCGCGACCAGCGGCTGGGTCGCCGCGCGGAACGCTTGCATCCGCGCCGGCGGCACCGGATCGGCCGAGGGGAACACGATCGTGAGCGGATTGCGATGCTGGTTGCCGACGCGGAACTCGTAGTGAAGGTGGGGGCCGGTCGCCCAGCCGGTCGCGCCGACGTAGCCGATCACGTCGCCCTGGTTGACCCGCACGCCCTTGCGGATGCCCTCGCCGAACTTCGACAGGTGCGCGTAGAGGGTCGTGATGCCGCCGCCGTGGCGCAGCGTGACGGCCTTGCCGTAGCCGTTGATCCAGCCGGCGGACTCGACGACCGCGTCGCCGGTCGCCCGCACGCGCGTGCCGGTCGGCGCGCCGTAGTCGACGCCCTTGTGCGCGCGCCACTGCTTGAGCAGCGGATGGAAGCGCATCTTGAAGCCCGAGGTGACGCGCGAGAACTCGAGCGGCGAGCGCAGGAACGCCTTGCGCAGGCTCTTGCCGTCCGGCGCGTAGTAGCTGCCGGAGCCCTCGTCCTCGCCGAACCATATCGCACGCAGCGCCCGTCCGTCGTTCACGAACTCGGCGGCGAGGATCCGCCCCGACCTGAGCGGCCGTCCCTGGTGATGGAGCGTCTCGTAGATCACCGTGAAGCGGTCGCCCTTGCGGAGATCACGGTGGAAGTCGATGTCGCCGCCGAAGATGTCGGCGAGCTGCACCGCCACCCCGTCCGGGAGGCTGATCTCGTCGGCGGTCGCGAAGAGCGACGAGCGGATCTCGCCCGACTTCACGTGGACGGAGCGCGAGAAGTCCGCCGGCTCCTCGATCGTCGTGAAGCCGTCCGGCGCCCGCTCGAACCCGAGCACCGTGTCCTGTCCGGCCATGAACCGCAGGCTGAGCAGATCGCCGTGATCGGCGGTGAGCGCATGCACGGTCATGCCCGGGCGCAGCATCCGGAACGGCTTGTCGCCGCCGTTCTCGCGCACGAGGCGTGCCGCCACCGCGGGATCGACGCCGAGCCGTCCGAGCAGGGCGGCGAGCGTGTCGCCGCGCGCCAGCCGGTCCTCGTGCCAGAACACGTGCGCCTGGTCGGCCGGTAGCTGGAGGGGCGCGACGGCGAGGGGCTCGACGACGAGGGAGCGCTGGACAGTGGCGGTCGCTGATTCCGGGGCGGTGCCGAAGGCGGCGACCATGCCGAAAAGCGAGAAGCCGGCGAGCAGAATAGCTGCCCGCCGCCGGCGCGATGCGCGCGGCGCCGGGTTGTGCGTTAGAATCAACGCCTTGTTTTTCTGCATGTTTTTTGCAGCGGCCGCGACCAGTGTAGCAAAGCTTTCGCCGCAATCCAAGAAAAAATTCACATTCTAATGAGCGACTTGGCGCATCAACTTGAAGTAATTAGACGCGGCTGTGACGAGCTGCTCGTCGAGGCCGAGCTCGTCGCGAAGCTTCGCCGCGCGAAGCCGCTCCGAGTCAAAGCAGGATTCGATCCAACCGCGCCCGACCTTCACCTCGGGCACACGGTGCTCATCAACAAGATGCGCCAGTTCCAGGAACTCGGTCACCACGTGATGTTCCTGATCGGCGACTTCACGGGAATGATCGGCGACCCGACCGGGCGCAACGCCACCCGGCCGCCGCTCTCGCCGGAGCAGATCGCCGCGAACGCCGAGACCTACAAGGCGCAGGTCTTCAAGATCCTCGACCCGGACAGGACCGAGATCCTGTTCAACTCGACGTGGGGCAACGCGCTCGGCGCGGCCGGGATGATCCGGCTCGCCGCCAGGTACACCGTCGCGCGGATGCTCGAGCGCGACGACTTCGCCAAGCGCTTCAAGTCGAACCAGCCCATCGCGATCCACGAGTTCCTGTACCCGCTCGCGCAGGGCTACGACTCGGTCATGATGCGCGCCGACGTCGAGCTCGGCGGCACCGACCAGAAGTTCAATCTCCTGGTCGGCCGCGAGCTGCAGCGCGAGCACGGCCAGGAGCCGCAGGTCATCCTCACGATGCCGCTGCTCGAGGGCACCGCCGGCGTGGAGAAGATGTCGAAGTCGCTCGGCAACTACGTCGGCATCACCGAGCCGCCGCAGGAGATCTTCGGCAAGCTGATGTCGATCTCCGATCCGCTGATGTGGCGCTACGTCGAGTTGCTTTCGTTCCGGTCGCTCGACGAGGTGCGGGCCTGGCGGGCCGAGGTCGAGGCGGGGCGCAACCCGCGCGACATCAAGGTGCTGTTCGCGAAGGAGATCGTCGAGCGGTTCCACGGCGGCGCCGCGGCCGCGGCGGCGCACGCCGAGTTCGAGGCGCGCTTCCGCCGGCACGAGCTGCCGGCCGAGCTGCCGGAGGTGCGCGTTCCGGGCGCCGGCGAGCCGCAGCTGCTCACCCAGGTGCTCAAGGCGGCCGGGCTCACCGCGAGCACCTCCGAGGCCCTGCGGATGATCGAGCAGGGCGGCGTGAAGGTCGACGGCGAGCGCGTGAGCGACCGCAACCTGCGGCTTCCCGCCGGGACGACCGCGGTGCTGCAGGTCGGCAAGCGCAAGGCGGCGCGCGTCACGGTCGGCTGAGGCCGGTGTGAGCGCCGCCGCGCCGCGTGCGGTCGTCGAGCTCGACCGCGTCAGCCGGACCTACCCGAGCGGCACGCGCGCGCTCGATTCGGTCAGCCTGACGGTGGCCGAGGGCGAGCTCGTCACGCTGCTCGGACCCTCGGGCTGCGGCAAGAGCACGCTGCTCGGGATCGCCGCCGCGCTGCAGCCGCCCTCGAGCGGCGCGGTGCGCTGGTGGGGCGAGGGCCCGGGGCGGATCGGCACCGCCGGGCACCGGCTCGCCATGGTCTTCCAGAGCGCGACGCTGATGCCGTGGCTGCGCGTCGCGTCCAACGTGCGCCTGCCGCTCGACCTCGCCGGCATCGAGCGCGGCGCGGGCGACCGCGCGGCGCGCGCGGCGCTCGCGCGCGTCGGCCTGGCGGGGTTCGAGGCGAGCTACCCCCGCGAGCTCTCCGGCGGCATGCAGATGCGCGCGTCCATCGCGCGCGCGCTGGTGACCGAGCCGGATCTCCTGCTGATGGACGAGCCGTTCGGCGCGCTCGACGAGATCACCCGCGCGCGGCTCGACGCCGATCTGCTCGCCCTGTGGGCAGGACGCGGCGCGGGGCAGCGGCTGACGGTCGTGTTCGTCACGCACAGCGTCTACGAGGCGGTCTATCTGTCGCAGCGCGTCGTCGTGATGTCGGCCCGGCCGGGCCGGCTGGCGGGCGAGGTCGCGATCGACGAGCCCTATCCGCGCACCGACGACTTCCGCGTGTCGCAGCGCTTCGCGTCGCATGCCCGCGCGCTGCAGCAGCTGCTCGCGCGCGCGACCGAGGCCGCTGCGCGATGAGCGCGACGCGCCGCGGCGAGCGGGTTCTGCGGGTGGCCGCGCCGCTCGGCGTCGCGCTCCTGGTGCTGGCGGCGTGGCACGCGCTCGTCGTCGCCTACGACCTGCCGCGCTACATCGTGCCCTCGCCGCTCGTCGTCGCGCAGACGCTCGCGGCCGACTGGGAGCTCCTCGCGCGCTCGCTGGCGGTCACGCTGAAGATCACGCTCGCCGCCTTCGCCCTCGCGGTGCTCGCCGGGACGCTCGTCGCGTTCCTGTTCTCGCAGAGCCGCTGGCTGGAGATGAGCCTCTTCCCGTATGCCGTGATCCTGCAGGTGACGCCGATCGTCGCCGTCGCGCCGCTCATCATCATCTGGGTGCGCGACACCCAGCTCGCGCTCGTGCTGTGCGCGCTGATCGTCGCGGTGTTCCCGGTGATCTCGAACACCACGCTCGGGTTGCGCAGCGTCGATCCCGGGCTGCTCAGCCTGATGCGCATGTACAAGGCGAGCCGGTGGCAGGTGCTCTGGCGGCTGCGCGTGCCGAGCGCGGCGCCGTACTTCTTCGCCGGGCTGCGCATCTCGAGCGGACTCGCGCTGATCGGAGCGGTGGTCGCCGAGTTCGTCGCCGGTACCGGCGCCGCCGGCGCCGGGCTCGCGTACCAGATCCTGCAGGCCGGGCTGCAGCTCAACGTCCCGCGCCTCTTTGCCGCCCTCGCCGTGCTCACGCTCACCGGCGTGGCGCTGTTCGCCGCGATGGTGTGGCTGTCGAACGCGGTGCTGGGCGGCTGGCACGAGAGCATGGTCAGCGCGCGGAGTGAGGAGTGAGGGGAATGGGGATCCTCGTCGACCATGCGCGGTGGTGGTTCGCCGCCGCGCTCGCATTCGCCGTGGCCGGCGGGGCCGCGGCGCAGCCGCTCGAGCGGCTCGTGTTCACGACCAACTGGTACGCGCAGGCCGAGCACGGCGGGTTCTACCAGGCGCTCGCGCGGGGCATCTACCGCGCGCACGGCCTCGACGTCGAGATCCGGATGGGCGGACCGCAGGTGAACGGCCTGCAGCTCCTCGTCGCCGGCGCAACCGACCTCTTCATGGGCTACGACATCCAGACCGTGCAGGCGGTGCGGCAGGGCCTGCCGGTGGTCACCGTCGCGGCGACGTTCCAGAAGGACCCGGCGGTGATCATCGCGCATCCGGACGTGCGGACGCTCGCCGCCCTCAAGGGCCGGCCGATCTACATCAGCCCGGCGAGCCACACGACCTTCTGGCCGTGGCTCAAGGCGCGCTACGGCTTCACCGACGCGCAGCTGCGTCCGTACTCGTTCAGCGTGCAGCCGTTCCTCGCCGACAAACGCGCGGCGCAGCAGGGCTACGTGACATCGGAGCCCTACTCGGTCGAGAAGGGCGGCGTCAAGCCCTCGCTCTTCCTGCTCGCGGACCTCGGCTATCCGCCGTACGCGCAGACCCTCGTGATCACGCGGCGCACGCTCGCCCGCCGCGGCGACGCGGTGCGGCGCTTCGTCCTGGCGAGCGCCGAAGGCTGGAAGAGCTATCTCGCCGACCCTGCGCCGGGCAACGCGCTCGTCAAGCGCGACAACCCCCAGATGGAGGACGCGCTGATCGCCTTCGGCATCGCGAAGATGAAGGAGTACGGGATCGTCACCGGCGGCGACGCGGCGCGCCTCGGGATCATGGCGATGACCGACGACCGCTGGCGGCGCACGTTCGAGTTCATGCGCGACGCCGGCCTGGTCGAGCCGGGGCTCGACGTCCGGAGCGCGTACACGCTCGAGCTGCTGGAGGGCGTGCGCGTGCTGCCCTGAGCGGGCCGACGGGACCCGGTTGATCCAGATCAACTTCGCGGCGGGCTTCTCGCCTAGGGTTCCGGGGTAGGAAGTCGAGTCGGGCCGGGCGCGTCCGTGCCCGTGTCCATGGCCGCGAGGGAGGAGCACCGCGTGGCGCAATCGGAGGTCACGACCATGGCGCCGACCGCCACCGAGCCGGTCGAGGCCGCGATCATGCGCGTGCTCGAGGCCGAGCGTGCGGCGCGGGCGGCCGCCGAGGATGCCCATCGGCAGGCCGCCGAGCGCGTCGAGCAGGCGCGCGCCCGGGCGGCGCAGGTGGCGACGCGCGCCGAGCGCCGCGTCCGCCGCATCCAATCCGCGTTCGAGCGCCGCGTCGCCGCCGAGGAGGCGTCGGTCGAGGCGGAGATCTCTGCGCTCGCGGAGGCCGAGGTCACCGATGCGCAGTCGCGGCTGGTCGAGGTCGACGCGGTCGCGCGGCTGGCCGCGGCCCTGACCGGCGCGGCCCCGGGTGACGAGCGAAGCGGCGACCGTGATTGACGCCGACGCGATCGAATACGCCCAGGCGCGCCTGCAGGCGCGCTTCGGCGCGCGCCCCGACGCCGTCATCTGGCGCCGGATCGAGGCGATCCGCGAGATTTCGGCGCTGTTCGAGGCGGCCCGCTCCACGGCGTTCCGGCCGCTCGTGGCCGGCCTCGCTCCGGACGACGACGTGCACGCCCTGGAGGCCGGATTGCGCGCCCACTGGCGCGAGCTCGCCTCCGAGGTGACCGGCTGGCTGCCCGGCGCATGGCAGCGCGCCGCGGAATGGTTCGCGCGCATTCCCGACCTTCCGGTGATCGATCATCTGCTGCGCGGCGGCGCGGCGCACGGCTGGATGCGCGCCGATCCGGTGTTCGGCGCGCTCGCCGAAGTGGAGCCCGCAGCGCGGCGGCGGGCGCTCGCAGAGGGCCCGCTCGTCGAGCTCGAGCGGTCGCTGCCCGCGGGCGACATGGCGCCGACCGCGATCGCGGAAGCGTGGATCGCGGCGCTGCGCGAGCGGCTGCCGGAGGCGACGGGAGACGAGGCGACGCATCTCGATCAGCTCGGCCGAGTGCTCCGCGCGCACCGGCACGCCATCGTGACCGCGCACCCGGGCGAGGCGGTCGTGATGCGCCAGGCGCTCGCCGCGCGGCTGGAGACCCTCTTTCGTCGCGCCGCGATGACGCCGGCGGCCGGATTCGCTTTCCTGGCGCTGGCGGCGCTCGATTTCCTCCGGCTGCGCGGCGAGATCGCACGGCGCGCCGCGCTGCCGAGATTCGTGCCGTCATGATCCGGCCGCAGCCCGCGCGCTGGTTCGAGATCCTCACGCCGCGCGACGACGTGACGCTCGCCCTTGCGGCCCTCGCCGCCACCGGGGCGATCGAGCTCGAGGCGAAGAGCGCATCCGGCCTGCCGCAGACGCTGGAGGCGGTCCGCCCGCTGCTCGCCCAGTTCAACAACCTCGCGCTCCGCTACCGCGCGTACTGGCCGAGCGCCGGGCTTGCGCCCTCGGCGTTTCCGGAAGCGCCGGCGGTGGCGCTCGAGCGCACGATCGGGCGCATCCGCGCGTGGGCGCCGGAGGCCGAGCCGGTGATCGTGGAGCTGCAACGGCTCGAGGCGGAGGCGAGCGAGCTCGCGCTGTGGCGCAAGCTCCTGGAGCGCGTCGGGCAGAGCGCCATCGACTTCGCCCATCTCGCCGGTTCGGGGCCGCTCGTCGAGGCGCGGCTGGGCGTGTTCCCGCCGGAGGCCATCCCCGCCGCGCCGCCGACCGGCTTGCTTCGCACCGTTGCGTTCGACGACGCGGTGCATGTGCTGCTGGTGGGCGTCGCGGACGACGCGTCGCACTTTCATCAGCAGGCGGCCGCGCTGAAAGGCCGCATCCACGACGTGCCCGCGTGGCTGCGGCCGACTGCGCAGGAATCGCTCGCGTACATCGGCGAGCGGTCCCGCGCGATCGACGCCGGCATCCGCAGCTTGCGTGAGCGGCTGGAGGCGCTGAACCGCGCGCACGGCCTGCACCAGGCGATCGGCGACGCCGATCGCCTGCAGTGGGTGATCCGGAACGTGCGCGGGCTCGACTGCACCGACTGCTTCGCCTGGGTGACCGGCTGGACGAGCGAGCGCGACGACGCGGCGCTCGTCGCCGCGCTCGATCGCTCCGGCGCGCGCGCCCTGCTGCACTTCCCGCCGCCGCCGCGCGGCGCGCTCGCGCCGCTCCTGCTCGTCAATCCGTGGTGGGCGCGGCCGTTCGAGATCTTCAGCCGCGCGCTCGGCATGCCCGCGCGCCACGAGACCGATCCCACCGTGCTGCTCGCGGTCATGGTGCCGCTCATGTTCGGCTACATGTTCGGTGACGTCGGCCAGGGACTCGTCCTCGCCGTCGGCGCTTTCTTCCTGCGCCACCGCTTCCCGATCGCGCGGCTCTTCGTCGCCGGCGGTCTCACCGCCGCGGTGTTCGGCGTCCTCTTCGGCAGCGTGTTCAGCATCGAGGGGCTGTTCCACCCGGTCTGGGTGAGCCCGCTGCACGACCCGCTCGCGGTGCTCGTCGTGCCGCTCGGCTTCGGCGCCGGCCTGCTCGTGCTGGGGCAGCTCTTCAAGGGCGTCGCCGCGTACTGGCGCGGCAGCTTCGCTCATTGGGCCGCAGTGGACGGCGGCCAGCTCGTCGGCTACCTCGGCATACTGGCCGGGTTCTTTCATCCGCTGGGGTTCGCCGTGGCCGCGGTGGCGCTCGTGCTCGCATGCATCGGGGGCGCGGTCGTCGAGCGGCGCGCCGCCGCGGCGCTTTCGACGCTCGGCGAGCTCGTCGAGCGGACCATCCAGCTGCTGGTGAACACGCTCTCGTTCGCGCGCGTCGGCGCGTTCGCGCTCGCGCACGCCGGGCTCTCTGCGGCGATCGTAGCGCTGATGGACTCGGCCGACAGCGTGATCGTGCGCGCGCTCGTCCTGGTGCTCGGCAACGTGATCATCCTCGCCCTCGAGACGCTGGTCGTCGCGATACAGACGACGCGCCTGGTGCTGTTCGAGTTCTTCACCAAGTTCCTCGTCGCGGAAGGCCGCGCCTTCCGCCCCCTTCCCATCCCTCCGTTCGTGCCACAGGAGAGCTCACGATGACCGTCCGGACCCGCTTCCTATCCGCCCTGCTCGCGATGACCGCGGTGCTGGCCGTCGCCGGCACCGCGTTTCTCGCGTTCGTTCCGCCGTCGCTCGCGCAGGGCGCCGCGGCGGCGGGCGCGTTCCGGCTGGAAGGCACCGTGTGGGCGTGGGGCCTGGTGGGCGCTGCGCTCGCGACCGGACTCTCCTCGCTCGGCGCCGGTTTCGCGGTCGGCAAGGTCGGCGCCGCGGCGATCGGCGCCTTGGCCGAGAAGCCCGAGCTCTTCGGCCGCCTGCTGATCTTCGTGGGGCTGGCCGAAGGGATCGCGATCTACGGCCTGATCGTCTCGATCCTCGTCCTGAATCGGCTGGTGTAAGGCAGGATGAAGCCACCGGTCTACATCGGCGATGAAGTGAACGGCGCGGGCTTCCGCCTCGCCGGCGTCGAGGTACGCGTTCCCGCGCCCGGCGCGGCGGCTGCCGTGCTCGACGAAGCCCGCGCGCATGCGCCGCTCGTCCTCGTGAGCGCGGCGGTGGCCGCCGGGCTGCCGGAGCGCCAGCTCGCGGCGGCGGTCGCCGCACGCACGCCGCTCACGGTCGTCGTGCCCGATCCGGTGGGGGGCACGCCGATGCCCGATCTCGCGAAGCGCCTGCGCGGCCAGCTGGGGATGGAAGGATGAAGATCACCGAGACCGAGCAGGCGCTGCTCGCGGTCGTGGAGGCGAGCCGGCGCAAGCAGGTCGATGCGATCCTGGGGGAGGCGGACGAGCGCGCTCGCGCGATCCTGCGGGAGGCGCACGAGCGCGCGCGCCGCGCCGTGCGCACCGCGTTCCTCGAGGCGCGCGTGCGGACGGAGGAGCGCATGGTCACGCTGCAGGCGCGCGTCGCCACGGCGCGGCGGCTCCACGACCAGCAGCGCGCCGCGGAGATCCTCGCAGCCGAGTGGGACTCGCTGCCGGCCGCGCTCGCGCAGCGCTGGCGCGATCCGGCGGCGCGGCGGCGCTGGGCCGAGCACGCCGCGCGCGGCGCGCTCGGCCGGCTGCCGCGCGAGGGCTGGCGCATCGCGCATCCGGCCGACTGGCCGGAGGAGGAGCGCGCGGCGCTCGCGGCTGCGCTCGCCGCCGACCTCGCCTCGCCGCCCGCGTTCGTCGCGGACGCCTCGATCAAGGCGGGCGTGCGCATCGGCGGCGGACACAACGTCGTGGACGCGACGCTCGACGGGCTGCTCGCCGACCGCGATGCGATCGGCGCGCAGCTCCTGAGCCTTACCGAAGGGATCGCGAAATGAGCGAGGCACGCATCCGGTGGATCAGCGGCCCGGTGCTGCGCGCGACGACCGACGGCCGCTTCGCCCTGCGCGAAGCCGTGGAGGTCGGTCCGCAGCGGCTCCTCGGCGAAGTGGTTTCGCTCGACGGCGAGGAGGTGATCATCCAGGTGTACGAGGACACCACCGGCTTGAAGCCCGGCGTGGTGATCGTGGGGACCGGCCAGCCGCTCGCGATCCGGGTCGGCCCGGGCCTGCTCGGCAACATGTTCGACGGCCTGCTGCGGCCGCTTGCCGGCTCGAGTTCCGCGTTCGTCACGCCCGGTGTCGCGCCGGCGCGCACGGGCATGCTGCCGTTCCGGCCCAAGGTCGCGAAGGGCGATCGCCTCGCGCGCGGCGCGATCTTCGGCGAGGTCGAGGGCGCCGGTGGGCGCGTGCAGAGGTGCCTCGTGCCGCCCGACCGCGAGGGCGAGGTGGTCACGGTGGCGCCGGCGGGCTCGTACGCCGAGGACGCCGCGGTGCTCGCGCTGCGCGACGACGCGGGTGCAACGCACGAGGTCGCGATGAGCCATCTCTGGGCCGTGCGCGTGCCGCGACCGGTGCGGCTGCGGCGGCCGGGAGCGAAGCCGCTCGTGACGAGCCAGCGCATCCTCGACTGCCTGTTCCCGGTGGCGCAGGGCGGCAAGGCCGCGATCCCGGGCGGCTTCGGCACCGGCAAGACTGTGCTGCTCGAGGCCCTCGCCAAGGGCTGCGACGCCGACGTGATCGTCTACCTCGGCTGCGGCGAGCGCGGCAACGAGATGGCGGGCGTGCTCGAGGAGTTCCCCGAGCTCACCGATCCGAGGAGCGGCCGGCCGCTGATGGAGCGCACGGTCATCATCGCCAACACGTCGAACATGCCGGTGGCCGCGCGCGAGGCGAGCATCTACAGCGCGGTGACCGTCGCCGAGTACTTCCGCGACCAGGGGCAGCACGTCGCGCTGATGGCCGACTCCACCAGCCGCTGGGCCGAGGCGCTGCGGGAGGTTTCGGGGCGCTTCGGCGAGCTGCCGGGCGAGGGCGGCTACCCGGCGTATCTCTCGAGCCGGCTCGCCGACTTCTACGAGCGCGCCGCGGTCGTCGAGACGCTCGCCGGCGCGACGGGCTCGGTGACGGTGATGGGGGCGATCAGCCCGCCCTCCGGCGACTTCTCCGAGCCGGTGACCAGCCACACGAAGCGTTACGTGAAGGCATTCTGGGCGCTCGACGTGAGGCGGGCGCAGGCGCGCTTCTACCCGGCGGTCAACCCGCTCCTGTCGTACGCCGAGGACGCACACGTGTTCGCCGAGTGGTGGGCGGCGAACGGCAACCCCGAGTGGGTCGCACTGCGCCGCAAGTTCCTCACGCTGCTCGACGACCAGGCGCGCCTCGAGCGCATGGCGCGCATCATCGGCAAGGACGCGCTGCCGCTGCGCCAGCAGCTGACGCTCTTCTGCGCGGAGCTGGTGAACGAGGCGTTCCTGCGCCAGTCGGCGCTCTCGCCGATCGATCGCGCGGCGAGCCCCGCGCGCCAGTCGGCGATGATGCGGCTGATCGGCCGCTACACCGAGCTCGCCGAATCCGCGGTGAACGCCGGGGCACGGCTGGAGGATCTCGCCGCGCTCCCGTCCTACCGCCAGGTGCTGCGCATGGGCGAGGAGATCGGCGAGGAGGACCTCGAGAAGTTCGGCGCGCTCGCCGCAGCGGTCGAGCGCGAGATCGGCGCGCTCGTCCAGGAGAAGGAAAAACGCAATGCAGCCACGACTGCTGGTTGAAGGCGCGGCGCGCAAGCTCGACGGCCCGCTCCTCTTCCTGAGGCGGACGCTCGAGGTCGGCCTGAACGACGCGGTCGAGGTGCGCGGCCGCGACGGCCGCGCGCGGCTCGGCCGGGTCGCGGCGCTCGACGAGGAGAGCATGACGATCGAGGTGCTCGAGAACACCTCGGGCCTGGGCCTCGCCGAGTCGGTGGTGCGCTTCTTCGGCGAGCCGCTCAACTTCCCGCTCGGCCCCGGCATCCTCGGGCGCGTCTTCAACGGCGTCGGCCAGGTCGTCGACGGCGGCCCGCCGATCGCCGCGCGCGAGAACTACCGCATCGAGGGAATGCCGATCAACCCCTTCGCGCGGGCGACGCCGCGCGACTTCATCGAGACGGGCGTCACCGCCATCGACCTGATGAACAGCCTGGTGCGCGGCCAGAAGCTGCCGATCTTCTCCGGCGGCGGCCTGCCGCACGACCGCATCGCGGTCGAGATCGCCGGCCACGCGCGCCTGCGCAAGGGCAAGGGCGGCGACTTCGCCATCGTGTTCGCCGGGATCGGCGTGCCGTTCGACACCGCGGAGTTCTTCCGCGCGAGCCTCGAGAAATCGGGCGCGCTCGAGCGGACCGCGCTTTTCCTCAACCTCGCGAGCGATTCCAGCACCCAGCGACTGCTCACCCCGCGCTTCGCGCTCACCGCCGCCGAGTACCTCGCGTTTGTCGAGGGGAAGCATGTGCTGGTGATCCTCACGGACCTCACCAACTACTGCGAGGCGCTGCGCGAGGTGTCCTCGAGCAAGGGCGAGATCCCGAGCCGCAAGGGCTTTCCCGGCTACATGTACTCGGATCTGGCGACGCTCTACGAGCGCGCCGGCTGCATCAAGGGCTACCCGGGGACGCTCACCCAGCTGCCGATCCTCACCATGCCTGCCGACGACATCGGCCATCCGATCCCGGACCTCACCGGCTACATCACCGAGGGCCAGATCGTGCTCTCGCGCGATCTCGACCGGCGCGGCGTCTACCCGCCGATCAACGTGCTCCCGTGCCTGTCGCGGCTGATGAAGGACGGCACGGGCGGCAAGTACACCGACCCGGATCACCCCGCGCTGTCGAGCCAGCTCTACGCGGCCTATGCCCGCGCCGCGCAAACGCGCGTGCTCGCGAGCGTGGTCGGCGAGGAGGGGTTGTCGGCCGCCGACCGCAAGTATCTCGCCTTCGGCGGCGAGTTCGAGGGCACGCTCGTCAATCAGACCTCGGCGCGCAGCCTGGACGAGAGCATGGCCGTCGGCTGGGATCTGCTGAAGGCCCTGCCGAAGACCGAGCTCACGCGGCTCTCGGACCGGCAGATCGCGGAGCACGTCGAGAAGTGAGCGAAGCCACCCCCACCCGCAGCGCGGTCATCGAGCGCAAGGACGAGCGTCGTGCGATGCACGAGGGCTACGTCTTCCTCGACGAGAAGACGATGCTGCTCGCCGGCGAGATCGTGCGCCAGCTGCGCGAGTACGAGGCGAAGGCGGCGCGCTTCGCCGAGAGCGAGCGCGCGGCGCTCGCCGCGCTCGCCGCGGCGATCACGCAGCACGGGCTGGAAGGCCTGCAGGTCTATGCGCCCGGCACGCTCGACGAAGTCGAGCTCCGCATCACCGCCGGCTCGCTGATGGGCGTCCACCTGCAGTTCGCCGAGCTCCAGGGCGACGCGCTGCCGCCGGAGGCGCCGATCGACGTCTCCCCGGAGGCGGAGCGCTGCCGGCAAGCCTATGCCGCGCTGCTGCGGCAGGCGGCCGAGCTTGCCGCCATGGGCGGCAACCTGGAGCGGCTGTTCCTCGAGTACAAGCGCGCCTCGCGCCGCGCACGCGCGCTGCAGGACGTGCTCCTGCCGGAGCTCGATCGCGACGTCGTCGAGATGGAGACCCGGCTCGAAGAGCTCGAGCAGGAGGATGCGATCTGGATGCGCCGAGGAGCGGTAAAAGAAAGTTGACAGTTGACAGTGGACAGTCGGCAGTAGACGGAGTGATGCGAGCGTCTAGACTTCGTTGAGCTGCCAACTGCCAACTGCCAACTGCCAAC
>JAHDYJ010000103.1 GCA_023383795.1 Burkholderiales bacterium | reverse complement strand
CCGCGCCGACGCCGGTGTCGGCCTACCTGCACTCGGCGACGATGGTGAAGGCCGGTGTCTTCCTGCTGATGCGCCTCTACCCGGTGCTGGGCGGCGGGATCGAGTTCGAGTACATCGTGACCGGGATCGGGCTCGCGACGCTCGTGTTCGCCGCCTACGTCGCCATCTTCAAGCACGACCTGAAGGGGCTGCTCGCCTACTCCACGATCAGCCATCTCGGCCTGATCGTCTTCCTGATCGGCCTCGATTCGCCGCTCTCGACGGTGGCCGCGGTGTTCCACGTCGTGAACCACGCCACCTTCAAGGCCTCGCTCTTCATGGCCGCCGGCATCATCGACCACGAGTGCGGCAGCCGCGACATGCGCAAGCTGAACGGCCTGTGGCGCTTCATGCCCTACACGGCGACGCTGGCAATGATCGCGGCGGCGGCGATGGCCGGGGTGCCGCTGCTGAACGGGTTTCTCTCGAAGGAGATGTTCTTCGCCGAGGCGCTCGAGGTCGAGCAGCTCCGCCTGCTCGGCGCGGTCGCGCCGTACGCCGCCGCGCTCGGCGGGATCTTCAGCGTCGCCTACTCGGCCCGGTTCGTGCACGACGTCTTCTTCCACGGCGAGCCGCACGACCTGCCGCGCACTCCGCACGAGCCGCCGCGGTTCATGCGGCTGCCGGTGCTGGTGCTGGTCGCGCTGTGCGTGGCGGTCGGCCTCGCCCCGGCGCTCACCGTGGAGGCGATCGTGCGCATCGCCGCGGAGGACTCGTACGGCGGCCCGATGCCGCCGTACACGATCGCGCTGTGGCACGGCTTCAACCTGCCGCTGCTGATGAGCGCGGTCGCGCTCGGCGGCGGCATCCTGATGTACTGGCTGCTGCAGCACCAGTACAACCTGCACCTGCACGCGCCCTCCGGCTGGACCCTGCGGCTGGTGTTCCAGCATACGCACGACCGCGGCATCGCGCTCGCGCGCGCGGCGACGGCGCGGCTCGCCAACGGCTCGCTCCAGCGCTATCTCGCGTTGCTCGCCGCGGCCGCCCTGGCGACCGGCGCCGCCCCGTTCCTGCCGGACGGCCGGCCCGCGGCGGCCGCGCACGCCTACGCGCAGGCGGACGCGCTCGCGCTCGCCCTGTGGCTGATTCTCGCCGCGGCGGCGCTCGGCACGGCGGCGGCGCATCGCCACCGCGTGGTCGCAGTCGTGCTCGCCGCGGTGGTCGGCCTGGTCGTGTCGCTCGCGTTCGTCTACTTCTCCGCGCCCGATCTCGCGCTCACCCAGCTGTCGGTGGAGGTGGTCACGACCGTGCTGCTGCTGATGGCGCTCGCGCTGCTGCCGCAGACCTCGCCCGCCGAGTCCACGCGCTCGCGCAGGCTGCGCGATGGGGCCCTCGCGCTCGCCGCCGGGACCGGCATCGCCGCGCTCGCGCACGCGGTGCTCACGCGCGATCGCGACGACTCGATCGCCTGGTACTTCCTCGAGAAGAGCGTGCCGGTGGGCGGCGGCTCGAACGCGGTGAACGTGATCCTGGTCGACTTCCGCGGCTTCGACACGCTCGGCGAGATCACGGTGCTCGGCATCGCCGCGCTCGGCGCGGCGGCGCTGCTCGCCGGCCTGCGCGTGACGCGCTCCGCACCGCTCGCCCCGCCGCTGCTGCTCACGACCGCCGCGCGCGCGCTGCTGCCGCTCGCGGTGCTGGGCTCGGCCTACATCTTCCTGCGCGGCCACAACGCGCCCGGCGGGGGGTTCATCGCCGGGCTGGTCACGGCGATCGCGCTGCTGATCCAGTACATGGCGCTCGGGCAGGCCGACGCCGAGGCGCGGCTGCGCGCGCGGTACGACCGCACCATCGGCGCGGGGCTGCTCGTGGCGGCGGGGACCGGGACGGCCGCCTGGCTGTTCGGGGCGCCGTTCCTCACGAGCGCCTACGGCCACCCCGTGCTGCCGCTCGTCGGCGAGGTCCCGCTCGCGAGCGCCGCGGCGTTCGACCTCGGCGTGTACCTGACGGTCGTCGGCGCAACACTGCTCGCCATCGCCGCGGTCGGCCACGTGACGCGCGGCCCCGGCGTGGCGGCGCCGTCGGACGCGCAGGGCGCGTGATGGAGCTTCTGGTCGCCTCCGGCATCGGCCTGGTCGCCGCCTGCGGCGTATACCTGCTGCTGCGCGGACGGACCTTTCCGGTCGTGCTCGGCCTCGCGCTCCTCTCCTACGCGGTGAACTTCTTCATCTTCGCGATGGGTCGGCTGACGGTCGGCGGCGCGCCGATCATCAAGCCGGGGAGCGCGGGCCACGCAGACCCCCTTCCGCAGGCGCTCGTGCTGACGGCGATCGTCATCGGCTTCGGCATGATCGCGTACGTCCTCGCGCTCGCGATCAGGGTCTGCCGCGAGACTGGCAGCGACCACGTCGACGGCGGCGGGAAGCCGGCCGACCGGGAGATCCCGTGAGCGCGCACCTGCCGGCCCTGCCCGTGCTGGTGCCCCTCGCCGCGGCGGCACTGCTCGTCGCGCTCTCGGTCGAGCGGCTCGCGGCGCAGCGCGCGGTCGCGGTCGGCGCCTGCGCCGCGCAGCTCGCCGTCGCGCTCGCCCTGCTCGCGGCGAGCGCCTCCGGCGAGGTGCGCTCCTACGCCCTCGGCGGCTGGCCCGGCCCGTTCGGCATCGTGCTCGTGGTCGACCGTCTCGCCGCGCTGATGCTCACGCTCACCGCGGTGGTCGCGCTCGCGGCGGCAGCCTACGCCGCGGCGGGCTGGGACGCGCGCGGGCGCCACTTCCACGCGCTCTTCCAGTTCCAGCTGGTGGGGCTGAACGGCGCGTTCCTCACCGGCGATCTCTTCAACCTGTTCGTCTTCTTCGAGGTGCTGCTGATCGCCTCCTACTGCCTGCTCGCCCACGGGCTCGGCGTCGCGCGGCTGCGCGCCGCGCTGCATTACGTGGTGCTCAATCTCGCGGCCTCCGCCCTGTTCCTGATCGCCGTGAGCCTGCTCTACGGGGTGACCGGGACGCTCAACATGGCCGACCTCGCCGTCCGCGCAGGGCAGGCGGAGCCGGCGGACGCGCCGCTCGTCGCGGCGGGGGCGCTGCTGCTGCTGGTGGTGTTCGGCGTCAAGGCCGCGCTCTTCCCGCTCTACTTCTGGCTGCCGGGCGCGTACGCGGCGGCGGCGGCGCCGGTGGCCGCCCTGTTCTCGATCATGACCAAGGTCGGCGTGTACGCGATCATCCGCGTCCACGGCCAGGTGTTCGGCCCCGATGCAGGCGGCGTCGCCCTCGTCGCCGCGCCCTGGCTCGTGCCCACCGCGCTCGTCACGCTCGCGCTCGGCATCCTCGGCGCGCTCGCCGCGCGCTCCCTCGCGGGCCTCACCGCGTACCTGACCGTCGCGTCGGTCGGCACGGCGCTCGCGGCGGCCGGGCTGCTCACCGCCGCCGGCGTCGCCGCCGGGATCTTCTACCTCGTGCAGAGCACGCTGGTGATCGCCGCGCTGTTCCTGCTCGGCGAGCTCATCGCGCTGCAGCGCGGCGAGGCCGCCGACGCGCTGGAGACGGGCCGGCCGGTCGCGCAGCCGCTGCTGCTCGGGGTGCTGTTCCTGATCGCCGGCATGACCGTGGTCGGCATGCCGCCCTTCTCCGGCTTCCTGGGCAAGCTCATGATCCTGCACGCAGCGCGCGACGCGACGGCCGGCCCGTGGATCTGGACCGTGATCCTCGCGACCGGCCTGCTCGCGCTGGTCGGCGTCGCGCGCGCGGGCTCGGCGGTCTTCTGGCGCGTGTCGAGCGAGCCGCCGGGCGCCGCGAAGGCGGGCGCCGCCGCCGCGCCAGCCGCCGCGCTGGTGGCGGCCGCGGTGCTGGTCGTGGCCTGCGCCGCGCCGCTCAAGTCGTTCGCCGACGCGACCGCGGCGCAGATCCTCGACCGCCGCGCGTACGTCGATGCGGTCCTGTCGCCGCAAGCACCGCCGTATCGCTCCGGACCGCGGGAGGCGCGATGATGCGACGCTGGCTGCCGCATCCGGTCACGTCGTGCGTGCTGCTGGTCGCGTGGCTGCTGCTGAACAGGTCGGCCGATGCCGGGCACGTCCTGCTCGGCGCCCTGCTCGCCGTGGCGATCCCGCTCGCGGTGCGGCGCTTCTTCCACCGGCCGGTCCGGCTGCGCCGGCCGCGGGCGGCGGTTCGCCTCGCACTCGTGGTGCTGTGGGACATCGTCCGCGCCAACGTCAACGTCGCGCGGCTCGTGCTCGGTCCGCCCGCGCGCCTGCGCCCGGTGTTCGTCGAGGTCCCGCTCGACGTCGAGCACCCAATCGCGGTCGCGCTGCTGGCGAGCATCGTGACGATGACGCCCGGCACGGTCTCGTGCGACCCGAGCACCGATCGGCGGCGGATCCTGGTGCACGCGCTCGACGTGGACGACCCCGACCGGCTCGCGCGCGAGATCAAGTCGCGCTACGAGCGCCCGCTGCAGGAGATCTTCGCATGCTAGTCTTCGCGATCACCGTTTCGTTCGGCGCCGTCGGCCTCGCGCTGCTGCTCGCCGCGTGGCGCCTCGTGCGCGGCCCGGACCTCCCGGACCGCATCCTCGCCCTCGACACGCTCTACATCAGCGCCGTCGCGCTGATCGTGCTCGCCGGCATCGCCTGGCGCACGCAGGTCTACTTCGAAGCCGCGCTGCTGATCGCGCTGATGGGATTCGTCGGCACGGTCGCGCTCGCGCTTTATGTGGCGCGCGGCGACGTCATGCACTGAGGGCCGCGGGATGCTGCTCGAGACTGCCGTTTCGTTCTTCCTGCTGGTCGGCGCGTTCTTCACCCTGGTCGGCGCGATCGGCCTCGCGCGCCTGCCGGACTTCTACATGCGGCTGCACGGCCCGACCAAGGCGACGACGCTCGGCGTGGGCGGCACGCTGACCGCCTCGATGATCTACTTCACCGCGGTCGAGGGCACCAGCCTGCACGAGCTGCTGATCACGCTGTTCCTGTTCGTCACCGCGCCGGTGTCGGCCAACCTGCTCGCCCGGGCCGCGCTGCGCCTGAAGCTCAGGTCGCGCGCGCCGCTGCCGGAGGCGTCCGGCGCCGGTCGTGACTGAGCCGGGCGGGCGCGCCGAACGGCTGTGCTAGAATCGTGGCCGGAAACTTACCCAGTCGGCGCGGGAGATGCACTGACGCAGTCTCCGGCGCGCGGGCACGGCGTGGCGTTCGCCGCTTCGCGTTCGTCGCGGCGGACGGCTGCTGACGAGACCGGGGCGCTCCCGGCAAAGTTTTCCGCCCTCGCGACGCGAGGCGGCGCGCACGACGTGCCTGCGCGACTCTTCCCACGACGACACGGCCGGACGCCGGCGAAAGCGCGTGAACGCGCGCCCGCTCCAGCACGTCCGCGGATCGCAGCGCCACGAGATCAGGCGCGCAGAAGACCAATGCGCGAGGAGGCACGCATGATCCAGCAACCCGAAGTTCTCGCGATGGTGCTCGCCGGCGGCGAAGGCTCGCGCCTGCAGCCGCTCACCTCGGGGCGCTCCAAGCCCGCGGTGCCGTTCGCCGGCGGCACGCGCATCGTCGACTACGTGCTGAGCAACCTGGTCAACTCGCGCATGCACGCCATCTACCTGCTCGTCCAGTACAAGTCGCAGTCGCTGATCGAGCACGTCGCGCGCTCCTGGGCGCTCTCGCCGGTGGTGCCGAACCACTTCATCACGATCGTGCCGCCGCAGATGCGCGAGGGGCCGTCGTGGTTCCAGGGCACCGCCGATGCGGTCTACCAGAACCTGAACCTCGTCGCGCATCACAATCCGGACATCGTCGCCGTGTTCGGCGCCGACCACGTCTACCGGATGGACGTGCGCCAGATGGTCGAGTTCCACCGCGCGCGCGACGCCGACGTCACGGTCGCCGCGCTGCCGGTGCCGCGCGAGCGGGCGAGCGCGTTCGGCATCATCGGCGCCGACGCCGACGGCCGCATCCGGGAGTTCCTCGAGAAGCCGGCCGACCCGCCGCCGATGCCCGACCGTCCGACGCATGCCTACGCCTCGATGGGCAACTACCTCTTCAATGCGCAGGTCCTCAGGAGCGCGCTCGGCGAGGCGCGCGAGCAGGGCGGCACCGACTTCGGCCGCCACGTGCTGCCGCGCATGCTCGCCACGCACCGGCTGTACGCCTACGACTTCGCCACCAACGTGGTGCCGGGCGTGCGCGCGTACGAGGAGCCCGCATACTGGCGCGACGTCGGCTCGCTCGAGGCCTACTTCGAGGCGCACCAGGACCTGCTCGGCGCCGAGCCGCGCTTCGACACGCACAATCCGCTGTGGCCGATCCAGTCGGGCAGCTATGTCGGCCCGGTCGCGCGCATCATCGGCGGCGAGATCTCGAACTCGATGGTCGCCTCGGGCTGCCGCATCGAAGGCGCGCGGCTCGCCAACTCGGTGCTGCGCTACGGCGTTCGCGTCGATCCCGGGGCCGAGGTGGAGGACTGCGTGATCATGGATCACGTGCACGTGCAGCGCGGCGCGCGGCTGCGGCGGACGATCGTCGATCGCTACAACGTGATCGCCGAAGGCGCCCGCATCGGCCACGATCCGGGCGAGGACCGGCGGCGCTTCCACGTGTCGCCGGGCGGCATCGTCGTCGTCCCGCGCGCGACGGCGGGCGGCGTGCCGTTCTCGCCGCTCTTCGCGCCGAGGTTCGACCCGAGCCGGCCCGCGCTCCTGCAATAGCGGGCGCGACCGGCCGTGCCGGAAGGGCGCGAAGCCGGCGGCGGAGCCCGCGGCCGGGGTCGCGACGATGACAGCGGAGACACCAGTGCTGACCGACCACGACATCTACCTCTTCAAGGAAGGCAACCACGGGCGCCTGTACGAGAAGATGGGCTGCCGGCTCGCAGCCCGCGACGGCGTCGCCGGCGCCGAGTTCGCGCTCTGGGCGCCGAACGCGCGCAGCGTGTCGGTCATCGGCGAGTTCAACGGCTGGGATCCGGACGCGCACCCGCTCGCGGCGCGCCGGGACGGCTCGGGCATCTGGGAAGGGTTCGTCCCCGGCGTGGCCCGCGGCCAATCCTACAAGTACCGCATCCGCTCGCGGCACGGCGGCTACGAGATCGACAAGGCCGACCCGTTCGGCGTGTTCGCCGAGGTGCCGCCGCAGACCGCATCGCGGGCCTGGAGCCTGGAGTACCAGTGGAGCGACGGCGACTGGATGGTGAACCGGCGCGCGCGCAACGCGCTCGGCGCGCCGATGTCGATCTACGAGGTGCACCTCGGCTCGTGGCGCCGCGGCGACGGCGACCGCTTCCTCTCCTACCGCGAGACGGCGCACCAGCTCGCCGAGTACGTGCGCGAGACGGGCTTCACGCACGTCGAGCTGCTGCCGGTGACCGAGCATCCGTTCTACGGCTCCTGGGGCTACCAGACCACGGGCTACTTCGCGCCGACCGCGCGCTACGGCACGCCGCAGGACTTCATGTACCTGGTCGACACGCTGCACCAGCACGGCATCGGCGTGATCCTCGACTGGGTGCCGTCGCACTTCCCGAACGACGCGCACGGGCTCGCCTTCTTCGACGGCACCGCGCTCTTCGAGCACGCCGACCCGAAGCAGGGCTACCACCCGGAGTGGAAGAGCTACATCTTCAATTACGGCCGCCACGAGGTGCGCGCGTTCCTGCTGTCGAGCGGGCTCTACTGGCTGAACGAGTACCACCTCGACGGCCTGCGCGTCGACGCGGTCGCCTCGATGCTGTACCTCGACTACGGCCGCCAGCCGGGCGAGTGGATCCCGAACGCCTACGGCGGCAAGGAGAACCTGGACGCGATCCACTTCCTGCGCACGCTGAACGAGGCGGTCTACCGCGACCACCCGGACGTGCAGGTGATGGCCGAGGAGTCGACCGCCTGGCCGATGGTGTCGCGGCCGGTCTACCTGGGCGGGCTCGGCTTCGGCCTCAAGTGGAACATGGGCTGGATGCACGACACGCTGAAGTACATGAGCCAGGACCCGGTCTACCGCAAGTACCACCACGACCGGCTCACCTTCTCGATCTGGTACGCCTTCACCGAGAACTTCGTCCTGCCGCTGTCGCACGACGAGGTGGTGCACGGCAAGAGCTCGCTCGTCAACAAGATGCCCGGCGACACCTGGCGGCAGTTCGCCAACCTGCGCGCGCTCTACGGCTACATGTGGTCGCACCCGGGCAAGAAGCTCCTCTTCATGGGCGGCGAGTTCGGGCAGCGGCGCGAGTGGGCACACGACGGCGGGCTCGAGTGGTGGGTGCTGCAGTATCCGGAGCATTCGGGCATGCGCAACTGGATCGGCGACCTGAACCGCGTGTACCGCGAGGAGCGCGCGCTGCACGAGATCGACTTCGACCAGTCGGGATTCGAGTGGATCGACGCCGCCGACGCCGAGGGCAGCGTGATCGCGTACCTGCGCCGCTCGCGCGGCGGCGAGACCGTCGTCGTCGTGTGCAACTTCACGCCGATCCCGCGCCCGAACTACGTGCTCGGCGTGCCCGCGGGCGGCTTCTGGCGCGAGCTCCTCAACAGCGACGCGCCGCTCTACGGCGGCAGCGGCGTGGGCAACTACGGCGGCGTGGAGGCGGCGCCGGTGCCGGCGCACGGCCGCATGCACTCGATCACGCTCGCGCTGCCGCCGCTCGGCGTCATGTTTCTGAAGCGCGAGGGCTGACATGAGCGAACGGCGCAGGCAGGACCCGGAGGCCGCCGCCGCGGCGGCGACGCCGGAGCCGGGCGCGGCCGACGGCCGCGTCCGCGTGGTGATCGAGGGCGTCAGCCCGTCGGTCGACGGCGGCCGCTTCGCCGCCAAGCGCGTAATCGGCGACCGCGTGGACGTCGAGGCCGACTGCTTCACCGACGGGCACGACGCGATCGCCGCGGTCGTGCTGTGGCGGCGCGAGGAGGAGACCGAGTGGCGCGAGGCGCCGATGCGGTTCCTGAACAACGACCGCTGGCGCGGCAGCTTCGTCGTCGACGCGCTCGGACGCTACCGCTACACCGTCGCCGCCTGGGTCGACCACTTCCTGTCCTGGCACCACGACCTCACCCGCCGGGTCGATCCGGAGGACATCAGGATCGCCGCGCTGGTCGGCGCCGAGCTGATCGAGGGCGCGGCCAAGCGGGCGCAGGAGCGCGCGAGCGGCGCCGACGCGAAGCGGCTCGCCGGCTGGGCCGCGCGACTGCGCGCGGGCGGCGATGCGGCGGTGCTGAAGGCGATCGGGCTAGACGAGGAGCTCTACGCGGTCGCGACGCGCCATCCGGACCGCGCCCTCGCGCTCGTTCATCGGACCGAGTTCCCGCTGGTGGTGGACCCCGAGCGCGCGCGCTTCAGCGCCTGGTACGAGCTCTTCCCGCGCTCGACCTCGCCGACGCCCGGCGCGCACGGCACGTTCCGCGACGTCGAGGCGCGCCTGCCCTACGTGGCCGAGCTCGGCTTCGACGTGCTCTACTTCCCGCCGATCCACCCGATCGGGCGCGAGAAGCGCAAGGGCCGGAACAATTCCCTCTCGCCGACGGCCGACGACGTCGGCAGCCCGTGGGCGATCGGCGCCGCGGAAGGCGGCCACAAGGCGCTGCACCCCCAGCTCGGCACGCTGGAGGACTTCCGGCGGCTCGTCGCGCGCGCGCGCGAGTTCGGCATCGAGATCGCGCTCGACATCGCGTTCCAGTGCGCGCCGGATCATCCGTACGTCGAGCAGCACCCGGAGTGGTTCCGCTGGCGCCCGGACGGCACGGTGCAGTACGCCGAGAACCCGCCGAAGAAGTACCAGGACATCTACCCGTTCAACTTCGAGTCGGAAGGCTGGCAGGCGCTGTGGGAGGAGCTCGCCGACGTCTTCGAGTTCTGGATGGCCGAGGGCGTGCGGATCTTCCGCGTCGACAACCCGCACACCAAGCCGTTCGCCTTCTGGGAGTGGGCGATCGCCCGGCTCAAGCGGAAGAACCCGGCGGCGATCTTCCTCGCCGAGGCGTTCACCCGCCCGAAGGTGATGCACCGGCTGGCGAAGCTCGGCTACACCCAGTCCTACACCTACTTCGCCTGGCGCAACACGAAGTGGGAGCTCACCGAATACTTCACCGAGCTCGCCAAGGGTCCGGGGCGCGAGTACTTCCGGCCGAACGTCTGGCCGAACACGCCGGACATCCTGACCGAGTACCTGCAGTTCGGCGGGCGCCCGGCGTTCATGGCGCGCCTCGTCCTCGCGGCGACGCTCGCGGCGAGCTACGGCATCTACGGCCCGGCGTTCGAGCTGCTGGAGGCAAGGCCGCGCGATCCGGGCGGCGAGGAGTACCTCGATTCCGAGAAGTACCAGATCCGCGCGTGGGACCTCGAGCGCGAGGACAGCCTGCGCGAGCTCGTCGCGCGGGTGAACAAGGTGCGGCGCGAGAACCCCGCGCTGCGGTCGGACTGGTCGCTGCGCTTCTTCCCGGTCGACAACGAGAATATCATCTGCTACGCGAAGGCCACCCCCGACCTGGAGAATGTGGTCGTGACCGTCGTCAACGTCGACCCCTACCACACGCAGACCGGCTGGGTGGAGCTCGACCTGGCAGCGCTCGGCGTCGACGAGCGCTCGCCGTACCAGATGCACGAGCTGCTGACCGGGGCGCGTTACCTCTGGCACGGCGCGCGCAACTTCGTGAGCCTCGACGTGACGCGCTCGCCGGCGCAGATCTTCCGCCTGCGCCGCAAGGTGCGCACCGAGCGCGATTTCGACTACTTCCTCTGACAATGCGCGATTCGATCCAACGTCTCTTGCCGACGCACATCCCGAGCCGGAGAGGCGTCAGCGGCTGCACCCGGCCGGCGCCTGCGGCCGCAGACTCCCGCCTACGGGGCCCGGTTTGCGGCACCAGGCGCCGGCAGCGCACCACCTCGCTCCGCCTTCCGACTTCCCGCACAAGGTTCTGAGGAAACGCGCATGGATCGGGACGTCACGCCCCAGATCGCCGCAGCGCAGTCGACGCAGGCGGACGACGCGCACTGGTACAAGGACGCGGTCATCTACCAGCTGCACATCAAGGCGTTCTTCGACTCGGACAACGACGGCTACGGCGACTTCCGCGGGCTGACCTCGAAGCTCGACTACATCAAGGACCTCGGCGTCAACACGATCTGGCTGCTGCCGTTCTACCCGTCGCCGCTGCGCGACGACGGGTACGACGTCGCCGACTACCACAACGTCCATCCGCAGTACGGCACCCGCAACGACTTCCGGCACTTCGTGCGCGAGGCGCACCGCCGGGGCTTGCGCGTGATCACCGAGCTGGTCGTGAACCACACCTCCGACCAGCATCCGTGGTTCCAGGCGGCGCGGCGCGCGCCGCCGGGCTCGCCCAAGCGTGACTACTACGTCTGGAGCGACACCGACGAGAAGTACAAGGGAGTGCGCATCATCTTCACCGACACGGAGGCGTCCAACTGGACCTTCGACCCGGTCGCCAAGGCCTACTTCTGGCACCGGTTCTTCAGCCACCAGCCGGACCTGAACTTCGACAACCCGCGGGTGCTGCGCGCGATCTTCCGCACCATGCGCTTCTGGCTCGACATGGGCGTCGACGGGTTCCGCCTGGACGCGATCCCGTACCTGATCGAGCGCGACGGCACCTCGTGCGAGAACCTGCCTGAGACGCACGCGGTGGTCAGGCAGATCCGCAGCCTGGTCGACCAGAACTACAGGAACCGGCTGCTGCTCGCCGAGGCGAACATGTGGCCGGAGGACGTGCGCGAGTACTTCGGCGAGGGGAACGAGTGCCACATGGCGTACCACTTCCCGCTGATGCCGCGGATGTACATGGCGATCGCCCAGGAGGACGCCTACCCGGTGATCGAGATCATGCAGCAGACGCCGGAGATCCCGGACGCCTGCCAGTGGGCGGTCTTCCTGCGCAACCACGACGAGCTCACGCTCGAGATGGTGACGAACAAGGAGCGCGACTACATGTACAAGATGTACGCGGCGGATCCGCGCGCGCGCATCAACCTCGGCATCCGGCGCCGGCTCGCCCCCCTGATGGAGAACGACGCCGACCGGATCAAGCTGATGAACAGCCTGCTCCTGTCGATGCCGGGCTCGCCGATCATCTACTACGGCGACGAGATCGGCATGGGCGACAACATCTTCCAGCTCTCCGACCGGAACGGCGTGCGCACGCCGATGCAGTGGAGCCCCGACCGGAACGGCGGATTCTCGCGCGCCGACCCGCAGCGCCTGTACCTGCCGCCGATCATGGACCCGGTGTACGGCTACGAGGCGGTCAACGTCGAGGCGCAGGCGCGCGACCCCTCGTCGCTGCTGAACTGGATGCGCCGGATGCTCGCGGTGCGCAAGACCAGCCAGGCCTTCGGGCGCGGGCGTCTCACGTTCCTGAAACCGGGCAACCGCAAGATCCTCGCCTACCTGCGCGAGCTCGGCGACGAGGCGATCCTCTGCGTCGCCAACCTCGGCCGCTCGGCGCAGCCGGTCGAGCTGCAGCTCGGCCGCTTCCGCGGCCGCGTGCCGGTCGAGATGCTCGGCCGCACGCCGTTCCCGCCGATCGGCGAGCTGCCCTATCTCCTGACGCTGCCGGCGCACGGCTTCTACTGGTTCCGGCTCGCGACCGACGTCGAGGTGCCGCACTGGCACGAGGAGCATCTCGCCCCAGAGGACGTTCCGATGCTCGTCCTGTTCGACGGCTGGTCGAGCTTCTTCCGCGATCACGTGGTGCCGTGGCGCATCGGCATGGCCGAGAAGGTGCGCACGCAGCTCGAGACCCACGTGCTGCCGCGCCACATCGAGGCGCAGCGCTGGTACGGCGCGAAGGGCGCGCAGATCAGGCGCGCGCGCATGACCGACTACGTCCAGTGGCAGCACGAGGGACAGACGTGGCTGCTGCCGCTCCTCGAGCTCGAAGGGCCGCCGGACAGCCCGGTCTACTTCGTGCCGCTCGCGCTCGCATGGGAGGAGCGCGAGGAGGAGCGCATGAAGGCGCTCGCGCCGGCCATGGTGGCGAAGGTGCGCCAGCAGGCGAACATCGGCGCGCTCGGCGACGCGTACCACGACGAGGCCTTCTGCCGCGCGGTCGTCGCGGCGGTCGGCGAGCGCCGGGAGGTGGCCACCGCGCACGGCCGGCTGCGCTTCACGCCGACGAAGGCGTTCGGCGAGATCGCCGGCGAGGACATCGGCGGGCAGCCGGTGGGCCGGCCGCGCGGGCAGAGCAGCAACACCATCGTCACCCTCGGCGAGCGGCTGTTCATCAAGGGCTACCGCCGCATCCGCCGGGGCGAGAACCCGGAGCTCGAGGTCGGCCGGTTCCTGACCGAGGAGGCGCGCTTCGCGAACTGCGTCCCGGTGGCGGGCGCGGTGGAGTACGTCGCCGCCGACGGCGTGCCGAGCACGCTCGCGCTGCTGCAGGCCTTCGTTCCCAACCAGGGCGACGGCTGGGCGTACACGCTCGACTACCTCGGACGGTTCCTCGAGGAGCGGCGCACCGTCGCCGAGCCGGCGCCCGCCGACGTGCACGGCGGCTACCTCTCGCTCGCGCACACGCTCGGCCAGCGCACCGCCGAGCTGCACTGCGCGCTCGCGCGCGGCACCGGCGCTGCATTCGCGCCCGAGCCGCTCGGCGAGGACGACCTCGCGGCGTGGAAGAAGCGCGTGCGCGAGGAGGCCGACGCCACGTTCGCCCTGCTCGGCGAGCGCCTCCACGCGCTGCCGGACGCGGCGCGCGCGGACGCGCGGGCGCTGCTCGACAAGCGGCAGGCGGTCTTCGACCACGTCGAGTCCTGCTCGGCCGCCGCGCAGACGATGCTGAAGATCCGCTACCACGGCGACTACCATCTCGGCCAGGTGCTGGTCGCGCAGAACGACTTCTACATCATCGACTTCGAGGGCGAGCCGGCGCGCTCGCTCGAGGAGCGCCGCGAGAAGGGCTCGCCGCTGCGCGACGTCGCCGGCATGCTGCGCTCGTTCGACTACGCAAGGTGGGCCGCGCTCAAGGCGGCCGCGCACACCGAGGAGGAGCTCGCGCAGCTCGCGCCGCTCGCCGGCGCGTGGGCGGCTGAGGTCCGCGAGGCGTTCATATCGGCGTACGCCGAGGGCGCGGCCGGCTGCGGGCTGTACCGCGCGTTCACGCAGGCGCGCGGCCTGCTCGAGCTGTTCGAGCTCGACAAGGCGCTCTACGAGCTGCGCTACGAGATCAACAACCGCCCCGACTGGGTCCGCATACCGCTGCGCGGCATCCTCGCGCTGGCGGACCGGCGCTAGAAGCTATCTCAGAATCGCGGCCGTGCTTCTTCCCGAACCGAGGTCGTACGAACAAGGGGCCCGAGGGAAGGGTTGGGACCCTTCCCTTCCCAACCGCCCTTGTAGATCCCCTCTTTCGCGACCGCATTCGCATTTTGAGATAGGTTCTAGCGTCCCGACGATGATCGATCACCACCGCGAGCGAGCGCATCTACCGCCGCGGTGGTTCCGCGAGGAGAAAGAGAGATGGAAGACGTGAGCATGCTGCTTGAGCCGGTGCGGGCGTTCCTCGCGCAGGTCGGGGTGTTCCTGCCGCGGCTCGCGCTGGCGATCGCGGTGCTGATCGTGGGCTGGCTCGCCGCCAAGGTCGCGCGGTTCGCCGTGGTGAAGGGCCTGCGCGCCGTCAATTTCAACGTGCTCACCGAGCGCGCCGGGGTCGACGCGTTCCTCGAGCAGGGCGGCGTCACGAACGGGACCAGCGCGATCATCGCGGTCCTGGTGTACTGGCTGGTGATCCTCGCCGCGCTGATCATCGCGTTCAATGCGCTCGGGCTCGCCTACGTCGCCGATCTGCTCGGCCGCATCGTGCTGTTCGTCCCCAAGGTGCTGGTCGCCCTGCTGATCGTCGTGTTCGGTGCGTACTTCGCGCGCTTCATCGGCGACGCGGTCACGACCTACTGCCGCAACGTCGAGATCCGTGACGCGCCGTTGCTCGGCAAGCTCGCCCAGTATGCGATCATGGCGTTCGTGGTCCTGATCGTGCTCGACCAGGTCGAGGTCGGCGGCGAGATCGTGCGCGAGAGCTTCCTGATCGTGCTCGCCGGCGTCGTCTTCGCGCTCGCGCTCGCGTTCGGCCTGGGCGGCAAGGACTGGGCCGCGGAGCGGCTGGAGCGATGGTGGCCGCGGCGCGGCAAGGAAGAGGACTGAACCGGAAGCCCGAAGCGACCGGCCGCCGGCGCGCCACGCAGCGCGACCGGCGGCGGGGGCGCTTGTGCGTAGGGGAGCGTGAGTGAGCAAAGCGACGACGACAAACGACCCGACCGGAGCGGATCCGCGGCGCGCGCATCCGAAGCGAGGCGCCGGCTCCGCGCCGGGCGCGTCCGCGCGCCGATGAGCGCGCCCATCAGCGCCGTCTGGCCGGGACGGCCGTTCCCGCGCGGCACCACCTGGGACGGCGAGGGCGTCAACTTCGCGCTGTTCTCGGAGCACGCCGAGAAGGTCGAGCTCTGCATCTTCGACGTTGGCGGCCGGCGCGAGCTGCAGCGCATCGCGCTGCGCGAGCAGACCGACCAGGTGTGGCACTGCTACCTGCCGGAGGCGCGCCCCGGGCTGCTCTACGGCTACCGCGTGCACGGCCCGTACAAGCCCGAGGAAGGGCACCGCTTCAATCCGCACAAGCTGCTGCTCGACCCCTACGCGAGGAACATCGTCGGCGCGCTGCGCTGGAGCGACGCGCACTTCGGCTACCGGATCGGCGACAAGGCCGAGGACCTCTCGTTCGACCGGCGCGACAGCGCGGCGCTGACGCCGAAGTGCAAGATCATCGACCCGGCGTTCACCTGGGGCGACGACCGCCGGCCGCAGATCCCGTGGAACGAGATGGTGATCTACGAGATGCACGTGCGCGGGTTCACTATGCGCCACCCCGAGGTGCCGCCCGCGCTGCGCGGGACCTATGCCGGGCTCGCCTGCGCCCCGGTGGTCGAGTACCTGCAGCGCCTCGGCATCACCACGGTCGAGCTGATGCCGGTGCACGCGTTCGTCGACGACCGCTACCTGGTCGAGCGGGGCCTGCGCAACTACTGGGGCTACAACACCATCGGCTTCTTCGCCCCGGACAGCCGCTACTCGGCCTCCGGCAAGGTGAACGAGTTCAAGACGATGGTGAAGGCGCTGCACTCGGCCGGCATCGAGGTGATCCTGGACGTCGTCTACAACCATACCGCCGAGGGCAACCACCTCGGGCCGACGCTCGCCTTCCGGGGCATCGACAACGCCTCGTACTACCGGCTCTCCCCCGACAGCCGCCGCTTCTACATGGACTTCACCGGCTGCGGCAACACGCTCGACATGCAACACCCGCGCGTGCTGCAGCTCATCATGGACTCGCTCCGCTACTGGGTGACCGAGATGCACGTCGACGGCTTCCGCTTCGACCTCGCCGCCGCGCTCGCGCGCGAGCTGCACGAGGTCGACCGGCTCGGCGCGTTCTTCGACATCCTGCGGCAGGACCCGGTGCTGAGCACGGTCAAGCTGATCGCCGAGCCGTGGGACCTCGGCGAGGGCGGCTACCAGGTCGGCAACTTCCCGCCGGGCTGG
>JAHDYJ010000102.1 GCA_023383795.1 Burkholderiales bacterium | reverse complement strand
GCCGGAACGGATCGGTGGCGAAGCGCACCTGCGGCGCGGGCCCGGCGCACGCGCCGAGCGCGCCGCCAGCGCCGAGCGCAGCGAGGGTGCGCAGGAATGTCCGGCGATCGGTCACGGACCGATCATAGCGCGCGTGTCTTCCGTCGCTGCTGCATGCGCGATGCGCGCGGCGTCTCCGCCGCGGGCGCAGTCCGTTTAGCACGGATCATTTCCGGCGCGAAGCCGTGCGCCCAGAATGCCTCTCGCCGCGGCCCGCGCCGAAAGGAGTCCGTCATGAAGATCGCCCAGGTGAGCGAGCTTGTCGAGTACTCGGACGAGAAGCGCGTGCGCAAGCAGATCTTCCTCTCGAACGACATCGTTTCGGAGCTCGTGTGCTACGCACCGGGCCAGGACACGGTGACGCACCAGCACCCGCGCCAGGACGAGATCTTCTACGTGGTCGAGGGCGCGGGCACGATCGTGGTCGGCGACGCAGAGATCGCCGCCCGCACCGGCACGACCGTGTTCGTGCCGGCAGGCGCGCGGCACTCGATCCGCGCCGACCGCGCGGCGCGCCTGGTGCTGCTCTTCTTCAAGGGTCCGGGGATTCCCGGCCGCGGCGCCGCCGCGCCCGGCGCCGCGGCGGTCTGACCGGTGGGCGAGCCTTTCACCGCGGCGGTGGTGCAGGCGGCGCCAGTCGCGTTCGACCGCGAGCGCACGCTCGCGAAGCTCGCCGATCTCGCCGCCGACGCCGCTCGCCGCGGCGCGCGGCTCGCCGTCTTCCCCGAAGCGTTCGTCTCGGCCTATCCCAAGGGTCTCGACTTCGGCGCGCGGGTCGGCATGCGCACCCGTGAGGGCCGCGAGGACTTCCGCCGCTACTTCGACTCCGCGGTGGAAGTCCCGGGCCCGGCCACCGAGTTCCTCGCGCGGGTCGCGCACGAGAATCGCCTCCACCTTGTCGTCGGAGTGATCGAGCGCGAGATCGGTACCCTGTACTGCACGGTGCTCTTCTTCGCGCCGGACGGGCGCTATCTCGGCAAGCACCGCAAGCTGATGCCGACCGCGATGGAGCGGCTCGTATGGGGCTTCGGCGACGGCTCGACCCTGCCGGTGTTCGACACCCCGCTCGGCCGGCTCGGCGCGGTGATCTGCTGGGAGAACTACATGCCGCTGCTGCGCACCGCGATGTACGCAAAGAACGTTCAGCTGTGGTGCGCGCCCACCGCCGATGGCCGCAAGACCTGGATCCCGACCATGCAGCACGTCGCGCTGGAGGGCCGCTGCTTCGTCTTCTCGTGCAACCAGTTCACCCGCCGCCGCGACTTCCCGCCCGGCTACCGCGCGGTGCAGGGCGACGCGCCCGACACGGTGATCTCGGAGGGCGGCAGCTGCATCGTGAGCCCGCTCGGCGAGCTCCTGGCCGGGCCGCACTACGACGGGGAGGCCACGCTGACCGCGGAGGTCGATCCGGCCGAGATCGCGCGCGGCAAGTTCGATTTCGACGTCGTCGGGCATTACGCGCGGCCCGACGTCTTCCGCCTGATCGTCAACGAACGGCCGCAGCCGCCGGTGGTCCTCGAGGGCGACGGCTGAGCGTCACGCCGCGCCGCGGAGCGAGGGGTGCGGCGCGCCCCGGCGCGGACCGCTTAGCGGAGGTGCACCACGCTCCCGAGCACGATCAGGAGCAGCACGGTGAGCGCCTGCCACCCGACGCGCTGGAACATCAGCCGATGGCTGTCGCGCCGGTCCTCGGCACCGCCGTGCACCATCGAGGCGACGCCGCGGGCGAACGCGGCGATGGTGAGCCCCGCGCCGACCAGCACGAGAAAAACGAGCGGATCCATGGGCACCTCCCGCGAGGCGGATGAAGCCACGCTTCATTCAGGCACGCGCGCGGCGCCGCGTCAACCTCGGCCGCGCCGCGCGTTTGATCTGTGCTAATCCAGCGCGCGTTGCGGCGCCCGCTGCACTGCATCAGCGCGTTCGTCCGGCGCGCGCCCCGAGGCGCCGCTGCACCGCGAGCGCGGCGAGCGAGGCGGCGAGGCCGCTCGCCACCACGCCGGGCCACCCGGCAAGGGCCCAGGCGGTACTCGCGACGAACGCGCCGGTCGCGTTGCCGCCCCAGATGTGCACGGCGAACACGGTGTTGGAGCGGCTGCGCGCCTCGGGGTCGGTGCCGGTGATGAGCGCCTGGTTCGCCACCATCGCCGCGCGCAGGCCGCAGTCCTGCAGCGCGGCGCCGACCGCCACCGCGGCAACGAAGAGCCCGGCGAGGCCGAACACGACATAGGCCGCCATGACGAGCAGGATGCCGGTGGTGACCACCGGGGCGACGCCGCTGCGGTCCATCCAGCGGCCGGCGGCGCGCGCGACCAGCACGCCCGCGGCGCCCGGGATGCCGACCAGCCCGACGGCCGCCGGCCCGACGCCGTGCAGCGACGTCATCATCGGCGCGAGCGTCGCCCAGAACCCGCCGTAGCAGATCCCGAGCATGAACTGCACCGCCGAGGCGCGGCGCAGGTCGGCGCGGGCGCGCAGCATGCGGACGAGCGAGCGCATGAGCGCGGCGTAGGCGAGCTGCGTCCGCGCCGGCGCGTGCGGCATCCGCGCGGCGAGCGGCGGCGCCGCCGCGGCGAGCATCGCGGCCGAGATCACGTACATCCAGCGCCAGCCGAGCTCGGCGGCCACGAAGCCGCCGGCGAGCCGCGCGAAGAGGATCCCGACGAACAGCCCCGAGAGCAGCGTGCCGATCGCGGCGCCGCGCTCGCCCGGCGCCGCGAGCTCGGCGGTGAGCGCGATGACGTCCTGCGACACGCTCGCGCACACGCCGGCGAGAAAGCTCGCCGCGGCGAGCACCGCGAGCGTCGGCGCGGCCGCCATCGCGATCATCGAAGCGGTGAGCCCGGCGAGCTTGAGGAAGACGATCGTGCGCTTGTCGTAGCGGTCGCCGAGCGGCACGAGCAGCAGGCTGCCGGCGAGGAAGCCGCCGAAGGAGAGCGTCGGCACCCACGCGACCGCGACCGGCTCGGCCGCGAACTCGCGGCCCAACTCGGCGAGCATCGGCGTCTGGAAATGGATCGTGCCGGCCGTCGCGAAGACGAACACCGTGAAGAGGGTCATCAGCGCCCGGCCGAGCCCCGCGCCGTCGTCTCCTGAGTGCGTCGCCGCGCGCCTCGCGCGGGCCTCGTCCGTGTGCTCGCGCATCGTGCGCCCGGCGCAGCCGAAAGGGCCAGAGTGTACTGGCTCCGCCCGCGCGACGGCTGCCCGTTTGCGCTCGGTCGAGTAGCATTGCGCCTTCGCCCGCGCGCCGCGGCGCGCGACGCGAGCGGAATTCGAGGAGGAACCGACGATGCTTCCGCACGAACGACTGCCGTACTCGCCGATCGAGAGCCGCCCGCCGCTCAAGCTGCCCGGCGGCGCCCGCCTCGTCGTCTGGCCGGTGCTCGCGCTCGAGGAGTGGGATCTCGCGCGCCCGATGGCGCGGATGGTCATCTCCCCCCCGCAGGGCCAGCCGATGATCCCGGACCTGCCGAACTGGACCTGGCACGAGTACGGCAACCGCGTCGGCTTCTGGCGGCTGCGGCGCATGTACGAGCGGCTCGGCATCCGCCCGACGGTCACGCTGAACGCGAAGACCTGCGAGACCTATCCGCAGCTCGTCGAGGCGTGCCTGCAGAGCGGCTGGGAGCTGAACGCGCACAGCTACGAGCAGGTCCCGATGCACAAGCTCGAGAACCAGCGCGAGCTGATCGGGCGCGCGGTCGAGATCATCACGAAGTTCTCCGGCCAGCGACCGCGCGGCTGGTTCGGGCCCGGGCTCACGCAGACGTTCGACACGATCGACCACCTTGCCGAGGCCGGCATCGAGTACATCGGCGACTGGGTGCTCGACGACGAGCCGGTGCGCCTGAAGACGACCTCGCGGCCGGTCGTCGCGCTGCCGTACAATTTCGAGCTGCACGACATCGTGCTGATGGCGCTGCAGCACCACACCTCCGACGTCTTCCGCTCGCGCGCGATGGACCACTTCGAGTGCCTGTACGAGGAGAGCGCCGCGCGACCCAAGATCATGGCGATCGCGTGCCATCCGTACCTTTCGGGGGTGCCGCACCGCTTCCGCCACGTCGAGCGGACGTTCGCGGAGCTGCGCGGCCGCGCCGGCGTCGTGTTCTGGGACGGCACGCAGATCCTCGACTGGTTCAACGGACAGTGAGCGGGAAAGAGAAGGCAGGCGGTCAACAGGGAGCAGTGGGCCGAGGAGTGCACGACGAGCGCTCCTCGGGAGCGGCCCGGTGACCACGACGTGACGGCTGTCCGCGCTCACTGACCACTGCCCACTGTCCACTGCCCACTGTCCACTTCCGTGTCTATCGAATCCCCGTACGCCTGGACGCGCCTCGCCGCGTCGCTCGTGCTGAGCACGATCGGCGGGGTCGGGATGTGGTCGGTGGTCGTCGCGCTGCCGGCGGTGCAGGCCGAGTTCGGCGTGGCGCGCGCCGGCGCGTCGCTGCCCTACACGCTGACGATGGTCGGTTTCGGCCTGGGCGGCATCCTGATGGGGCGGCTCTCGGACCGCTTCGGCGTGATCGTCCCGGTGATCGCCGGCTCGATCGCGCTCGGGCTCGGTTTCATTGCGGCCTGGGCGGCCGGCAGCCTCGCGCTCTTCGCGCTCGCCCAGGGGCTGCTGATCGGCGCCGGCAGCTCGGCCACCTTCGCGCCGCTCGTCGCCGACACCTCGTTCTGGTTCGGCCGCCGACGCGGCATCGCGGTCGCCATCTGCGCCAGCGGCAACTATCTCGCCGGCACCGTGTGGCCGCCCATCGTGCAGCACTTCATCGAGACGGCCGGCTGGCGCGCGACCTATCTCGGCATCGGCTTCTTCTGCATCGCGACCATGCTGCCGCTCGCCATGGTGCTGAGACGCCGTCCGCCGATCGTCGAGGTCGCCCTCGGCGGCGCGCGCGCCGCAGCGCCGTCGCCCCATGCGCTCGGCCTCTCGCCCGGCCAGCTGCAGACGCTGCTGGTGATCGCGGGCGTCGCGTGCTGCGTCGCGATGTCGATGCCGCAGGTGCACATCGTCGCCTACTGCGGCGATCTCGGCTACGGCGCCGCGCGCGGCGCCGAGATGCTCTCGCTGATGCTCGGGCTCGGCATCGTCAGCCGGCTCGTCTCCGGCTGGATCTGCGACCGGATCGGCGGCGTGCGCACGCTGCTGCTCGGCTCGGTGCTGCAGGGCATCGCGCTCACGCTCTTCCTGCCGTTCGACGGGCTCGTCTCGCTCTACGTGATCGCCGGGCTCTTCGGCCTGTCGCAGGGGGGCATCGTGCCCTCCTACGCGATCATCGTGCGCGAGTACTTCCCCCCGCGCGAGGCCGGACGGCGCGTCGGCATCGTGATCATGGCAACGCTGTTCGGCATGGCGCTCGGCGGCTGGATGTCGGGCGCGATCTTCGATCTCACCGGCTCGTACCAGGCGGCGTTCGTGAACGGCATCGCCTGGAACCTGCTCAACGTGTCGATCGCCGTCTGGCTGCTGCGGCGCTCCGGGCTCCGCCTCGCGACCGCGTAGCCGGCCGCCCCCGGGCCGGAACGAAGGAGGCCAGTGATGACTCGCGAACGGAACCGATGGTTCTTCCCGCACGCACAGCGCTATCTGATCGCCGGCGTGGTCGCGCTGCTGCCGCTGTGGATCACCTGGGTGGTGTTCAACTTCGTGCTCACCCAGCTCTCGTACCTCGGCCGGCCGTGGGTGATCGCGCTCGCCCCGGTGCTCGACCGCGTGTGGCCGGGCGCCTACGAGGTGCTCCTCGACCCCTGGTTCGAGTGGGTGCTCGCGATCCTCATCATGCTGCTCGCGCTGTACGCGCTCGGCTGGACCACCACCCGGGTGCTCGGCCGCAGGCTGCTCGAATCGCTCGAGGGGCTGCTCGACCGCATCCCGCTCGTCAAGGCGATCTACGGCGCGACCAAGAAGCTGGTCGGCGCGTTGCACGCCAAGCCGGAGGGCGCGCAGCGCGTGGTGCTGATCGGGTTCCCATGCAAGGAGATGCTGGCGGTCGCGCTGGTGATGCGCACGGTGGTCGACCCCGGCACCGGCCGCGAGCTCGCGGTCGTGTACGTGCCGACCTCGCCGAATCCCACGTCGGGCTACACCGAGATCATGCCGGTCGAGGACCTCGTGCCGACCGACTGGACGCTGGAGGAGGCGATGCGCTTCGTCGTCTCGGGCGGCACCACCGCGCCGGAGCACATGCCGTTCCGCCGCCCGCCGGCGTGACCGCCTCCGGACGAAACGCCGCCGCCGCGCCGCGGCGGAACTCCGGCCCGCCGGCTACGCCGCGCGGCGCTCGGCTTCGGCCGCCGCCTGGATGCGCGCGCGCTCGGCCCGCGACTCGCGCATCGCGTGCTCGAGCGCCTCGTCGGAGACCTGCGTGAGCCAGGCCGCGTCGCTCTTGAGCTCCGCGTGCTCGACGGCCCGTGAGACGACCTCCGCGCTCGTCATGCCGCCCTTCGGCCCGAGGAACGGCTTCGTCAGCAGGCGCAGCACGTCGCGCGCCGGCATGTGGCGGAAGAACCGGTAGAGGAGCCGCGCCGCCTGGACCGGGTAGTGCGTGAGCTTGTAGACGATCAGCTTGCGCAGCCCCTCCTGCCGGATGCGGTGGATCGTCTCGCCCGGCAGCACCGTCGGATCGATCGACGAGCACTTGAAATACTTGTACCAGTCGGCGGCGTCGTCGACCAGCCCGCGGCGCACGTACTCCTGCCAGAGCGGCGTGCCGCGGTAGACGCACAGGCGGTTGAAGCCGAACGTGTCGATGCGCAGGCGCGAGGCGAACCGGAAGGTCTCGCGCATCTCCTCTTCGGTCTCGTCCGGGCTGCCGACGACGAAGAACCCGTGCACGATCTCGATGCCGGCGTCCTTCGCCTTGTTGACCGCGGTCTCGGCCTCCTCCAGCGTCTGTTCCTTGTTGAGGCGGTCGAGCACTTTCTGGCTGCCGCTCTCCAGGCCGAACATCAGCGTGCGGCAGTGCGCCTTCGCCATCGCCGGGAAGAGCTCCATGCACGTCGAGTCGACGCGGCCCTCGCAGCCCCACTGGATGCGGATGTCGTTGTCGTTGATGCCCTTGCAGATCGCCTGGATGCGCTTGGGCTGGAGCAGGAAGTGGTCGTCGACGAAGTACACCGCGCCGTAGCCGTCCGCCTGCAGCTGCTTCATCTCCGCGATCACGTGCTCGGGGCTGCGCGAGCGCCACTTGCCCTCGTTGAAGACCGGGATGTCGCAGAACACGCATGGCCACGGGCAGCCGCGCGAGGTCTGCATCGTCGTGAACCGCTCGAGCGACAGCACGGCGGGGACGTCGAGCGGCATCGACTCGACGAAGTCGAGCGGCAGGCTCTCGCGGTCCGGGAACGGCCACTGGTCGAGGTTGCGCTCGAGCGGCCGGTTCACGTTGTGGCGCAGCTTGCCGCCCTTCTCCTGCCAGGTCACGCCGGCGACCGTGTCCGGATCGTCCAGGCGCTCGGCGAGGTCGAGAACGAGCTGCTCGCCGTCGCCGCGGCACACGAAGTCGACTTCGGGCACCTGCAGCTTGACGAGCTGCGCGTTGAGCGACGCGAAGACGCCGCCGAACGCGAGCTTGACGCCCGCATCGGCGGCCCGGATCTGGCGCGCGAGCAGCTTGGCGTACGGATAGCTCGTGGTCGAGAGGAAGCTCAGGCCGACGAGCGCCGGCCGCTGGCGCCGGATCTCCTCGACGATCGTCTCGTTCGGCGTCTCCGGGTTCGCCTGATCGAACATCACCACCTCGTGACCGGCGCGCTTGAGCACCGACGAGAGCGACATGATGCCGATCGGCGGGAATCCCATGACGCGCATGCGGCCGTTCTTGGCGCGCTTCGTGTCCGGGATCGCGTAGAACTGCGGGTCTCTGACGTGGACGAGGAACACTCTCACCGGAACCCCCTGGCTGGACGGAAGCCGCAGTCTAGCCCGTAATCGATCCGCCGGCTCTGGACGAGGCAGCGGCGCGCTCGGCTCCGCCGCGCCGCTTCGCACCATTCGCGTGCGTCACACGACCCTCCGCGCACGCATCGCGCGATCTCGATGCGCGTCTCGCTACCGACGGGCCGCAGCGTGAATGGGCGCCGCTTCGAACGCGCGCCGCACGACGTCGACGACGTGGCGAGACGGCGGGGCCCGGCGGCGGACGTGCATGCGCGTGTCGCGGCCGCGGCGCGTGGGCCTCGGGCAACCGCCTCCGGCGGCTTTCGCAGGCACGGCTCCCGAGTGGATTCGCGACTGCGCTTGCACCGTGCCGGGCGTCGGATGTACGACAGCGTCATCGGAGCGCAATGCGGGATCGCCGCAGCGCCCGGAGCGCGTGCGCGGTCGTCGACAAAGTCCCTCCGCGCGAGCGGTTACGTCGCGGCGGGCGATGACGAATGCACCGGACGAGCCCCCGCGCTTCGCGTCGGACGCGCGGGAGCGGCGTCGAATCCTCTTACGCCTTTCGGCTTTCTGTATCAGGACTGAAACAGGTCGCGAGAAACGGGGTGCCGACGCTGTAAGCCCGATCGACATGACGAAGCGCAAACGGGAAGGAAATAAGAGCCAATCGTGTATATCTAATGCTTGCGTCATTTCGCGCGCTCGGCGTAGGTTTCCGCACAGGAGAGTCGGGGTTGCAGACGGGCAGCGGAACCCGTCGGCGACCGGCCCGGTCTGCGTTGACGGAGCGCGGACACGAGGCAGACACGCTCACGCGCGCGCATGCAATGCCTGGGTCGTGTCATGCGCTGAAGGTGATCGAGAGTGACCTTGACCGCGGAGGGCGCGAGCGCGCGCCGCGGTCCGATAACACCTACAAGACAAATGCAAGTCAAGCGGAAGATTCTCGTGCTGCAGACGGCGGACTCGGACGTCGACCTGCGCACTTCCCTCGCAGCAGGCGGATGGGAGTTCCAGTGGGTGGGCGACATCGACGCGGCGCTCGCGGCCGCGGCGGTGAGCGAGTGCACGGTCGGTCTGGTCGTTCTCGATCACCCCGACGCGTTCGAGCAGATTGAGCTCGCGCGCCTGATCGGCGGCACGCGGATCGAGTGGATCGCGATCATGACGAAGGAAGCCGCGCGGCGCCACGACGTCGCAGCGCTGCTCGCCAACGGGTTTCATGATTTCCACACATTTCCGCTCGATATCGAGCGTCTGCTGGTGGTGCTCGGCCACGCATCCGGCAAGGCGGCCCTCAAGCGCATCCTGATGGCGAGCGAGCCGGCGTTCCGGGGCCGCTACGGCATGGTCGGTCGCAGCCCCGCGATGCTCGAGCTGTACCGGACGATTGACAAGATGGTGCGCGTCGATGCGCCGGTGCTGGTCAGCGGAGAGAGCGGAACCGGCAAGGAAGTGGTCGCGCGGGCGATCCACAGTCACTCGGCGCGCCGACGCGGACCGTTCGTGCCGGTCAATTGCGGCGCCCTTCCGACCAGCCTGGTGCAGTCCGAGCTCTTCGGCCACGAGAAGGGCGCCTTCACCGGGGCGCACCAGCGCAAGCAGGGCAGCATCGAGGCTGCAGCAGGGGGCACGATCTTCCTCGACGAGATCGGCGACCTGCCGCTCGAGTCGCAGGCGAGCCTGCTCAGGTTTCTGCAGGAGAAGACCATCGTGCGCGTCGGGTCGACCCAGACGCTGCGCATCGATGCGCGCGTGATCGCGGCTTCGCACGTCGACCTTGCGGCCGCGGTGCGGCAGGGGCGTTTCCGGGAGGACCTGTTCTACCGGCTGAACGTGCTGCACCTCGACCTGCCGCCGCTGCGCAACCGCGCCGGGGACATCGCGCTGCTCGCCGACGACGTGTTCGACACGTACGGCACATTGAAGGCGCCGTGCGTGCGCGGCTTCACGAGCGAGGCGCGCGTGGCCATGGAGATCCACTCCTGGCCGGGGAACGTGCGCGAGCTGATCAACCGCGTGCAGAAAGCGATGATCATGAGCGAGGGCCGCCTGATCACGCCGCGCGACCTCGGGCTCGACGCGCACCGGGGAGCGGGCGCGAACGCGGTCTCCCTGCAGCATGCACGGCGTACGACCGAACGCGACCTCATCGTCGCCGCGCTCGAACGCAACCGGCACAACATGGCCGCCACGGCGCGCGAGCTCGGCGTGTCGCGCGTCACGCTCTACCGGCGCATACAGAAACTCGCGATCGCCCGCTCGGGCGCGATCCCCCCGGACTCCGAGCCGGGCGCCTGACGCGCCGCGCGCGCGAGCTCGTGCGCGGACGGCCCGCGGGGCGGGCGATGTTGGCGAGACCTTGGAGGAGGCGAGCATGCGAATCAACCGAATCCGCCGCATCGGCCAGGCGGGCGCGCTCGTCGCGCTGGCGGCGCTCGCGTCCGGACCGGCGCGGGCGCAGGCGCCGGTGGGCGATCCAGTGGACCTCGAGGCCATGAGGCACCGGCTCGACGCGGAGGCCGAGAACATCCGCGCGCTCGAGCGGGCGCTCGCGGAGCAGCACAGCCGGCTGGCCGAGGAGCGGCGCCGGCTCGACGCGCGGCGGCGCGAGCTCGACGCGCTCGAGGCCCGCATCCGCGGGCGCGGACCGGCGCCGGGCGGACCGGCGGTCGCCGTGGAAACGCCGCAGGGCGGCGCGTCGGTGCCGGTGCAGTCCGCGCAGGCCGGCGCGCCGGCGAAGCCGGTCGGCGAGGCGCCGCCCGACCGCGAGCGGCCGCCGGAGGTCGCACAGATCTTTGCCGAGCCCACCGTGCTCACGCCGCCCGGGAAATTCACGCTCGAGCCCTCGCTGCAGTACATCCGCGCGACCGACAACCGCGTCGCCCTGGTCGGCTTCTCGATCATTCCCGCGCTCACGATCGGGCTCATCGACGTGCGCCGCGTCGCGCGCGACACGTACTACGCGGCGCTCACGGGGCGGTGGGGCGCGACCAATCGCCTGGAGCTCGAAGCCAAGCTGCCCTACGTGTACGCGGACAGCAGTACGCTGACCCGCCCGCTCGCCACGCCGTCGGTGACCGATAGCATGTTCGACGCGACCGGGAAGGGAATCGGCGATCTCGAGTTCGCCGCGCGCTACCAGTTCAACCGAGTTCAGGCCGACAACCCGGTCTACGTGGGCTCGCTCCGCTTCAAGACGCGCACCGGGAAGGGGCCGTTCGAGGTGGAAACCGAGCCGTTGACCGGTCTGCAGAAGGAGCTCGCCACGGGCACCGGCTTCTACGGCCTGCAGGGCGGCCTGTCGGTGCTCTTCCCGTCCGATCCGGCGGTCTTCTTCGGCGGCATCAACTACACGTACAACTTCGCGCGCGACGTGGGGAGCGGTTTCGGACGCATCAAGCCGGGCGACATCCTCGACCTCAACGTCGGCTTGGGTCTCGCGCTCAACGATCGCGCGTCGTTCAGCGTCGGCTACCAGCAGAGCATGGTCAGCAAGTCGAGCCAGAGCGGCGAGGAGAGCGCGGCGAAGCGGCTGGCGCCCCCTTCGTCGCTGGTCCTCGGCACGGCGCGGTTCGGCGTGAGCTACCGGCTCACCGCCAAGACGCTGCTGAACTTCTCGCTCGGGATAGGCGTGACCGACGACTCGCCGGATCTCGAGCTGACGGTGCGGGTGCCCTACACGTACTGATCCCGACCGGGCGCCGCGCGCGCACCCGCCGGTGCGCGGCCGCAGGGTCCGCGGTCAGGGCCGCAGGGAACCCTGGGTCTGCGCCCGGAGCGCGGCGGCGAACTCGCCGGAACGAAGTGCAGAGAGGGCGTTGAGCGTCGCGTCGATCTGCGTGCGGGTCTGGATGAGCTGGTCGTTCATCGAGGCCTGCACCGCGGTGATGATCGCCGCGGCGCTCGGCAGCACGATGATCTGGCCCGCCACGTTGAGCGGCGTGACCGCGACCGGTCCGCCGGCCCCGGCGAGCGCGGCCGCCGGAGACAGAGACGGGTTCGAGAGCGTGCTGGACGACGCCGACGGCGTATTTGCCGTGGCTGGGGCCAGTGACGGTGCGCCCATCTGAGGCGCCGTCGCGGCTGGCGTCGGGGTTTGCGCTCCTTGCGGAGCCGACGGGGCCGGAGCGGCCGCCATCGAAGCTGGCCCCGCATTCGCCACGGATTGCGCCGCCGGCGTCGAGCCGAGTGCGGCCGGGACCGGGATGCCTGGCGCCACGTTGCCCGCTCCGCTCTGCACGAGCAGCAGGGCGTTTCCGATCGTCTGGACGGTCGGGAGCCCGCCGGCCGCGAGCCGATCGAGATTGCCGATCACGAGCTGGGTCACGGCGACTACCTGCCCGTTCACGAGCACCTCGCGGGTGATACCGAAGAACATGTCCAGCCCGCCGTGGGTGAAGCCGCCGCGCACGGCCGCAAGCCGCGCGTCCTCCACCGCCGGAAGCGCTGCAAAGGGCGGGGCCGCGAACGCGGCGGCGGCTGGCAGCATGAGCGCGAGCGCGGCGCAGAGCGCCCTGCGACGGATCGGTATCGCGCGCGTCGGGTTGCGCTCGAGCATGACCGTGCTCTCCTCAGAAGGCGTCAGGGGGCGGGAGCGTCAGCACCATCGCACCGAGCGCGTTGCGGTCGATCGCCTCGCCGAGGGGTGCGATGAGACGAGAGCGCCAATCGCGCGCCGTGTTGAACTGCGCGACGTCGAGGTGGCTCCGGATCACGAACAGGATGCCGCCCTGCCAGACCGACTCGAAATGATCGCGCGACATGAACCGCGTGCCGACCGACGGATCGCCCACGACGAGCTGGCCGTCGGCGAGGCCCTTCAGCACGACGAAATGGTTGTAGCCGTTCTCCCGGATGAGGACGATCGCCGGAACGTTCGCCTCGGCGAGCTGGTCGAGGCCGGCCTCGAAGCCGTCGGCTTCGTAGCCCAGCGACTCGAGGTAGCGCTTCATGTCGAGCAGCGAGAATCCCTCGCGGCGGATCCGCGCCTGGTCGCCTTGCTCGAACATGGCCCTGAACACGTCTGCCTCCGAGAGCCGCCGGCCGTAGTGATGGGTGAGCAATGTCGCCACCGCGGCCGAGCCGCAGCTGAAATCGTATTGCTGGCGTACCGTCGTGCGGAACGCGCGCTCGAGGCGCATGTCCCGCAAGGTCCGGACCGGCATCGAGAACGTGCCTGCGGCGGTGCCCGCGAAGACCGTCGAGCCGCTCGGACGAGCATCCGGGCTCCCGAGCAGCATCGCGCAGCACGCGCACGCGATTGCCACCGAACGCATCCTGCAGAACCTCACTTGAGGTTCAGGTTGAGAATCGTCGAGTTCTGGATCAGGACGTTGTTGCCCGAGTTCTGGATCACGATCGGCAACCCCGTGGCGCCGCTGAACGCGCCGTCCGAGATGAAGTTCGACCCAGTGGTCAGGTGATGAGCCTCGTTCTCGGCCACCAGCCCACGCTCCACGATCTCGTTGATCCGCACGTCGGCGGCGCCGCCCCGACGCTCGGCAAGCCGAGCCTCGGTGACCGCCTGGCCCAGCAGGTCAGCGCGTGCAGCGTGCTGCCCTGCCGCGCCCGGCGGCGTCGCATCGCCCAGCGCCGGCGCGGCCGTCAGGCTCGCGGCGAGCGCCGCAGCACGCCACAGAGTAGTAATTCTCCGCATGGCGCGGTACCTCCTTCTCGCCATGTTGCACAACCGCGCCGCGACCGCAGTCGCGACAAGCAGGGGCCGGTGGTGGTCCGGCCCCTGCCGTGCTTCACGATACGTCCGATCAGCGGATGGTGAGATTCGCCTGGACGTTCACGCTCTGCTGGACGAGCGCATTGATGCCGCTGTTCTGACTCGCGACAGTGATCCCGGCGCTATTCGAGAACGAGCTCGCGATCGCGTTGGACATGTCGAACGTCCCTGCCGTCACGGTGTTCGTCCCGCCCGCGCCGCCGACGCCGCCGTTTCCGGTGCCGCCGTTGCCTGCGCCGCCGGTCCCGCCCGTGCCTTGACCGCCCGCGCCGCCGGCTGCGCCGGTCGCGCCGACCGCGCCGTCGCCCGCCGTCGCGCTACCGTTGCTCGCGGACGTCGACGCGCCGCCGTTCGTCGCGCTGCCGTTGGTCGCGCTGCCGCCTGCGCCGCCGGCACCGCCGGTGTTCGCGGCTGTTGCACTGCCGCCGGCGCCGCCGGTCGCGCTGCCGCCAGCCCCGGCACCGCCTGAGCCGCCGGTGCCGCCCACAGCGCCGTTGCCGACGCCACCGTTACCGGTACCGCCGGTACCGCTGGACGCGGTCGCACCTGCGCCGCCGGTCGCACCGGCCGCACCCGTGCTGGTCCCGGTCGCACCAGCGGCGCCGGCACCGCCCGTGGCCGTGCCGGTCGCGCCGACCGCACCTGCGCCGCCTGCGCCGCTCGCGCCCGCCGCGCCGGCCGCGCCGACCGCGCCGGCCGCGCCCGCCGCGCCGCTGCCGCCAGCGCCGCCACCGCCGGTGGTCGCACCGCCGGTCGAGCCGCCGCCGGTCGCGCCTGCGGTCTGCGTGGCGTCGCCACTGCGACGCTGCGTGCCGATGCTGCTCGTTGCGCCCGCATCACCGCCTTCGCTCTCGGCTTTCGCGAATCCGCCGATGCCCTCTGCGCCGTTGCCCCCGTTGCCGCCGCTACCGCCATCACCGCCCGAGCCACCGCTGGCCGACCCGGTGCTGCCGCCGCTGCCGCCCGCGCCGCCGGTCGCGCTGCCGCCGCTGCCGCCGTCGCCGCCGGAGCCGCCTTTCGCGAGGCCGCCGTCGCCGCCGCTGCCGCCGCCACCGCCCGAGCCGCCGGTCGCGTTGCCGGAGTTCCCGCCCGCGGCGCTACCGCCGAAGCCGTCGCCGCCGTCGCCCGCGCGGCCGCCCTCTCCTCCGTAGCCTGAGGCGCCCTTCGCGTCGCCGCCGTTCGCGCCCCGGGCCCTCGCGCCACTGGCATCGCCGCCGTCACCGCCGTTGCCGGCACTGGCGCCGCCGTTCGTCGCGCTGCCGTTCGACGCGTTGCCCGCGGTCGCGCTGCCGTTGTTGGCGTTGCCGCCGGAGCCGCCGTTGCCGCCGTTGCCGCCGTCACCGCCGTTGCCGCCGGAGCCGCCATTCCCGACGCCGCCGTTCCCGACGCCGCCGAAGCCCTTGCCGCCCTTGCCGCCGTCGGCGCTGCCAGTGTTCCACGCCTGATTGCCGAGCCCGTACACGGTGTTGCCGGTAACCGTGCCAGACAGCCGCGAGAGCGCGACGACCTTCGTGTTCAGCGAGTTCGACCATAGCTGCGCGGTGCCGCCGTGGTTCGCAGCCGCGGAGCCGGCCGCCGCTTCCGCATCGCCGAACTTGTTGATGTTCTTGGTCTTGGTGATCGTTTTCGTCTTGTTCGTCGTACTGTTATCGCTGTTGTTGCTGTTGTCGCTGTTGTTGCTGTTGTCCTGCCAGGCCGACGAGAATTCGTTGGCCTGCGGACTACCGTCCCCGCCCTGCGTGGAGTTCGCCGTCGCCGATTGCGAGATCGAGTCGTTCGAGTCGGCGTTGTTCGTGTTGGTGGGGTTCGCCCACACCGACGCCGCCGGACCGAAGATCAACGCAATGGCCGCTGCCATCACGGTCCTTTTCATGCGCACGCTCCTAGGTTGACAAAACGAAGGCGAGGCAAGACCCGACGCCATGCCTCCCGCGCAAGAGCGTTCGCAAGGATCGTACCGGTGCGCAACGTCCGATAACCCTTTGAGTAGGTGGAGCTCGCCGGCGCGAAGCGGTGAAGCTGAACGTCTCGATCGGGAAACATGTAGCGCAGTCGAGACACCGCGGCTTTCATGCGGGACGCATAGAGAAGTCGCCGCGGCGCAGGGTGCGATGGCAGCGCCCGGGAAGAATGCGGCCCCGCAGCACGCGCGCTTGGCGCGCGACTCGCGTATCGCGCGCTCGGGCGCCCCGCGGTGTCCGCAATGCTGACGGCACCGGCCCGTGGCCGGAAGCGGCCGGCCGGCCCCGGGGGCTGCCAAATGATTCAGAGGTCGGCGTGCCGGGCCGGAAAACTGACACAGATCAAATACCGGCGCCCGAGCCTGCGCATAGATTGGCGGTTCGGGCGGCGCCGCGCGCCCGGGCTCGCCGTCGTTGGGGCCTCGCGCGGGCGCTCGGTGCGCCGCTTTTCCCCGCAGGACTCTCGGAGGAGATTGCATGATGTCCACGTTCAGAGTGAAGCACCTCGCGCGCGCCGCGCTCGCCCTGTGCCTCGCCTTCGGCGCGGCCGCCGCGATGGCGCAAGCGCCGATCAAGATCGGCGCGTTCCTGTCGGTCACCGGCCCGGCGGCCTTCCTCGGCGACCCCGAGCAGAAGACCCTCGAGCTCTACGTCGAGCGCATCAACGCCGCGGGCGGCGTGCTCGGGCGCAAGCTCCAGCTGGTCTCCTACGATTCCGGCGGCGACGCCGAGAAAGCGCGCACCTTCGCCAAGCGCCTGATCGAGCAGGACGCGGTCGACGCGATCGTCGGCGGCAGCACCACCGGCGAGACCATGGCGGTCGTGCCGCTCGTCGAGCAGGCCGGCGTGCCGTTCGTGTCGCTCGCCGGCGCGGTGGTGATCATCGAGCCCGCGAAGAAGTGGGTGTTCAAGACGCCGCACACCGACCGCATGGCCTGCGAGAAGAT
>JAHDYJ010000101.1 GCA_023383795.1 Burkholderiales bacterium | reverse complement strand
GCGCGACGAAGCGCACGTCGGGCTTGTCGATGCCCATGCCGAACGCGATCGTCGCGACGATCACGACGCCGTCCTCGCGCTGGAACCGCTCCTGGTGCGCGGCGCGCGTCGCCGCGTCCATGCCCGCGTGGTACGGCAGCGCCTTGACGCCCTGCGCCGCGAGCCACTCCGCGGTCTCGTCGACCTTGCGGCGGGACAGGCAGTACACGATGCCGGCATCGCCGGGGTGCGCCTCGCGGAGGAAAGCGAGGAGCTGCGCGCGCGCGTCGCCCTTGTCGACGATGGTGTAGCGGATGTTCGGCCGGTCGAAGCTCGACACGAACGTGCGCGCGTCGCGGAGCGCGAGCCGCTCGACGATCTCGCGGCGCGTGTGCGGGTCCGCGGTCGCGGTGAGCGCGACGCGCGGGATCCCGGGAAACCGCTCCGCGAGGACCGCGAGTTCGAGGTACTCCGGCCGGAAATCGTGGCCCCACTGCGAGACGCAATGCGCCTCGTCGATCGCGAAGAGCGCGAGCCGCGCGCGGCCGAGGAGCTCGAGGCAGCGCGCGGTCAGCAGGCGCTCGGGGGCCACGTAGAGCAGGTCGAGCTCGCCGGCGGAGAACGACTGCTCGACCGCGGCCGCCGTGCGCGCGTCCAGCGTCGAGTTCAGGAAGGCCGCGCGCACCCCGTACTGCTTCAGCGCCGCCACCTGATCCTGCATCAGCGCGATCAGCGGCGAGACGACGACGCCGGTGCCCTCGCGCAGCAGCGCGGGGAGCTGGTAGCACAGCGACTTGCCGCCGCCGGTCGGCATGAGCACCAGGGCGTCGCCGCCCGCGGCGACGTGCGAGACGATCTCGGCCTGAGCGCCGCGGAAGCCCGCATGGCCGAACACCTCGCGCAGCCTGGCGAGCGCGGCGGCGGGGGAGGCCCGGGCGGAGGAGGCGGTGGGGCGGGATGCGGCGGGCGAGTCCATCGTGGGGAGCGGGGCGCGCGCGAGAAGGGTGCGAGGCGCCGCGGCGCCAATGGTCGCAGAATTCGGGCGGCCGGGGCGAGAGTTGCATTCGGCGACGATTTGCACCACCCTTCGCCCTGGAACCGATGCGAGATTCCGCTTGCTCGACGCCATCGCCACCGGGCTGGTCGCCGTCGGCGCAGTGCTGCTGGTGATGGCGCTCGTGCCGGCGGGGCAGATCATCGGCGAGCTTCCGGGCGGCACGGTGCGGCGGCACTGGCAGGTGCTCGCCGCGTTCATGTACGTCTTCGTGGCCGCGTACGTCTCGTATCTCGTCGCCGACCGCCCCGAGGCCGACTCGCTCGCCGACCTGCTGGTTCCCGGCGCCTTCTTCCTCGGCGGCTACTTCGTCCTGCTGGTGACGCTCGTGTCGCTGCAGACCGCGCGCGACGTGCGGCGCGTCGCCGCGCTCGAGGAGCAGAGCATCACCGACCCCCTGACCGGGCTCTACAACCGCCGCCACCTCGACCGGCGGCTGGAGGAAGAGGTCGGCAAGTCGGTCCGCTACGGCATCCCGCTCTCCGGGCTCCTGCTCGACGTCGACCACTTCAAGAGCGTGAACGACCGGCTCGGCCATGCGGTCGGCGACCGCGTGCTGATCGCGCTCGCGCGACTGATGCTCGACGCGGCCCGCAAGTCCGACATCGTCACGCGCTACGGCGGCGAGGAGATCCTGATCCTCGCGCCGCACACCGCGCTCGCCGACGCGTGCCTGCTGGCCGACCGCCTGCGCCGCAGCGTCGAGGCGCACCCGATCGCGACCGCCGACGCGCCGGCGGCCGGCGCGCCGATCAAGGTCACGGTGAGCGTCGGCGTGGCCGCGCTCGGCCCGGACGTGCCCGACGGTCCGGCGCTGCTCAAGGCGGCGGACGATGCGCTCTACCGCGCCAAGCACAGCGGGCGCAATCGCGTCGAGGTGGCGCCGGCGCCCGCGGCCCCGGCCGCGGTGCGCGAGCACGCCTCGTGAGCTGGCGGCGCGGGATCGGCCGCCTCAGGCGGGCACGAGCTCGACCAGCCGCGCGCGCACGCGCGACCCGGAGATGCGCAGCCGCGCGAGCGATATCGGCAGGCTGAAGCGGCGCGGCCCGGCGCTGCCCGGGTTGACGTAGAGCACGCCGCCGCGCGAGGCGATCCGCGGCCGATGCGAGTGGCCGGCGACGACGGCCTGCACGCCGGCCGCGGCCGGATCGACGTCGAGCCCGGCCAGATCGTGGATGACGTAGATCCGGACGTCGCCGACCCGCAGCGTCGCGGTCGCGGGCAGAGCGGCGGCCCACTCGCCGCGATCGACGTTGCCGCGCACGGCGGTGACCGGCGCGATCGCCGCGAGCGCGGCGAGCACCGCGGCACTGCCGACGTCGCCAGCGTGCACGATGCGGTCGCTGCCGCGCAACGCCGCCACCGCCTCGGGTCGCAGGAGCCCGTGGGTGTCGGAGATCAGGCCGACGTCGAGCGTCGCGCCGGGCGGCTTTCGGTTGCGCATCGCGACCCCGGCCAGCATGATGTCAGAAGGGCGAGAGGCGGGTGGAGATCCGGGGCTTGAATGGCAAGCGCGCGGTCGTCGTCGGGGCGAGCCGCGGGCTCGGTGCCGCGGTCGCGCACCGTCTCGCGGCGCAAGGCGCGGCCGTCGTCCTGGTGGCGCGATCGGCCGGCCGCGCGGCCGAGGTCGCGCGCGCGATCGCCGCGACCGGCGCGCGGGCGATCGCGATCGGCGGCGACGCGGCCCGCTATGCGGACATGCAGCGCGTGATGGCCGAGTGCGGCGCGCAGCTCGGCCGTCCGGACATCCTGGTCAACAACGCCGCGGTGATCGAGCCGATCGGGCGCTTCGTCGACACCGACCCGGCGGCATGGGCCGGCAACGTCGGGGTGACGCTTCTCGGCGCCTACCACGCCGCGCGCGCGTTCCTCGGCGCCGGCGACGCGGCCGGCCGCGTCGTCGTCAACGTGAGCTCGGGCGCCGCGCACAAGCCCTTCGAGGGGTGGTCGGCCTACTGCACGGCCAAGGCGGGGCTGCACATGCTCACGCTCGCGCTCGCCGCCGAGCTCGGCGCGCAGGGGCTGCGCGTGTACGGCTACGCCCCGGGGCTCGTGGACACCGGGATGCAGGAAACCATCCGCGCCTCGGGCATCAACCCGATCAGCCGCAAGCGGCGCGACGAGCTCGCGCCGCCGGAGGTGCCGGCGCGGATCATCGCCTATCTCTGCTCCGAGGACGCGGCGGATCTCGCCGGACAGGAGCTCGACTACCGCAACGCGAGTCTGCGGCGGCGCGCCGGGGTGCCGCCGCTCGCGTGACCCGGCGCGCCGCCGGCGGGGTCAGTTCTGCTCCGGCTGCCCGCTCGCCATGACCGAGCCTGCCGGCGGTTGCGGCTGCGCCGCGGCCGCCGTGCTCTGACCGGGTTCTTCGGAGGCGACGATCGCCGCGGTGGTGACGCCGAAGACCGCCGTGATCACCAATGCGATGCCGACGGCGAAGAAGCCGCCCTGCCTGTGGATGCTCTTCATCTGCGTGCTCTCCTGTGCATGTGCGCGGGAGTGCGCGGACGGCGTCGTTGGGCGTCGGCGCCGTACGCGGCAAGGTCGCTCCGCACACGGCGCGAGTATTCAGGACGAAGGTAACCCGCGGACTGCAGCGCCCGGCCGCATTTGTTTCGATTGTTTCATCGGCCGAAACCGGATCGAAACAAAGCCCCGGCGCGCCGCCGCGCGCCAGGGCCTGGCGGCTTGCTCGAAGGCCCCGCGCCTCGCGCCCCTGCTGGCGGCGCGTCAGGCCTGCTCGCGCCACAGGTCGAGCGCGACCTGCACCGGACGATCGGAGAAGCTGAAGAGCACGCACTCCTGGTCGGCGTGCAGCGAGTAGGCGGTCCAGCTCGGCATCACGAAGACGTCCTGCGGCTCGAAGTGCAGCGTCTCGTCGCCGAAGCACGCGCGGCCCTTGCCTTCGACCACCGCGAACACGGTCGAGTCCGTCGAGCGGTAGCTCTTGCCCGAGAAGCTCTGCGGCAGGAGCTGCAGGAAGGTCGCGATCGTCGGCATCGGGAAGCCGCCGGTGGCCGGGTTCACGTACTGGAGCTTGTGGCCGTGCGCCGGGTGCGGCGCCTCCGCCTTGGCGAGCGTCGCGAGCGCCTCGCGGGAGCGCTCGTACGGATACCAGAAGAGCGGGGAGGTCCGGCTGCCCGGCACGTAGTTCACCGGGAGCATGTTCGCGCCGAAGCGCGCGAGCGACTCGCCCTCGGAGTGCGAGGTGCGCTGCGACTGGGCCTCCATGCGCTCCATGAACTGGGCGCCGAAGAGCTCGACGATCGGCACGTCGAGGCCGTCGAGCCAGATCACCGGCTCGTCGCCCGGGTTGCCGTGGTCGTGCCAGGTCCACGACGGCGTGATGATGAAGTCGCCCGGGTGCATCGTGACGCGCTCGCCCTGGACCGCCGTGTACGCGCCGCTGCCGGACATGATGAAGCGCAGCGCCGACTGCGAGTGCCGGTGCGCGCGCGCGACCTCGCCCGGCAGGATCAGCTGCAGGCCGGCGTACAGGCTCTGGGTGATGCGCGACTGGCCGCGCAGCCCCGGGTTCTCGAGCACCAGCACGCGCCGCTCGGCTTCCTGCGCGGTGATCAGGCCGCCCGACTCGAGCACGTACGGATGGAGCTCCTGCCACTTGTAGATCGCCGGCACGCAGGCCGTCTTCGGCGCGTGCGTGATGAGGTCGTGCAGCACCTCCCACAGCGGGGCGACGCTCGCCTTGTCGATCTTCCTGTAGAACGCCTGGCGTTCGCTTTGGGGCGCGGGTTTCGGGACGGATGACATGGCTGATCCTCGGTCTGCTGCGGCGCGCTATGCCTCGATACGCCCAATGATAAACCGCTTGCGCGGAGCGCGATGCGTCGGCGAATGCGCCCGCCCGGCGCCGGCGGCCGCATGCGCCCACCCCCCGCCGCGGGCCGGTCGCCCCGCCCGCGGAACGCGACCGGGCCCGTCTCCCGCCCGCGGCTCAGACCGCCGCCCGCGAGCCGAGGTAGGCGGCGACCACGCGCGGGTCGCGCAGCACCTCGTCGGGCGCGCCCTCGGCGAGCGATACGCCGTAGTCGAGCACGTGGATGCGGTCGGCGAGGTCGGCCACCATCTGCATGTCGTGCTCGACCCAGATCATCGCGATGCCGAGCTCGTGCTTGATGCGCAGGATGTGGCGCGCGAGGTCCTCGCGCTCCTCGCGGTTGAGCCCCGCGGAGGGCTCGTCGAGCAGCAGCACCTTCGGCTCCATCGCCAGGGCGCGCGCGAAGCCGACGATCTTCTGCATGCCGAACGGCAGCGCGTCGACGTGCTCGTGCCGGTGGCGCTCGAGCTCGACGAACTCGAGCACCTCCTCGACCGCGCGCCGGTGCGCGGTCTCCGCCGCGCGCACGCGCGGCAGGAACAGGCCTTCGCCGACGATGCCGGTGCCGATGTGCGCGTGCCGGGCGACGAGCAGGTTCTCGACCACCGTCATGTGCGGGAAGAGCTCGCCGTGCTGGAACGTCCGCGCGATCCCGAGGCGCGCGATGCGGTGCGGCCTCTCGCGCGTGATGTCGGCCCCGCCGAAGGCGATGCCGCCGCTCGCCGGCCGGTAGATGCCGCTGATGCAGTTCAGCACCGAGGTCTTGCCCGCGCCGTTCGGCCCGATCAGGGCGAGGAGCTCGCCGGGCCGCGTCGCGAGCGAGACGCCGTCCAGCACCTGCAGCCCGCCGAAGGCGAGCGACACGCGCTCGAGCCGCAGGACGGCGCCGTCAGCCATACCAGCGCCGGCTCCGGCGGTACTGCTTGACCTCGCGGTAGCTGCGGCGCCGCTCGCCGCCGCCGGCGCCGAGATAGAACTCCTGGATGTCGGCGTGCGCGCGCAGCCGCTCCGGCGTGCCGTCGAGCACCACGCGACCGTTCTCCATGACGTAGCCGTAGTCGGCGACGTCCAGCGCGACGTGCGCGTTCTGCTCGACCAGCAGGATCGTGGTGCCGAGCTCGGCGCGCACGCGCCGCAGCCGCCCGACGAGCTCCTCCACGATCACCGGCGCTAGCCCCTGCGAGAGCTCGTCCACCAGCAGCAGGTCGGGGGCGCACGCGAGCGCCGAGCCGATCGCGAGCATCTGGCGCTCGCCGCCGGAGAGGTAGCCCGCCTCGCGCGCGCGCAGCCGTGCGAGCGCCGGGAAGAGCTCGTAGATCGACTCGGCGAGCCGCCGGCGGTCGGCGCCCGGGCGCGGCACCACGGCCTCGAGGTTCTCCGCCACCGACAGGTTCTCGAAGACCTTGCTCCGCTCCGGCACCAGCGCGATGCCGTGCGCGGTGATCCGGTGCGGCGCGCGGTTCTCGATGCGGCTGCCGCCGTAGACGATCGCGCCCTCGGTGACGCGCGCGTCGTCGAGGCCGATGAAGCCGGAGATCGCCCGCAGCGTCGTGGTCTTGCCGGCGCCGTTCGTGCCGAGCAGCGCGACGATGCCGCTCCGCGGGACCTCGAGCGACACGCCCTGCACGGCGGTGATGACGCGGTGGTAGACGACCTCGAGCCGCTCGAGCCTGAGCAGGACGTCGCTCACTTCGTCCCCGCGAGCGGCTTCTGCTTGAAGGGCCACATCAGGAACCACGCCTGGATGCGGCGCCAGACGCCGACCAGCCCCTGCGGCTCGAAGACCAGGAACAGGATCATCACCAGGCCGAACGCCGAGTAGTTGACCGCGAACACCACCGCGGCGAGCTCCTCCGCGAGGCCGGCGGCCTCCATCAGCCACTCGATGAAGTACGGAAACAGGATCACGAACACCGTGCCGAGCACCGCGCCGAGGATCGAACCCATCCCGCCGATGATGACCATCGCGACGTACTGGATCGTGAGGAAGAGCGAGAACGCCTCCACCGAGACGAAGCCGCGGAAGTAGGCGAACAGGCATCCGGCGACCGCGGTGAGCATCGACGAGACGACGAAGGCGGAGAGCTTCGCGCGGTGCACGCTGATGCCGAGCGCGCCGGCCACGGCCTCGCGGCCGTGGATCGCGCGCCAGGCGCGTCCGGTCTTCGAGCGCAGCAGGTTCAGGCTGAAGAGCACGGTCGCCGCGGCCGCGGCGAGCAGCACGAAGTACCACGCGCGCGCGTCGTAGAGCTGCCAGCCGCCGATCGACGGCGGATCGACCAGGATGCCGGTCGAGAACCCGCGCTTCGTCTCGTACTCGGCGCCGAGATGGATCACGATGAAGTGCAGCGCGAGCGTCGAGACCGCGAGATACAGCCCGCGCAGGCGCAGGCTCGGCAGGCCGAAGATGAGGCCGAGCGCGGCGCCGACCAGGGCCGAGGCGGGCAGCGTCACCCAGAACGGCGCGCCGAACTCCTTGAACAGGATCCCGGTCGTGAACGCGCCGGCCGCGAGGAGCCCCGCGTGCCCGAGCGAGATCTGCCCCGCGTAACCGGTCAGCAGCATCAGCGCCACCGCGCCGACGGCGCCGAGCAGCACCTGGTTCGCGAGGTCGAGCGCGAGCGGGCCGGCGAGGAAGGGGTAGACGAGAAGCGCGGCCGCGAAGAGCGCCGCCCACGCCTTGCGCGTGCGGGTGTCGAGCAGCGCGAAGTCCTCCGCGTAGCGCGTGCGGAAGTAGCCGCTCGCCCGGGGAACCGTCATACCGGGAGATGCAGGGGGCGCGGGCCCCGTCCGGTCGGCGGGACCTTCCCGTGCCCCCGGGTTGCCGGTGGCCCGGTCATACCCGATCCAGCTCCTCGCGCGAGCCGAAGAACCCCCACGGCCGCACGATCAGCATCGCGAGCAGGATGAAGAACGGCACCACGTCCGAGAGCAGCGGATCGACGTGGTGCACCATCAGCACCTCGGCCGCGGCGATCACGATCGACCCGAGCAGCGCGCCGGCCAGGCTGTCGAGCCCGCCGACGAGCGCGGCGGGGAACGCCTTCAGGCCGATCACCACCATGGTGCTCTCGAGGCCCGCGTCCGATGCGATCAGCATGCCCGCGAGCCCGCCGGTGAAGGTCGCGAGGCCCCAGGCGAGCGCGTAGATGCCGTGCAGGCCGATGCCGCGCTGCGCGGCGAGCAGCGGGTTCTGCCCGGCGGCGCGCATGCGGATGCCCCAGCGCGTGAACCGCAGGAACGCGAAGAGCAGGCCGTAGACGGCGGCCGTCGCCAGCACCAGCACGAGACCGACGCCGGAGACGAACGCGTCCTCGCCGACCGCGATCGACGCGTTCGTCCACCCGAGTTCGGCCAGCGGGTGGCGCGTCTGCGTGCCGAATGCGAGGGCCATCAAGCCGCGCAGCAGGATGCCGAGCGCGATCGTCGCGAGCACCGCGGCGAGCACCGACTCGCCGGTCATGCGCCACATCAGCGCGAAGTAGACCAGCACGCCGACGGCGAGCGCGAGCACGCCCGCGGCCGCGACCGCGGCGACCGGATGGCCGGAGAAGAGCGACGCGGTCGCGTAGAGCCCGTACGCGCCGAGCATCATCAGCTCGCCGTGCGCGAGCGACAGGACGCGGGTCGCGCGGTAGATCAGCACGTAGCCGCAGCTGATCAGCGCGTAGATGGCGGCGAGGACGGCGATGTTGACGGCGAGCTGCATGGCGCGAGGGAGGCGGCCCGCTCCCGCGGGACGGGAGCGGAGGGCGGGCTGCGGTCGCGGGGCGGGCGGGCGCCGGCCGGCGTGCGGCGTCGCGGCGCCGGCTCAGCGCTTCGCCTGGATCGCCTTCCAGTCCTGGACGCGCACGATCCGGTTCTGCGCCGGATCCCAGCGCCACACTCGGTAGTACTGTGCGGTCCGGAAGTGGTTGTCCTTGGTCCACTCGAGCGGCCCGCCGCGCAGCCCCCGCAGGTCGACCTTCAGGTTGCTCATCGCCGCGGCGACCTTCTGCGGCGTCGGCGGCCACGACACCTTCTTCAGCGCCGCCTCGAGCACCATGCCGGCCACGTAGCCTTCGGTCAGGTAGGAGGTCGGGTACTTCAGCCCGGCGCGGTGCGCGACCGCGCGCATCTCGGCGTGCACCGGCAGGTTGTCCTCGAGGAACGCGTTGGTGCCGATGACGTAGAACCGCCCGTCCTTGATGCGCGCGAGCTCCTCCTCGGCGTTGAGGTGCGCCCAGGTGACGTACGGCCCGTCCCAGCCCAGGCGCCGCAGCGCCTCGAACGTGCGCACCTGCGAGACCCACGGCGACCACGAGAACACCCAGTTCGGGTCCGCGTCCTTGATCTTCGTGGCGAACGGCGTGTAGTCGGGCGCCGGCGGCGGCGAGTACTGCGTCCCGACGGTCTTCATGCCGAGGCTCGCCGCCACCTTCTCGGCGTGCTCGATCCCGGTGCGCACGAGCGGGATCGCCATGCCGGCGAAAGCGATGCGCACCGGCGACGACGAGGACGACTTGATGAATCCGAGCGCGGCCTCCGAGTCGAGGTTGGCGCTGTACGCGGTCGAGCAGAACTGCAGCGGGTCGGCCGGCGGGTAGGTCTCCGGCGGGCAGACGCCGCCGGCGAAGAAGAGCGGCACGCCCGCGCGCTTCGACTCGGCGACCATCGGCGCGTAGGTCGACGAGAGGCTCGTATTGACGAGCAGGACGACCCGGTCCTGCGCGACGAGCTTCTTCGCGTTGGTGGCGGCGCGCGAGGGCTGCGCCTGGTCGTCCTGGATGACGATCTCGACCCGCTTGCCGTTGACCCCGCCCTGCGCGTTGACGTGGTCGAGGTAGGCCTTCATCGACTCGACGATCGGCGCGTAGCCGCCTGCGACCGGGCCGGTCATCGCGCCCGAGACGCCGATCAGGTAGGCGTCCTGGGCCAGCGCGGGCGCGGCCTGCAGCGCGGCCGCCGCCGCGACGCACGCCGCGATTCGAGTCAGTTGCTTGGACATAACACCTCCTCCTCTGGAAACCGCGTTGGATTCTACTCCGCGCGGAGCACGTCGCCCGCGCCCGCCGCGAGCAGCCGCTCCTCGCGGTGGTCGTACATCGACTCGACGAGCTCGCGGAAGCGCTCGATCATCAGCGCGCGCTTCACCTTGCGCGTCGGCGTGACCGGCTCGCCTTCCTCCTCGGGGTCGAGCGCCTTCGGCAGGATGCGGAAGCTCTTCACCTGCTCGACCCGCGCGAGCGCGCCGTTCGCGCGCGCGATCTCGTCCTCGATCAGGCGCCGCACCTCCGGGTTCTGCGCGAGGCTCGTGAACCCGGTGTAGGCGATGTTGCGGGCGCGCGCCCAGTCCGACACGGTGTCGAAGTCGATCTCCACCAGCGCCGTCAGGTACTTCCGGCCGTGCCCGATCACCATGACCTCGGCGACGTAGGGGCTCGCCCGCAGCAGGTTCTCGATATAGGACGGCGAGAGCGTCTTGCCGCCCGAGGTGACGATGAAGTCGCGCACGCGGTCGACGAGCCGTAGCTCGCGCCGCGGCATATCCCCTCCTCCCTGAGGAGGGGTGGCGGCGAAGCCGTCGGGGTGGTGCTGCCCTTCTCCCTGAGGAGGGGTGGCGGCGAAGCCGCCGGGGTGGTGGCGGCGCCGGCTGAACCACCCCGGCCGCCGCGCGGCCACCCCTCCCTGGAAAGGAGGGGAGACCCACTCGCCGACGTCGCCGGTGCGCAGCCAGCCGTCCTCGCCCTTGGTCTCGCGCGTCGCCTCCGGGTTGCCCCAGTAGCCGTCGAAGAGATCGGGGCTGCGCACCAGGATCTCGCCGCGGTTCGCCTCGCCCCCGGCGAGCTTCACCTCCCAGCCGGGCGGCGCGTCGCCGACGCTGCCGGGGCGCGGGAAGCGCCCGCGCTGGCCGGTGATGATGCCGCCGGCGGTCTCGGTCTGGCCGTAGAGCTCCATCGTGTTCACGCCCCAGATCTGCCAGAGCGCCATCGTGTCGGGCGGCAGCGGCGCGCCGCCGGCGACCAGGAGCTCGAGCCCGTCGAGGCCGAGCTTGTTGAGCAGCGGACGGAACACCGCGAGCCGCGCAGCCGCGTAGACCGGCCCGAGCCCGGCGTGCCCGTCCCACACCGCCCGGAGGTGGCGGCGCCCGATCCTCACCGCGAGCTCGTACGCGGCGCGCTTCACCGCCGAGGTTCCGGCGATCCCGACCAGCACGTGGGAGGCGAACTTCTGCAGGTAGCGCGGCACCGTGAAGAGCACCGTCGGCGCGACCTCGAACAGCGTCTGCGGCAGGTCCTCCAGGCTCTCGCCGAAGTGCGGCACCATCCGCGAGAGCAGCGGCAGGGTCACCGCGATGTCGCGCCCGAAGATGTGGCAGAGCGGGAGGTAGGCGACGGTGCGATGGGGGCGCTCCGCGAGCGCGGGATAGTGCAGCACCATGTTCGCCGCCGCCGCGAGGTGCGCGCCGTGCGTCACCAGCGCGCCTTTCGGGTTCCCGGAGGTTCCCGAGGTGTAGACGATGAAGGCCCCGGAAGCCGGGTCCACCGCGCGCGCGAGCCGCTCGAGCTCGTCGAGGCCGGCGTCGTCGCCGAGCTCGTAGAGCTGCGCGAAGGTCCTGAGCTTCGGGTGGTCGTAGGCGAACATCGCCGAGTCGTCGATCACGACGATCCAGCGGAGCTCCGGCAGCGCGTCGGCGTAGGCCAGGATCTTGTCGACGTACTCCTGGTTCTCGGCGACGAAGATCGCCGCGCCGCCGTCGCGCATCTGGTACTCGACCTCGGCCGCCGACGCAGTCGGGTAGATCCCGTAGGTGATCGCGCCGAGCGACTGCGCGCCGAGGTCGCACAGGATCCACTCCTCGCAGGCGTCGCCCATGATGGCGATGCGTTCGCCGCGCCCGAGCCCGAGCGCGGCGAGGCCGCGCGCGCTGCGCGCGACGAGCCCGGCGTACTCGCGCCAGGTGCGCTCGCGATACAGGCCGAGATGCTTCGCGCGGTAGGCGACCGCGTCGGGCTCGCGCCGCGCGCGCTCGACGAGGAGGAGCGGCGCGCACTTGCCGCGCAGCTCCGCGTACCACGTGACGGCGTCACGCACGGCTTCGCATCCTCCTCCATCGGCGCATGCACGACGATTGTCCATTGATACGACGCAGCGATCAACCTCGCGCGTGCCGCGGCGCGGCGAACGCGGCCGCGGGCATTGGCGCTCGCCCGGATCTCTCGCAGGGCCGCCCGACCATCGCGGGAAGTCATGCTCGAACGGGGAGTTCGATGAGCGGGCAACCCGGGCTAGAATCGGCCACGTGCAGTCGCCCGCGCCGTCTCTTGCGAGGAATTCCGCGCCATGACAATCCAGCCCGACGGCCGCCCGCCGTTCCGCGCCGACCACATCGGCAGTCTGCTCAGGCCGGCGCAGCTGCGCCAGGCGTTCCGCCGGCACGCGGCGAGGGAGATCGACGACGCCGCGTTCCGCGCGATCCAGGACCAAGCCATCCGCGACGCGGTGAGGCTGCAGGAGCAATGCGGCCTGGAGGTCGTCACCGACGGCGAGTTCCGCCGCGTCTCGTACTGGGCGCGGTTCGTGTTCCTGACCGAGGGCCTCACCGTGCGCGAGGCGCTCTTCAAGTTCCACGACGAGCACGGGCACGAGGCCGAGTTCACGACGCCGCACGTGAGCGGGCGCGTCCGGCGGAGCGGGCCCATCGCGCTGGACGAGTACGAGTTCGTCGCAGGCATCACGCGCGCGACGCCCAAGATCACGATGCCCTCGCCGTCGACGATGCACTTCTGGCGCGGCAAGCAGTACGCCGACCCCGGCGTGTACCGCGACCCGGCCGAGTTCTTCGCCGACCTCGGCGAGGTGTATCGGGCCGAGATCGGCGACCTCGCGGCGGCCGGCGCGCGCTACGTGCAGCTCGACGAGGTCGCGCTCGCGGCGCTCTGCGACCCGGCCGCGCGCGCGCGCGTGAAGGCCGACGGCGAGGACCCGGACCGGCTGGTCGACCTCTACGTCGAGGCGATCAACCAGGCGGTGCAGGGCATCCCCGCCGGGGTCGTCGTCGGCGTGCACATGTGCCGCGGCAACTACAAGGGCAAGTACCTCGCCGAGGGCGGCTACGAGTCGGTGGCGGAGCGGCTCTTCCAGGGCGCGCGGGTGAACCACTTCCTGCTCGAGTTCGACACGCCGCGCGCCGGCGACTTCGCACCGCTCAGGCTCGTGCCCGCGGGCAAGGGGGTGGTGCTCGGCCTGGTGAGCTCGAAGGTGCCCCGGCTCGAGTCGCTCGACGAGCTGAAGCGCCGCGCCGACGAGGCGGCCAGGCACATCGACCCCGCGCGCCTCGCGATCAGCCCGCAGTGCGGCTTCGCGAGCACGATGGGCGGCAACCCGGTCACCGAAGCGGACGAGCGCGCGAAGCTCAAGCTCTGCGTCGACGCCGCGAGGGCGATCTGGGGATAGGTCCCGGGTCGGGGCCTACTCCGCCGCGCTTCCGCTGCGATAGTCGGCGTAGCGCGGCGACCAGCCGAGCGATTGCCGCGCACGCGCGTTGCTGACGCGGAAGCTCGCGAGGCCGGGCGGTCCGCCGGGCGCCGGCGGCGGCGCGCCGTGCCGGCGCGCGAGATGGCCGAAGAGCTCGGCGTAGGTCACCGGCGCGTCGTCGACGACGTTCAGCACGACGCGCGCGAGGCGCGACTCGGCGGCGAGGACGACCGCGGTCGCCATGTCGTCGACGTGCACGAGCGAGACGGAGTCGCCGCCGTCGCCCGGCAGCGCGGCGAGCCGCTCGCGCGCGGCGGCGTTCCACGCCTGCCACCGTCCGGTGCCGGGGCCGTAGAAGAGCCCGCCGCGCAGGATCACCCAGTCGAGCGGCGTCGCGCGCACGAGCGTCTCCATCTCGACCGCGGAGACGAGGTTCGGCGCCGGCGCGAGCGGCGCGTCCTCGTCGGCGACCCGCTCGCGCGGGCCCGCGAGCAGCATCGCGACGCTCTGCTGCACGTAGCGCCGCACGTGCGCCGCGGCCGCCGCCGCGAGCAGGTTGCGCGTCCCCTCGCGCCGGACGCGGTCGTTCATCGTCCAGTCGCCCCCCGGCGGCGGGATCGCGGTCGCAAGGTGCAGGACGGCGTCGCAGCCCGCGAGCGGCGCGGCGAGCGCCGCCGGGTCGAGGATGTCGCCGGGCACCGCGCGAATGCGCCCGTCGCGCGCATCGACCCGGCGCGGATCGCGGGCCACCGCCACGACCTCGTGCCCGCGGCCGGCCAGCGCGGGCAGCACGCGGCGCCCAAGGACGCCGGTCGCGCCGAGCACGGCGATGCGCATGCGCTCAGGCGCCGGCCGGCGCGGCGACGTACGGCCGCATCAGCTCGCGCAGGTCGTCGGGAATCGGGATGGCGCGGTAGGTCTCGAGCGACATCATCGCGCGCACGTTGCGCGCGCGGATGCGCTCCTCGCCGTCGATCTTCCCCGAGAGCGTGAGCTCGAACGAGGCGCGCCCGAGCCGCGCCACCGAGAGCTCGAGCACCAGACGCTCGCCGATGCGGCACGGCTTGTAGAACTCGCACTGCGTGTCGACGATCGGCACGCCCAGGCGCTTGCCCATGTGCATGGCGTCGAACCGGATGCCGAGCGCCTCGCCGAACCAGTCCTCGGCCGCGGCGTTGATCATGTCGAAGAAGCGCGGGAAGTGCACGATGCCGCCGGGATCGCAGTGCGAGAAGCGGATCGGGTACTCGGTCGGGAACACCCTGGCCGGCCGGGCCGGGGCGGGCGCCGGCAGCCGCGCGAGCGGGGCGTCCGCGCCGCCGGCGACGTAGGCGGCCATGCGCGCGCGCAGCTCCTCGGGGATCGGGATCGCGCGCAGCGTGTCGAGCGAGACGAGCGCGATGAGATGCCGGGCGCGCAGGCGCTCCTCGCCGCCCGCGCGCCCCGAGAGCACGAACTCGACCGAGCTGCGGCCGAGCCGCGCGATCGAGAGATGCATCGACAGGCGGTCGCCGACCCGGCTCGGCCGGTAGAACGCGCACTGCGTGTTGACGGTCGGAAAGCCGATCTGACGGCTGCGCAGGCGCGACTCGAATTCCGGCTCGATCGCGCGGTCGAACCAGTCCTCGACCGTCACGTAGATCATCTCGAAGAAGTGCGGGAAGTAAACGATCCCGCCGGGGTCACAGTGCGAGAAGCGGATCGCGTGCTCGAGCGAGAAGGGCTTCATTCCTTGCCCATCAGCTCGGCCTTCTTCGGCGTCAGCCACACCACCGGCTTCGCCTCCCCGATCTCCTTCCCGAGCGCCTTGCCCTCCGGATCGGCGAGCGCGGCGAGGCGCGCCTTGCGGATCGCGGCGGCGCGATCGGCGGGCGAGAGCTCGGGCTGGCCCTCGACGAGCGTCGCGAGGATCCGCTCGAAGTTGCCCCAGCCGCGGCGATGGGTGTCGCCGTAGCCCTTGACGAGGCGTGCGCACTCGGCGACCTCCAGCGCGAGCGCGCCGTCGGTCTGCGCGGCCCGGGTCACCGCGGCGAGCCAGCGGTCGATGCGCTCCTGCTCCTCGGCGTAGCGCGAGGTCCTGCGCCTGAGCGGGCGCAGCCACGCCATCGAGCGCAGCAGCAGGTAGCCGGACACCGTCGTCGTCCTGAGGTGCATGCCGAAGTTGAGCGAGCGGCCGCTGCGCTCGGCCCAGGCAAGGATCGGGCGCGCGAGCGTGCGCGGCAGGATCGAGCAGATCTCCTCGACGCCGGGCTTGAGGTACTCGACGATCACGACCGGCTCGCCGGGCTTGGCGTCCACCTCGCTGCGCACCCGCTCGAAGCGCGAGCGCCGCGTCTTCAGGTCCGCGACGCGGATGATGTCCTCGTAGCTCATCCAGAGCGCGAGGAAGCGCCCGGTCTCGTTGGTGAGCTTGTATCCGCTGGCCGCGCCGCCGGCGCGCTCGTCGGCGGCGAGCACCGGCTCGAGCCGCTGCACGTACAGGTCGGCGTACGCGCGATCCTGGTAGTCGAGCACGCGGGCGACGCCCTCCTCGAGCAGGCGATGCGTTTCCGGCGGGAAGATCGCGCGCACGCGCTCGCTCGCCCGGCCGCGCCACCGCTTCTCCTCGGGCGCCGGCGCGGCCGGCGCCGCGCCCGCGGCGTGTGCGTAGCCGGCGGCGAACCCCCGCAGGCTCGCCTCGGTGCCCTTGCCCTGCTTGCGGATCGCGTTCTCGCAAGCCTCGCGCCCGAGCGGCAGCACGCCCGCGCCGGCCATCGCGCCGAACATCACCGCGTTGATCACGGTGCCCGACTGGCGTGCGATCTCGGCCATGTCGAACAGGATGGCGCGGCGCGCGAGCGTCCCGGCCGCCTTGCGCAGCCGCTCGGTGTCGTAGCGGCCGTCGCCCATGGCCGCCTTCTCGGCGACGGTGTAGACGCGGTGCGTCGAGGCGACGAGCGTCGTGCGCTCGGGGCTGACGTAGCCCGCCTGCATCGCGCGGCCGGCCTCGACGAACTCGGAGGCGACCATCAGGTCGACGTTGCCGGGCGAGGGCGTGAGCGCGAGCACGGGCGCCCGGCCGCCCAGCCGGTCCGCGGTCACGGGGTAGATCTCGATGTAGTACGTCGTCGCGCCGGTACGCTGCGCGACGCCCGGGATCGAGGTGCTCTGCACCGGAAAGCCGCTCGCCGCGGCGGCGTCGACCAGCCATTCGGCGAGCACGCCGCCGCCCTCGCCGCCGAGCGCGGCGACGAGGATCGTGAGCGGCCGTGCGGGCAGGGCGCCCTCGCCCTGTCCCGCCACGTGCCTGCTCTCGGTCACCGTATTCATGTCGATACCTCTTTCACGCCGGCTGCAGCCAGCCGATCACCGCGCTTCGCACCCGGTGCACGAAGCGGTCCC
>JAHDYJ010000100.1 GCA_023383795.1 Burkholderiales bacterium | reverse complement strand
AGTTGATCAGGAGGCCGTCGGCCTGGTACTCCTCGATGTACTTGCAGATCATGTCGATGCGCTGCGGGAAGTTGAGGTTGGTGTAGCAGCCCAGGCAGTAGCGCGCGAGCGACTCGAGCGGGTGATCGGCGTCGTGGCGGAAGCCGAAGTCGTACACGCCGCCCACCTTGGAGTAGGTCGAGGCGACCACCACCGCGCCGTCGTCGTAGAACATCTTCCAGAAGTCGCGGAAGCTGGTCCAGTTGGGCGGGCCTTCGGTCACCAGGCGGTACTTCTCCTCGGTCATCTCGCCCTCGGGCGTGATCGGTCCCTTCTTCAGGCGCACGCGCTCCTCGATCTCGCCGCGCAGCACGCTGTAGAACTTGCTCGCCTCGCGCGTGCCGCGGAAGGCGGTGAACATCGGTCCGATGTAGTACACGCCGCCGAAGTAGCCGTCGATCGGGCTCGGCCGGTTCTTGGCCGACTGCAGCACCGCGACCAGGTCCTCCTCGGCCTTGACCGACTCCTTCATGTACTCGCGCAGGCGGTCGATGTCGAACTTCACGCCGGAGACGCGCTCGAGGGTCGGGATCACCTCTTCCTTGAGCTGCTTGACGACGTACTGGACCATGTTGTCGCTGATCTTGCCGTCGCCCTGGTAGGGGACGTGCAGCATGGTCGTCTCGCAGTCGTACTTCTGCCGGACGAGCTCGAACCACTTCATGAAGGTGAAGCAGCCGGTGTAGGAGAGCACCAGGACGTCGGGCACCGGCAGCTTCTCGCCGGTCGGGCCGATCTGGCCGGCCTGCATCATGCCGAGGTCGGCCTTGACGTAGGTGCACACGTCCTCGGAGTGCCCCTCGCGCTCGGCGTCCATGATCATCTTGCCCGACTTCTTGCGCATGCCGTTCTGCAGCGCGTTCGTCTCCGGCAGGCTGCGCGCGAAGTCGAAGCACATCAGGAGCTCGTTCAGGTTGCCGGGCACGAAGGTGGCCGACACCTTGCGGCCCTGGTCGTGGGCGACCGCGAGGTCGTGGTAGTTGGCGTTGATCATCTCCTTCTGCAGCCACATGGAGTCCTCTTTCTGGACCTCCTTCTTCGGCTTCGCGGCCGCGGGCTGCGCGACGGGCTTCGGGGTCGGCATGTTCTGGGTGGTGGTCATGCGGCGCTCCATAGCTTGATCGAATCGGCGAAGGTTCCGGCCTGCTCGCGGATCGGGGCCATCTGGCCCGTGTTCTCGGCAAACTTGAACGCGGTGTGCGGGATGCCGTGCTTCTTGAGGATCTCGAGCAGCATCGGCCGCTCGAGCAGGGCCGGATCGCAGAACGAGGCGGCGGCGAAGACGACACCCTCGGCGCCGGACTTGCGCACCGACTCGACCAGGAACTTGCCCTTGTCCTCGCGGCGCGCGCTGTACTTGGAGGCGGTGTCGGCCGAGTGGTGCAGGAAGCTCTTCGAGAGGTTCCACAGCGGATTGCCGTCCTCCTCGACGTCGTCGAGGTGCCAGCGCGTGACCAGGTGGAAGTCGTCGTCGACGATGTAGCAGCCCGCCATCTCGATCGACTTGATGAGGCCGAGCGGCGGCTGCTCGCAGAACGAGCCGGTCAGGACCACGCGCGCGTTGTCCCGCTTCGGCCGCTTCTCGGCCTCGGCGGCCGCGATGTACTCGCGCACGAGCTTCGTGTGCTCCTCGGGCGGCAGCACCATGCCTGCGCGCATGACCAGATAGACCTCGGAAGTCGGCGCCTGCCAGGGCTTCTGCGAGCGGTAGCCGTAGAGATCGCGCACCGCCTTGCGGTTCTCGTTGTAGACCTTGATCGAGTTGCGCAGGTCGTCGTCGGTCACCTTCCGCCCGCCGAGCTCGGCGAGATCGTCGCGCAGGACCTCCATCTCGTGCACATAGTACTCGCCGCCGACGCCGTCGTTGAAGTTCTGCGGGACGTCGAAGTAGCGGACGTACTTGCCCTTGAACATGATCTGCCACATGCCGGAGAGGTTCCGGATCACGTCGCAGATCGACGGGAACAGCATCCCGTCCAGGCAGTCGAGCCGGCCGGTCACGCCGAGCTCGATCGTCGAGCGCGGGATCCGGCAGATGTAGCTCTGGTAGTACGCGTCGCCCTGGATCACCTCGATCTGGTCGCCGCCGCCGAAGATCCCGACCGGCAGCATCCCGGCTGCGTGGATGATCTCGCGCGGCACGTAGATCGGCATGAACCCGATGGCCTTGCGGCCGGGGGCGGCCGCCTTCCAGTCGCGCACCGACTCGAAGTGCAGGTCCTCGAACAGCGCCTCGCAGCGTCCGACAACTTCTTTCAGAGACATGGCTTTCGCACTCCTCTCAGTGGTGCTTCCAGGCGGGTTGGCGCTTGGCGAGGAACGCCTGCAGGCCCTCGATCGCGTCGTGCGACGCCATCGTACCCTCCAAGTAGAGCTTCTCGACCGCGGCGAGCCGCCGCCGCGCTTCCGCCAGCATGCCTTCGCGCGCGGCGCGCACCGCGAAGCCGAGCGACGCCGCGCTCTTGCCCGCGAGGTGCGCGTCGAAGTACCCGAGCGCGGCGGCTTCGGGATCGTCGGCGACGAAATCGACCAGCCCGAGCGCCTTCGCCTCCGCGCCGCTCACCGACCGGCCGGAGAACAGCAGGTCCTCGGCCGCCGACTGGCTCAGGCGGAACGGCAGCAGGCAAGAGGCGGCCGGCGCGAACACCGCGAGCTTGATCTCCGGCTGGCCGAACTGCGCCTCGGGCGCGGCGAAGATCAGGCTGGTCGCCAGCGTGAGCTCGACGCCGCCGCCGAGGCATTGCCCGCGCACCGCGGCCAGGACTGGCCGCGGCCACTCGAGCATGGTGATCAGCAGCGAATGCAGTCCGCCCAGCATCGCCGCGCACCGCTCCGGGAGGTGCTCCTCGACGCTCGCGCCGAAGCTGAAGTGCGGGCCCTCGGCGTCGAGCAGCGCGGCGCGGATCGCGCCGGGGTCGCGGTACTCGGCGAATGCCGCCGCCAGCGCAGCGATCATCGCCGCGTCGACGATGTTCGCCTTCGGTCGGTTCAATCGCAAGCGCAGCAGCGCGCCGTCGCGGTCGAGCCAGACTTTCAGTGGGGAGTCGGCCATGTCCGTTCTCGTTCGCGCGAGGTCACCGCTTCTTCGCCTTGGGCTGGATCTCGTCGTGCAGGCTGCCGACCCAGCTCTGCCCCTGCGCGAGCTTCTGCCGCAGCAGCACGAAGTCGACCTCGCGGTCGTCCTTGGTGCCCTCGTTGAACGCGGTGAACCCCGAGCGCGCCTCGGTCATCATGTTGAGCGCGAGCCAGGCGCGGTGGTTCTCCTTGTTGCGGTTCCAGGCGTCTAGCTTGGGCTTGCGCAGCTCCTCGATCGTCTTGATCGTGCACTCGGGGAACGTGAGCAGCAGCTTCGCGCAGTACTCCTCGACCTTGGCGTCGAGAAGCGACAGGTCGACCGTGCCCTTCCCGAGCAGCGCCTTCGCTTCCTTCGCCGCCTCGCCGGTCTTGAAGTCGCCGTAGATCACGCGTCCGTACTCGTCGGTGAAGCGCTGCGTCTCGACGAGCGGGTTGGCGACGAACTTGCCGTCGACCTTCAGGGCCGGAACGATTTCCGCAAGCATGCCCCAGTGGTGCGCCTTGTGGGCCGAGAAGGGCTCGCACATCACGCACGCCCACATCGCGCGATCGGCGCCCATGACCGGCGGCAGGAAGTCGGTCGCGCCGCCGATCGGCGCCGAGCCGTGCTTCGGTCCGGCCTGGCCGAAGCGCGCGAGGTCCTGCGCGATCGAGAAGTCGCAGGCGAGGCCGATCTCCTGGCCGCCGCCGATGCGCATGCCGTTCACGCGGCAGATCACCGGCTTGTCGCAGGCGAGGATCGCGCTCACCATGTCGTTGAAGACGCGCATGTACTGGCGATATTCCTGCGGGTGGCCGGCGTAGTACTCGGCGTACTCCTTGGTGTTGCCGCCGGTACAGAACGCCTTGTCGCCCGACCCGGTGAACACGACGCAACTGACGTCGCGCGAGTTGGACGCGGCGCGGAAGGCGAGGATCACGCCCTTCGCCATCTCGGTGGTGTAGGAGTTGAACTGGGTCGGGTTGTCGAGCGTGATCCAGGCGTTGTAGAGCCCGGGCACGCTCTTGCCGTCGGGCGTCTTGGCCGGGCGCTTCTCGAAGCGGACGCCGGGCTTCGAGAAGTCCTCGAAGAGGTCGTGGTTCTTGAATTCGCGTGCCATCGCTGCTTCTCCTCGGGTGGCGATCAGGGGACGAGGATCGCGCGCCGCTTGATGTCGCGGTGGTGCACGGCCTCGAAGACGTCGTTGATCTCGGCGAGCGGACGGGTCTCGACGAACGGCTTGAGCGCGATCTTGCCGTCGAGCACCAGGTCGAGCGCGGCGGGGTAGAGCTCGGGCGGGCAGCCCCAGTTGCCGATCGCCCGCGCGTCGAACGCCATCAGGTTGGAGAGCCGGATCTCGACCTTGTCCATGGTGAAGCCGACGACCGAGAGCGTCGCGCCGTGCACGAGCAGCCCGTAGGCCGTCTGCTGGCCCGCGGCGGTCCCGGAGCACTCGAAGATGAACCACTCGGTCGCCGGCAGGCCCTGCTCCTTCGCGAGCGCGCTGATCGCGCCCTTGAGCGCCTTGCCGTCGAGCTCGCGCGCGTTCAGCGTGAGCGCGGCCCCGGCCTGCGCGATCGCGGCGAGCTTCTCGGCGTCGACGTCGATCGCAGCCACCGTGGCGCCGGACGCGCGGGCGACCTGCACGCAATAGCCGCCGACGCCGCCGACGCCGACCACCACGGCGAGACTGCCGGGCGCGACGCCTGCGCGCGTGACCGCCTGGTAGGGCGTCGTGAGCGCATCGGCGACCACCGAAACCTCGGCGAGCGTCAGGCCGGCCTTCGCGAGGCGCGCCTCGTCCACCTTGCACAGCCCGCGGCTCGGCGCGACGATGTGGGACGCGAAGCCGCCGTGGATGTCGTTGCCGGGCATCTTCTGGTTGCGGCAGATGTTCGGGCGGCCGCGCTTGCAGGGGCCGCACTCGTCGCAGGGAATGACCGCCGGGACGATGACCGCCTGGCCGATCCAGCGCTCGGCGCCGGCGCCGGCCGCGCTGACCCGGCCGCTCACCTCGTGCCCGAGCGCGAGGGGCAGCGCATGGTTCGTGCGCACGCCGTCGTAGTAATAGCCGAGATCGGTGTGGCAGACGCCGCAGCCGGCGACCTCGACCACCACCTCGCCCGGCTGGGGCGATGGCTCGAACGTCTCGCGCACCATCGGCGCCTTGGGCGCTGCCATCAACCACCGGTATGCCGCCGCGGCCATCTGGCCTCCTCTTCGGTTTCCCGCTCAGGTCCCCGACCCCCTCCGGGCCGGACTGCCCGGGGACTTGACTCCGGCGCAGTCGTAATTTAGCATTACGGTACCAGAATACGAAATTTGAGTCAAGCAGGGGATCGGGCAAGGTTCCAGCAGGCTAAAACGCCGGGCGAGGAGGGTTGATGCCACACGTTGAATCCGAACAGCGGGCCAGCGTCTCGGTCGCGATCGCCGGCAGCGGGGGCGCCGGCGTGATGACCGCCGGCAACATGCTGCTGGAGGCGGCCGCGCAGGCGGGCTATTACGCGCTGATGACGCGATCGAGCGGGCCGCAGATCCGCGGCGGCGAGGCCGCGGCGATGATCCGCATCGCGACGCACCCGATCGACGGCACCGACGACCGCTACGATCTGCTGATCGCGCTCGACTGGATGAACATCAACCGCTTCGCGGCCGAGATTCCGCTCGGCGGCGACAGCGTCCTCGTCGGCGACCCCGACCAGGGCGAGCCGCCGGAGGTGTTCGTGAGGACCGGGGCGCGCTACACGCCGGTCGCGTTCAAGGCCACCGCGAAGAAGATCGCGAACGGCTGGCCGAACATGATCGCGTTCGGGCTGGTCGGCGCGCTCATCGGCCTGCCCGAGGAGACCCTCGCCAAGGTCGTCCAGAAGTCCATGAAGAAGGGCGGCGACGCGCTCACCGGCAGCCTCGCCGCGATGCGCGCCGGGGTCGAGGCCGCCGCTGCGATCGCCGGCGTGCCGCGCGTCGGCGCGGCGCCGCCGCAGACGCCGCGCTGGCTCGTCACCGGCAACCAGGCCGCGGGCTACGGCGCGATCCGCGGCGGCGTGCGCTTCGTCGCCGCCTATCCGATCACGCCGGCGACCGAGCTGCTCGAGTGGATGGCGCCCGCGCTCGCCAAGGTCGGCGGCGCGCTCGTGCAGGCAGAGGACGAGCTTGCCTCGATCAACATGATCCTCGGCGCGTCGTTCGGCGGCGTGCCGGCGCTCACCGCGACCTCCGGGCCGGGCCTCTCGCTCATGATCGAGTCGATCGGCCTCGGCATCACCGCGGAGGTGCCGATCGTCGTCGTGGACGTCATGCGCGTCGGCCCGTCCACCGGCATCGCGACCAAGAGCGAGCAGAGCGACCTCAACATCGCGCTCCACGGCATGCACGGCGACGCGCCGCACGTGGTGGTGGCGCCGAACTCGGTGGCCGACTGCCTGCTGACGACCCAATGGGCGGTGCATCTCGCCGAGACGCTGCAGGTCCCCGCGATCGTGCTCGCCGACCAGTTCTTCGGCCAGGCGCGCGCGGTGGTCGAGCGGCCCGCCGACGTCGCGTTCGCCGGCGAGCGCAGGACCGCGCCGGCCGGCGCCGAGGGCTACAAGCGCTACGCGCTCACCGAGTCCGGCGTCTCGCCGATGGCGATCCCCGGAACGCCCGGCGTCACCTACACCGCCGACGGCCTCGAGCACAACGAGCGCGGCACGCCTTCGTCGCAGGCTGCCGACCACGTCGCGCAGCTCGACAAGCGCGCGCGCAAGCTCGAATCGCTCGATTACGACGGCCACTGGGCCGACGTGGAAGGCGAGGGCAACATGGCCGTGATCACGTTCGGCTCGTGCACCGGGCCGGTGCGCGAGGCATTCGCGCGTGCCGCCGCCGACGGCGTGCGCGCGCGGCTCGTCTCGCTGCGCCTGCTCGCGCCGGCACAGCCCGCGCGCCTCGCCGCCGCGCTCGAGGGCGTCAAGCGCGTCCTGGTCGTCGAGCAGAACCACACCGGACAGCTCTACCGCTACCTGCGCTCCGAGTACGATCTGCCGGGCGCGGTGACGAGCTTCCGCCGTCCCGGCCCGCTGCCGATGCGGCCGGACGAGATCCACCGGCAACTCATCGAATGGAGCCGCGCATGACGACCTCCGCGCAGCCGCAGGCGGCGCCGACGCCGCAGGCGTTCAAGTCAGACTACAAGCCGGTCTGGTGTCCGGGCTGCGGCGACTACTCGGTGCTCTCGTCGGTCACCAAGGCCTTCGCGCTGCTCGAGCTGCAGCCGGAGAACATCGCGATCGTGTCCGGGATCGGGTGCTCGTCGCGGATCCCGGCGTACACGACGTGCTACGGGTTCCACGGCGTGCACGGCCGCGCGCTCGCCGCCGCGACAGGGCTGAAGCTCGCGCGGCCGGAGCTCACGGTGGTCGCCGCGGGCGGCGACGGCGACGGGTACTCGATCGGCGGCAACCACTTCCTGCACGCGTGCCGGCGCAACGTCGACATGACCTACGTCGTGATGGACAACCACGTGTACGGCATGACGAAGGGCCAGCCCTCGCCGACCACCGAGCCGGACTGGGACTCGAAGCTCTCCCCCGGCGGCACCGGGATGCGCGCGTTCAACCCGCTGGTGATCGCGCTCGCCGCCGGCGCCAACTTCATCGCGCGCACGTTCGCCGGCGACCCGAACACGACGGCGGCGCTGATCGCCGAGGCCATCAGCGCGCCGGGCTTCTCGTTCGTCGAGGTGCTCTCGCCCTGCGTGACGTTCCGCCCCGAGCAGCGCGAGTGGAAGCAGATGGTGCGCCCGGCGCCGGTGCAGTGGACCGACGATCCGGCGCGCGCCGCGCGCCGCCTGATGACCGACGACGGCATGAACATCGGCGTGCTCTACAAGGGCAGCCGAGCCGCCTACCGCACGCACGCGGCGAAGACGCCGAAGCGCCCCGCCGAACTGGAGGAGGAGTTCAGGATATGAGTCCGGCCCGCAAGAAAGCGACGACGCGTCGCGCCCCGGCGAAGAAGCCTCTGCGCAAGACCGCGCCGGCGAGGAAGGCCCCGGAGGTGCAGCTCAAGGTCGTGGCCGCGACCGTGGCGGCGCAGTCCGGGCCGCCGATCAAGGACGTCGAGGGCCTCATGGCCTACGCGTACGCGCTCGAGGCCGAGGCCTCCGAGCGCTACAGCGAGTTCGCCGACGCGATGGAGACGCACAACAACCGCGAGGTGGCGGAGCTCTTCCGCAAGCTCGCCCGCATCGAGAACATGCACGCCGAGCAGATCCTCGAGGAGATGGGCTGGACGCGCCCGCCGGCGCCGCCGACCGGCGGCTGGCGCTGGGAGGGGCTCGAGGGGCCGGAGACCGCCGACCACACCGACCTGCACTACCTGATGCAGCCCTATCACGCGCTGCAGATCGCCCTCCACAACGAGAAGCGCGCCGAGGCCTTCTTCAGGGACCTGATCCGCAGGGCGCCGAGCGGCAAGGTGCGCACCGCCGCCAAGGAGATGGCCGACGAGGAGACCGAGCACGTGCGGCTGGTCGAGGAATGGCTCAAGCGCACGCCGAAGCCGGAATCGGACTGGGCGCACGACCCGGATCCGCCGCGCTGGTCGGACTAGAATCGGTGAACGGCGAACGGTCAACGGTAAGCGGGACAGCAAGCGGAGAGCGGAAAGCGGGACGGATGGGGGCGGCGGAGAAGGTGGTGCCCGGGACGATTCTGGGCGAAATCGCGGCCGAGGCGCGCGAGGCGCTCGGGCCGAAGCTCGACGAGCTCAGCGTGGAGCGCGCGGTGCTGGGGCTCTTCTTCACCGGGGTGAAGCTCTCCGACGGCTCGGGCGGCATCTGCGCGACGCTCACGAAGGGCGTGCCCGACGCCGTCTGCTGCCCGAGCTCCTCGGCGCAGATCACGCCGCCCGGCACGCTGCGCGGACGCAAGGCCGCCGAGCTCCTGGGCGAGCTCTCCGCGCGCTCGCCGCTCAAGCGCGTCGTCGCGATCGCCGTGCTCTCGGCCCTGTGCGCGGCCGCGCGCAAGGCCGCGCCGCCCGCCGCCTACACGATCCGCCGCGGCGTCGACGCGCTCGACGCGGTGGACGTTCCGGCCGGCGCGCACGTCGTGATCGTCGGAGCGTTCGTGCCGGTGATCAAGGCGATGAAGGCGCGCGGCCAGTCGTTCCGGATCCTCGAGCAGGATCCGGCGACGCTGAAAGCCGACGAGATGCCGTTCTACGCCCCGGCGGAGGACGCGCCGGTCGAGGTGCCGAAGGCCGACGTGCTCTTCGTCACCGGCACCACGCTGATCAACGACACCCTCGCGCCGATCCTGGCGGCGGCGAAGCCGGGCGCGCGGATCGTCGTCGTCGGCCCGACCGCGAGCATCGCGCCGGAGCCGCTCTTCCGCCGCGGCGTCTCGCTCGTCGGCGGCGTCGAGGTCACCGACCCGGACCGGCTACTCGACCTGCTGGCCGAGGGCGGCTCGGGGTACCACTTCTTCGGCAAGGCCGCCGAGCGGATCGTGATGGCGCCGGTGCGCGCGGCCTGAGGAAGGAAAGAGGCGCCGCGCGGGCGCCTCGAGCGCGCTCGCCCCGCGCTACCGCGGCTGCGACACGATGCGCAGGTAGGGCTTCGGCGCCTTCCAGCCGGCCGGGAACATCTTCTTCGCCTCCTCGTCGGAGACCGAGCCGGCGATGATCACGTCCTCGCCCTGCTTCCAGTTCACCGGCGTCGAAACCTTGTGCTTCGCAGTGAGCTGGATCGAGTCGAGCAGGCGCAGCACCTCGTCGAAGTTGCGGCCCGTCGTCATCGGATAGGTGAGCATCGCCTTGATCTTCTTGTCCGGGCCGATCAGGAACACCGAGCGCACCGTCTGGTTGTCGGCCGGCGTGCGGCCCTTCGACGTGTCGCCCGCGCCGGCCGGCAGCATGTCGTAGAGCTTCGCCACCTTGAGCTCCGGATCGCCGATCAGCGGGTAGTTCACCCGGGCGCCCTGGGTCTCCTCGATGTCCCTCGCCCACTTGCCGTGGTCGTCGACCGGATCGACGCTCAGGCCGATGATCTTGGTGTGGCGCTTCTCGAACTCGGGCTTGAGCTTCGCCATGTAGCCGAGCTCGGTCGTGCAGACCGGAGTGAAGTCCTTGGGATGCGAGAACAGGATCGCCCATCCGTCGCCGATCCACTCGTGGAACCGGACCGCGCCCTCGGTGGTCTCGGCCGTGAAGTCCGGGGCTTCGTCGTTGATGCGCAGTGCCATGATTCACCTCGTGATGTGTCTCGTTGGTCGTATGGCGGGAAGCGGCATCGCATCGCGCGGTCCCGGCGCTTTCGAATCCTGCTCTGACGGCAGGGTCTTCGGCCGCACCCGGCGATGCGCCGCACCCCGATTCTATAGATCGCCGAATCGCCGCCGTGTTTCAATCCGGTGCGCGAGCCCCGTGCCGCTCAGCGCTCGACCGGCAGGCGACCGTCGTTCCACGCCAGCATGCCGCCCTTCATGTTCGAGACGCGCTCGAAGCCGAGGCTGGTCAGGATCGCCGCGGCGGTCGTGCTGCGCACGCCCGCGCGACACACCGCGACGACCAGGCGCTCCTTGTGCGGCGCGAGCTCGTCGGCGCGACGGGCGAGCTCCGGCAAGGGCACGAGCACGCTGCCCGGCACGTGGCCGAGGTCGCCGCGAAACTCCCCGGGCTCGCGGACGTCGACGACGACCGGCGGCGCCGCGCCGGCAAGGAGCGCCGCCACCTCGCGCGGCGCGAGCTGGCGTACCTCGTTCAGCTGCGCGAGGCTCGGATACTTCAGCGCGTCGTCGTCGAGCGCCGACTGGTTCGGCTGCAGCACCTCCTGGATCTTGTCCGGCAGCGGCAGGCCGAGGTTGCGCATGAGCGCGACGTACTCGGCGCGCGACTTGCCGGCGAGCCGCGGGTTCGCGCGCCGCTCCTCGCCGATCGTCGAGCGGGTGTTGCCCCGGTAGTCGTGCGCGGGCAGGACGACCGTGTCGCCGGGCAGGGTGAAGAGCTTCCCGACGACGCTGTCGTACTGGGCGCCGGCGTCCCCGCCGGGGAAGTCGGCGCGGCCGGTGCCGCGGATCAGCAGCGTGTCGCCGGTGAAGACGTGGCCGTCGGCGAGCACGCACATGCCGTCCGGCGTGTGGCCCGGCGTGGCGAGGAAGCGCAGCGTGAGCGAGCCGAGCGCGAGCGTGTCGCCGTCGTCGACGTGGCGATCGACGCGCGGCGCCGGCGCGGCGCGGTGCCTGACGACCGGCGCGCCGGTGAGCTCCTTCAGGTCGAAGCAGCCGGTGCGGTGGTCCGCGTGGGTGTGCGTGTCGATCGCGGCGGCGAGCTCGATGCGGTGGTACGCCAGCACCGCGAGATAGCGCTCGACGCGGTCGCGCAGCGGGTCGATCAGCGCCCCGACGCGCGCCTCCTCGCAGGCGACGAGGTAGGTCTTGCACTTGCCGCGGTTGAGCTCCTTCAGCAGCATCGGTCCTCCGTGGGCCGGCTTCGGCCTCCTTGGTCGGCGGGGCGCCCGGCAGCGCTCCGGGCGCGGGTACTCACGCCGCGGGCGGCCGCAGCAGGTCGAAGTGCCGCAGCAGCGCGACGAACGCCCCGAGGCGCTCGCGCCGGTAGGCCTCGACGTCGACGCCGCCGAAATCGTAGAACCCCTTGCCGGTGCGCAGACCGATGCGGCCGGCGTGCATGTTCTCCTCCACGATCTTCGGCGCGGCGAACCTGTCGTCGCGCATCGCCTCGCGCAGGTAGCGGCTCGCGTAGTAGAGGATGTCGCCGCCGCCCCAGTCGATGAACTCGACGAGCCCCAGCACCGCGTAGCGCAGCCCGAAGCCGTACTTGATCGCGCGGTCGACGTCCGCCGCGCTCGCCACGCCTTCCTCGACCAGCCGCGCCGCCTCGTTCATCGCGAGCGCCTGGATGCGCGGCACGATGTAGCCGGGGCTCGCCTTGCACACCACCGGCACCTTGCCGATCCCCTGGAGGAGCCGCGTCAGGCGCCCGACGACCGCCGGGTCGGTGCGCGCGCCGGGGCTCACCTCGACCAGCGGAACGAGGTACGCGGGATTGAGCCAGTGCGCGTTCAGGAAGCGCTCGGGTCCGTCGACCATCGCCTGCAGCTCGTCGGAGAGCATCGTCGAGGTCGTCGAGGCGACGATCGCGTCGGCGCGCGCCGCGCGCGAGATCGCCGCCAGCGCGGCGCGCTTCGCCTCGCGCGTCTCGGGCACGCCCTCGAAGATCACGTCCGCGTCCGCAAGCGCCTCCGGTTCGGCGTGGAACGAGACGCGCGAGGCGATCGGCTCGATCGATTCGTGCGGCATCACGCCGAGCCCGGCAAGCGTCGCGAGCGCGGCCCGGATCTCCTGCATCGCGGCGCGCGCGGCCGCGGCGCTTCCCTCCGCGTCGCGCGGCTTCAGGTCGACGAGCCGGACGGGATGGCCGGCGTATGCGAACACGATCGCGATGCCGCGGCCCATGCGGCCGGCGCCGGCCGCGCCGATCGCCTCGCGCGCGCTCATCCGAGCCCCTCGGCGAGCAGCCGGCGCATCGCGGCGCGGTCGAGGCGCGCGAGCCCGAGCGCCTCGAAGGTGCGCGGGCCCGCGCGGAAGTCCTCGCCGCAGATCGCCGCGCCGATCGCGAGGAGGCCGCGGGCGACCGGCGCGGCGACGCCGGACCAGTCGGCGACCGAGACCAGGAACGCGAGGCCGCAGGCGACGTCCTCGCGCATGTAGCGGTGCTCGGTGAGCACGAGGCGCTCGCGCCAGTCGCCCGATCTCACCAGGCGCTCGTGCGCGACGTTGCCGTACATCCACTCGTCGCCCGACGGATCGTAGTGGTCGCGCAGCGGGAAGTGCGGCGCGCCGTAGCCGAGCGCCTCGCGCACGGCGATCCGCTCGGCGTCGAGCGCGTCGGTCACGCGGCGGATCGCCGGCGTGGTGCCCTCGTTGTGGATGTCCCAGTGGTCGAAGTGCTCGATCGGCCCGGCGTTCAGCGTGATGAGCGGCGGATGGATGATCGGCCCGGCGTTCATCAGCGCGCCGGACAGCGCGTCGCCGGCGTCCTCGACGCTCGGATACGCCCGCCGGACGAGCGCGAGCGCGCGCTCCTTCTCGGCGAGCGGGAAGACGCCCGTCGGCAGCCGCGTGGCGCGCGCGGTGATCGCGATCGTGGCCGGCCCGTTTGGGGTCGCGTGGAGGCGCGTGAGGTAGGGAAGCGTGCCCGCCTCGGCGAACGCGACGCGCGCGCGACAGTTGCGGTCGCGGACCGCGCGCGCCATCACGTAGCTGCCGAACGTGCCCGGCGGCAGGAAGACCACCTGGCCGTCGGCCAGGTGCCCGGCCATCTGCGCCGCGATCGCAGCTTGCGCGAAGGCCGGCGCCGGGCACACGACGAGCTCGGCGCCGCGGAGCGCGGCGCCGATGTCGCCCGTGACGACCGCGATCTCGACCGGACGCTCGCCGCGGAAGTCCTTCAGGGTGAGCCGGTTGCCGGCGCGCTCGAGCGCGGCGAGCGCCCCGGTGTCGCGCCGCCAGAAGCGCACGCGATGGCCGGCCTCGGTGAGATCCGCGGCCGCGGCATGCGAGCCGTTGCCGCCGCCCAGGACTGCGATATCCATCGTGATCCGATGCGAGCGGAGTGACTTCCCCTCCCGTTCAGGGAGGGGTCGTGCCGGCGAAGCCGGCGGGCCGGTTCTCGAGCGCCGCCGGATTCACGACGTTGATCGGCCGGCCGGCGGCGTAGGCGACGATCTGCTCGAAGATCTTGCCGAACATGAGCTCGAGCTGGTCGCGCTCGACGTAGCCGAGGTGCGGCGAGCAGACGACGTTGTCGAGCGCGAGCAGCGGGTGGCGCCCGCCGAGCACGGGCTCGGTCTCGTACACGTCCACCGCTGCCATGCCGGGACGGCCGGCCGCGAGCGCCGCTTCGAGCGCGCCGGGCGCGATCAGCCCCGCGCGGCTGGTGTTGACGATGAGCGCGGTCGGCTTCATCCGCGCGAGATCGTCCGCGGTGACCATCCCGCGCGTCGCTTCGATCAGCCGCACGTGCAGCGTCAGCACGTCCGCGGTCTCGAACAGCTCGGCCTTGCTCGCGGCGGTCGCGCAGCCGTCGGCGCGCGCGCGCTCGAGCGAGCCCTCGCGTCCGTAGGCGAGCACGTTCATGCCGAACGCCTGGCCGTAGCCGGCGACCACGGCGCCGATCCGCCCGTAGCCGTAGACGCCGAGCGTCTTGCCGCGCAAGCCCGTGCCGACCGGGTACGCCTGCCAGCGCCCTGCCTTCAGCGCGGCCGTCTCCTGCGGGATGCGGCGCATCGCGGCGATGACGAGACCCCAGGTGAGCTCGGCGGTCGCGTAAGAGGGCTGCCCGTGCCCCATGTACGAGGAGACGACGATCCCGCGCCGCGTGCACGTTTCGACGTCGATGTGCGGGTAGACGCTGGTCTGGCTGATCATGCGCAGCTTGTCGAGCCGCTCGAGGAGCGGCGCGCGGATCGGCGTGCGCTCCCGGATCAGCGCCAGCGCCTCGGTCTCGCGCAGCCGCTCGGCGAGCGCGCCGACGTCGTCGACGTGATCGTTCCAGATCGTCACGTCGTGCCCGGCCGTCATGCCGAAGCACGCGAGCGTGCGCACGGTGTCCTGGTAGTCGTCGAGGATCGTGACCTTCATCGCGCGACGGCCCCTCAGACGGCGACCACCTTGCCGGGGTTGAGCAGGTTGTCCGGGTCGAGCGCGCGCTTGATGTCGCGCATCACCGAAACGGTCGCTTCGCCGTGCTCGTCGACGAGGTGCGCCATCTTGCCGTAGCCGATGCCGTGCTCGCCGGTGCAGGTGCCGTCCATCGCGAGCGCGCGCGCGACCAGCCGCTCGTTGATCGCGCTTGCCTCCTCGAGCTCGGCCGGCTTGTCGGGATCGAACAGGATCCCGAGATGGAAGTTGCCGTCGCCGACGTGGCCGACCACGATGATCGGCAGGCCCGCCGCGCGCACGTCGCGCTCGGTCTCGACCAGGCAGTCGGAGAGCCGCGAGATCGGCACGCAGACGTCGGTCGAGACGTAGCGCGCGCCCGGCTTGAGCTGCAGCCCCGCGAAGTAGAGGTTGTGCCGCGCGTGCCAGAGCTTCGAGCGCTCCTCGGCCTTCGTCGCCCACTGGAAATCGCCGCCGCCGTGCTCGCGCGCGATCTCCTGGACGCGCCCGGCCTGCTCGGCCACGCCGGCCGCGCTGCCGTGGAACTCGAGGAAGAGCGTCATGCGCTCCGGGTAGGCGGTCTTGAAGTGGCGGTTGATCGCCGCGATCGAGAGCGTGTCGAGGAACTCGCAGCGCGCCACCGGGATCCCGGTCTGGATGATCTCGATGACGCTGTCGACCGCGGCCTTGGTGGTCGGGAACGAGCAGGTCGCCGCCGAGATCGCCTCCTGCACCGGGTGCAGGCGCACCGTGAGCTCGGTGATGATCGCGAGCGTGCCCTCGGAGCCGACGAAGAGACGGGTCAGGTCGTAGCCCGCCGATGACTTGCGCGCGCGCCGCGCGGTGCGCACCACGCGGCCGTCGGCCATGACCGCCGTCACCGCGAGCACGTTGTCGCGCATCGTGCCGTAGCGCACCGCGTTGGTCCCCGAGGCGCGCGTGGCCGCCATGCCGCCGAGCGTCGCCTCGGCGCCCGGGTCGATCGCGAAGAAGAGCCCGCTGTCGCGCAGATGCTCGTTCAGCTGCTTGCGCGTGACGCCGGCCTCGACGGTCGCGTCGAGGTCCTCGGCGTGCACCGCCAGGATGCGGTTCATCTGCGAGAGGTCGATCGTGACCCCGCCCCGCACCGGCAGCACGTGGCCCTCGACCGACGTGCCGGCGCCGTACGGGATCATCGGCACGCGGTGGCGGCGGCAGATCTCGACGATGCCGCGCACGTCCTCGGTCGAGCGCGGGAACGCCACCGCGTCGGGCACGAGCGGCGGGAAGTGCGATTCGTCGCGGCCGTGATGCTCGCGGATGCCGCGCGCGCGCGTGAAGCGCTCGCCGACGAGCGCGCTCATCTCGGCGTCGAAGGCCGGGCCTGCCGCGTGCGTCGCTTGCGGGGTACTCATGGACGCAAGTCTAGGCCGCCTTCGCCGACGGCGCACGCAGCTCGGCGAGCAGCTCCGCTTCGCGGCGCTTCGCCGCCGCGATCGCCGCGGCCTTCACGTGCCCGTAGCCGCGGATCGCCTCGGGCAGCGCGGCGAGCTCGACCGCGAGGGCGTGCCGCTCCGGGGCGAGCCGGGCGAGGAGCTCCTCGACCAGCGCCTCGTAACCGGCGACGAGCGCGCGCTCGGCGCGCCGTTCCGCCGACCGGCCGAACGGGTCGAGGGCGGTGCCGCGCAGGACCTTCAGCCGCGCGAGCAGCCGCAGCACCGGCGCGATCCACGGGCCGAACGCGATCTTGCGCGGAACGCCGGTCGCCGGATCGCGCCGCGCGAGGAGCGGCGGCGCGAGATGGAAGCGCACGCGGTAGCCGCCCTCGAAGGCCGCGTCGAGGCTCGCCCGGAACTCCGGGCGCGCGTGGAGCCGGGCGACCTCGTACTCGTCCTTGTATGCAAGGAGCTTCGCGTAGCCGCGCGCCACCGCCTCGGTGAGCAGGGTGCTGCCGAGCGGCCGCTCGGCGGCGCGCACGCGCCCGACCAGCGCCCGATACTTCGCGGCG
>JAHDYJ010000099.1 GCA_023383795.1 Burkholderiales bacterium | reverse complement strand
TTTGGCCGAGCTCATGCTCAGTTGAGTGCCGCTACCCTGGACGACTTGTTCGACGGACCTCTGACTCAGGACACTAGCACGCTGTTGAAGAACGCAGCCGCTGCGGACTTCGTCAGACGAGATCAGCGTGCAATCCAAACCCCGGTCGTACGAACAAGGGGGAAAGCCCCCTTGTATATCCCCCGGAACGAGCAAGGGGCAAGCCCCTTGTGCATTCCCTCCTTCGCGCCGGCGGAGTTTTTCAACAGACTGCTAGGAGCTGCCGCGCGCCGCTGCTAGAATCCGGCCCCTTTGCCACCCCTGCCGCACGCATCACGATGCCCCGCCCGATCCGCAACATCGCCATCATCGCCCACGTCGACCACGGCAAGACGACGCTCGTCGACAAGCTGCTGCAGCAGGCGGGCACGTTCCGCGCGAACCAGCAGGTCGACGAGCGCGTCATGGACTCGAACGACCTCGAGCGCGAGCGCGGCATCACGATCCTCGCCAAGAACTGCGCGATCGACTACGCCGGAGCGCGCATCAACATCGTCGACACGCCCGGCCACGCCGACTTCGGCGGCGAGGTGGAGCGCGTGCTCGGCATGGTCGACGGCGTGCTGCTGCTCGTCGACGCGGTCGAGGGCCCGATGCCGCAGACGCGATTCGTGACGCGCAAGGCGCTCGCGCTCGGCCTGCGGCCGATCGTGGTCGTGAACAAGGTCGACCGCGACGGCGCCCGCCCGGACTGGGTGGTGAACCACACCTTCGAGCTCTTCGACAAGCTCGGCGCGACCGAGGCGCAGCTCGACTTCGCGGTGGTCTACGCCTCGGCGCTCGAGGGCTGGGCGAGCCTCGCCCCGGCAGAGCGGGGCGCGGACATGCGCCCGCTCTTCGAGGCGATCCTCGCGCACGTCCCGGCGCCGGCCGAGGACGACGTCGACGGCACCCTCCAGCTGCGCATCCACGCGCTCGACTACTCGAGCTACGTCGGCCGCATCGGCGTCGGCAAGGTCGGCCGCGGGCGCCTGCGCCCCGGCACCGAGGTCAGCATCATGCAGGGCGACGCCCTCGTCGGACGCGCGAAGGTGGGGCAAGTGCTCGGCTTCCACGGCCTCGAGCGCGTGCCGCAGGAGGAGGCCGTCGCCGGCGACATCGTGCAGGTCACCGGCATCGACGAGCTCGCGATCGGCTGCACGATCGCCGACCTCGACGCGCCCGAGGGGCTGCCGACGCTCAAGGTCGACGAGCCCACGCTCACGATGAACTTCCAGGTCAACACCTCGCCGCTCGCGGGCCAGGACGGAAAGTACGTCACCAGCCGGCAGATCCGCGAGCGCCTGCATCGCGAGCTCCTCACCAACATGGCGCTCCGCGTCGAGGACACCGCCGACAGCGACGTCTTCCTCGTCTCCGGCCGCGGCGAGCTGCATCTCACGATCCTGATCGAGAACATGCGCCGCGAGGGCTACGAGCTCGCGGTCGGCCGCCCGCGCGTGATCACGCGCTCGATCGACGGCGTGGCGGCGGAGCCGTACGAGCTCCTCACGATGGACGTCGAGGAAGGCCACCAGGGCGCGGTGATGGAGGCGCTCGGGTATCGCAAGGGCGAGCTCGTCGACATGGTGCCCGACGGCCGCGGCCGCGTGCGGCTCGACTACCGCGTGCCCGCGCGCGGCCTGATCGGCTTCCAGGGCGAGTTCATGAACCTCACCCGCGGCAACGGCCTGATGAGCCACGTGTTCGACGACTACGGACCGCTCAAGGGCGACATCCCCGGCCGGCGCAACGGCGTGCTCGTCTCGCAGGAGGACGGCACGGCGGTAGCCTACGCGCTCTTCAACCTGCAGGAGCGCGGGCGAATGTTCGTCTCGCCCGGCGACAAGGTGTACGAGGGCATGGTGGTCGGCATCCACTCGCGCGACAACGACCTCGTGGTGAACCCGATCAAGACCAAGAAGCTCACCAACATCCGCGCCGCGGGCAAGGACGACAACGTGCTGCTCACGCCGCCGGTCAAGCTCACGCTCGAGTACGCGGTCGAGTTCATCGACGACGACGAGCTCGTCGAGGTGACGCCGAAGACGATCCGCATCCGCAAGCGGCACCTGAAGGAGCACGAGCGCAAGCGCGCCGAGCGCGGCGCTGCCGGCGCGGGCGAGGCGCCCCGCGCGGCGCTCGCCGCGGGCTGAGCGCCGCCGGCGCGCCCTACGACAGCCGCGCGCGCCGGACCAGCGTCCGCAGGTCGGTGCGCGCCGGCCGGCGCTCCTGCTCGGCGAGCGCGCGGCGCCACTCCTCGGCCAGCAGCCCGCAGGTCTCCCGCACCAGGCGCGGCAGCGTCGCTCGCTCGCCGAGGATCTCGAGGTGGCACTGGATCGAGACCGCGAGGCGGGGACATGCGGCGCCCTCGGCGCTCGCCGCGGCATAGCGCGACATCAGCAGCAGCACTGAGCTCAGGATCAGGTCCTGCCTGCGCGAGTCGTCGCTCTCGGGGTCCGGGCGCACGGGCTTTCTCCTCTGCCAGCGGGGGGATGCGCGTCGGCCGGCATTTGGCCGCTCTCTTGCGAATGATAATCGTTCTTATTTGATCGTCAAGCCTCGATCACCCTGAACGGTTGAGTGTGAGTGCTAGCTCGAATACAATATTTTGATTCTAAATATCTTTACTGGTCCGACGGGAAATCGTCGGCGTCTTGACTTAAATCAAATGCGAATCATTCGTATCCGCGCTATGATTTGTAGCGTCCCACGCCAACACGCTCGCGACCCGCTCATGTACGTCTGCGTCTGCGCCGCAGTCACCGATCGCCAGATCCGCGAGGTCGCGAGCCAGTGCGCCGGCGGCGACTTCCGCACCCTGTGCCGCAACCTCGGCATCGCCCAGCAGTGCGGCAAGTGCGCCGCCGCCGCGCGCCTGCTCGTCGGCGGCGACCGCGAGGCCGCGGGCACGCCCGCCCCGGCACTGGGTCTGGGTTAGACTGGCCGCTCCACCGGACGCCGGGGGGCGGGCGATGAAAGGCGACAAAGAGGTCCTGAAGCACCTCAACAAGGTGCTCAAGAACGAGCTCACCGCGATCAACCAGTACTTCCCGCACGCGCGGATGAGCGACAACTGGGGGCTGCACAAGCTCGGCGAGCGCGCCCGCAAGGAGTCGGTCGACGAGATGAAGCACGCCGACCGGCTGATCCAGCGGATCCTGTTCCTCGAGGGCCTGCCGAACCTGCAGGACCTCGGCAAGCTCCTGATCGGCGAGTCGCCGAAGGAGACCATCGAGTGTGACCTGAAGCTCGAGCTGGCCGGCCACCCGGACCTGAAGAGCGCGATCGCGCACTGCGAGAAGGTCGGCGACTACGTGTCGCGCGAGCTGTTCGAGTCCATCCTCGAGGGCGAGGAGGAGCACATCGACTGGCTCGAGACCCAGCTCGGCCTCATCGAGAAGATCGGCCTGGAGAACTGGCAGCAGTCGATGCAGTGACCGGGCTTCGCGGCGCCGCCCGCACCGCGCGGTAACATCCGACGATGCAGCACGCACCCGGGAGCCGCCGCCCCCTCGAGGGCATCACCGTCGTCGCCCTGGAGCAGGTGATCGCCGCGCCGTTCGCCACGCGCCAGCTCGCCGAGCTCGGCGCCCGGGTCATCAAGATCGAGCGGCCCGACGGCGGCGACTCCGCGCGCGGCTACGACACCACGGTCAGGGGCCTCTCCAGCCACTTCGTGTGGACGAACCGCGGAAAGGAGAGCCTCACGCTCAACGTCAAGCGGCCCGAGGCGATGGAGGTCATGCACAGGCTGCTCGCGCGCGCGGATGTCTTCATCCAGAACCTCGCACCCGGCGCCGCCGACCGGCTCGGGCTCGGCGCCGGCGCGCTGCGCGCGCGCTACCCGCGCCTCATCGTGTGCGGCATCTCCGGCTACGGCAGCTCCGGCCCCTACCGCGACAAGAAGGCCTATGACCTCCTGGTGCAGTGCGAGGCCGGCATGCTCTCGATCACCGGCACGCCCGACACGCCGAGCAAGGCCGGCATCCCGGTGGCCGACATCTCCGGCGGCATGTACGCCTTCTCCGGCATCCTCGCCGCGCTCTACCGGCGCGAGCGCACCGGCGAGGGGACGGCCTTCGAGGCGAGCCTGTTCGACGGCCTGTCCGAGTGGATGGGCTACCCGATGCACTTCGCGCAGTACAGCGGCACGGCGCCGAAGCGCACCGGCGCGAAGCACGCCGCGATCGCGCCGTACGGACCGTTCCCGACCGGCGACGGCAAGACCGTCTTCCTCGGCATCCAGAACGAGCGCGACTGGCAGCGCTTCTGCGCCCGGGTGCTCGAGCAGCCGGACGTCGCGATCGATGCGCGGTTCGCGAACGGCCCGGCGCGCGTGGCGAATCGCGATGCGCTCGAGTCGCTGATCGGCGAGGTCTTCGCCCGCCTCACGCGGGAGCAGGCGATCGAGCGCCTCGAGGCGGCCGACATAGCGAACGCTTCGATGAACGAGATCGCCGAGCTCGTCGCGCACCCGCAGCACGAGGCGCGCGGCCGCTGGAGCCGGGTCGCGTCGCCCGCCGGGCCGATCGACGTGCTCGCGCCGCCGCTCGCCTTCGCCGAGTTCGAGCCGCACCTCGGCGCCATCCCGGCGCTCGGCGAGCACACCGACGCGATCCTCGCCGAGCTCGGCTACTCGGCAGACGGGATCGCGCGGCTGCGGGAGGCGGGCGCCGTCTGACGCCCCGCGATCAGTCCGCGAGCGAGCGCAGCTCGGCGAGCAGCGCATCGGGAATCTCGACGCCTGCGCTCGCAGCGGCAGCGGCTAGCGCGCGCCGCCGCGCGCCGGGCAGTCGCACGCCCGGATCGGCGAGCATCGCGGCGAGCAGCGTCTCGAGACGCTCGTTGTAGGCGTCGTCGCCGGCGAGTGCCGTCGGATCGAGCGCGACGAACGCCTGCCCGATGCGCGGCCGGTTGCCCGCGTCGGTGAAGAACGAGTCGGCCTCGAAGCCGAAGCGCGCCCCGGTGACGGCGCAGCAGAGGAGCTCCACGACGAGCGCCAGCATGGCGCCCTTCACGCCGCCGGCGGGCAACATGCTGCCTTCGAGCGCCGCGGCGGCGTCGGTCGTCGGCGCGCCCTCGCGGTCGAGCGCCCAGCCCGGCGGAATCGGCTTGCCCGCTTTTGCCGCGACCATGATCTTGCCGCGCGCAACCTCGGACAGCGACAGGTCGACGACGACCGGATCCCTGCCCCGGCGCGGGAACACGGCGGCGATCGGATTCGTGCCGAAAAGCGGCGTCCTGCCGCCCCACGCGGGCATCGCCGCCGGCGAGTTGGTGAGCATCAGCCCGATCATGCCGGCCTCCGCGACGGGCGCGAGATGCACCGCGCTCGCGCCCGAGTGATGGCTGTTCGTCACGCCGGCGAACGCGACGCCGAGCGTCCGCGCGCGGCGCACCACCTCCGCGGCGGCGAGCGCGCAGGCCGGATACGCGAGCCCGCAGCGCGCGTCGATCAGCGCCGCCGCGCCGCGCTCGCGAACCACGCGCGGCACGGCATTGCCGTCGGCGCGCCCATTGCGCAGATGCGCGGAGTATTGCGGGACGCGCGAAACGCCGTGCCCGGAGAGCCCCTGCGCGTCGGCCTGCACCAGCGCGGCCGCGGTCGCGCCGGCCATCTCGGGCGATGCGCCGGCCCGCTCCAGCGCCCGGCGCGCGAGCGCCTCCAGCTCCGCAATCGGAACGCGCGCCATCAGACACCCCGCCTTTCCCTGTTCCTGCTTCTCACTCCTCACTCCTCGCTCGCAGAAAGCGCCGCGGCCACCCGCTCGGCCACCAGCTCCGATACGCGCTGGTTCGATTCGCGCGTGACGCCGGCGACGTGCGGCGTCAGCAGCACGTTCGGCGCCCCGGCGAGCGGCGAGCCCGCCGGCAGCGGCTCCTCGGCGAACACGTCGATCGCCGCGCCGGCGATCCGTCCGCTGCGCAGCAGCTCGCCGAGCGCGGCCTCGTCGACGATGCCGCCGCGCGCCGTATTGACGAGGACCGCGCCGGGCTTCATTCGCGCCAGGCGCGCGCGGTCGAACAGGTTGCGGGTGGACCCGTCGAGCGGCAGGTGCAGCGACACGACGTCGGCCTGCGCGACGAGCTGGTCGAGCTCCAGGCGGACCGCGCGCGTGCCGTGCCAGGCCGGCGCGTCCGGCGCGAGCAGCGGATCGTAGGCCGCGACCCGCAGCCCGAGCGCCGCCGCCTTTCGCGCGGTAACCCGGCCGATCGAGCCGAAGCCCACCAGACCGAGCAGCTTGCCCGCGAGCTCGCCCCCCGCGGAGTACTTCGCACGCGGCCAGTCGCCCCGCGCGACCTCGTCGGTGGCGAGAAGCGCGCGGCGGAGCAGCAGACCGGCCGCGAGCAGCACGTACTCCGCCACGCTGTCCGCGTTCGCGCCGGTGGCCGGCACGACCGCGATGCCGCGCGCCGCGCAGCCGGCGGTGTCGATGTTGTCGAGCCCCACGCCGAGCCGCCCCACCACGCGCAGCGCCGGCGCCGCGGCGAGGAGCGCCGCGTCCACCTGCGTGCGGTTGCGCACGATGAGCGCCGGCACGCCGGCGAGCGCGCCGTGGAGACGCGCGCGATCCTCGACGAGCTGCGGGTCGTAGCGCACCGCGAAGCGGCGCTCGAGCGACGCCACGGCAGCGGCGTCCATGAACTCGGTGATCAGGATGTCGGGCATGCTTGCGGCCTCGCCTTGCTAGGGACGCAGCAGCGTCCGTCCCGGCCGGACGCGGCTGAACTCCACCGGCGCGCTCTCGACGCGGAAGCGGCCGTCTTCCAGGCGCACCCGCGTGTAGGCCGATTCGTCGAGCGGCCCCGACTGCGGGAAGTCCTCGCGGTAGTGTGCGCCGCGCGAATCCGTGCGCGCGGCAGCCGCCGCGGTGATCGCGCGGCTCACCGTCACCAGGCTCCTGAGGTTGAGCCAGTCGTGCCACGCGAGGTTGAAGCGGGTGTCGGCGCCGTCGACGCCGGTCCGGTCGAGCCTCGCCTCGATCTCGCGCAGCGCCTCCTCCGCGCGGCCGAGGCCGGCGGCGTCGCGGAGGATGCCGACGTCGCGCCACATCAGCTCCCAGAGCGCCTCGCGAACCGCGTTCAGGTCGCCGCCCGGCCGCGCGAACGGCCGGCGGCACGCGGCCGCCGCGGCCTCGGCGGCGTCGAGGTCGGGCTCGGCGGCCCCGCCTGCCTCCCGCACCCACGCGGCCATCGTCTCGCCCGCGACGCCGCCGTAGACGGTGGAGTTCGCCACGCCGTTGCCGCCGAGCCGGTTCGCGCCGTGCACGCCGCCCGCGTCCTCGCCCGCCACGAAAAGCCCCGGCAGCGCGGTCGTGCAGTCGGGCGCGAACTCCACGCCGCCCATCATGTAGTGCGCGGTCGGCACGACCTCCACCAGCCCGCCGGCCAGATCGAAGCCGCAGTCGGCGCAGCGCTCGACCATGCCGCGGAACGACCGCCGCACGCGCTCGGGGCCCAGGTGCGCCATGCTGATGTACACGCCGCCGTTCGGCGTCGTGCGGCCGGCGCGCATCTCGAGGAAGATCGAGCGCGACACGATGTCGCGCGTCGCGCGCTCGAGGCCCGGGTCGTAGCGCTCCATGAACCGCTCGCGCGCGCCGTTCAGCAGATGGCCGCCGGCGCCGCGCAGGCCCTCCTCGAGCACGGTTCCGGTCATGCGGGTGTCCGGGCCGGCGAGGAGCCCCGTCGGGTGGAACTGCACCATCTCCATGTCGCGCAGCGCGAGGCCGGCGGCGAGCGCCATCGCGAGCCCGTCGCAGCTCTTGTCGCCCGAGGGCGTGTGGTACCTGTACATGGTCGGCCCGCCGCCGGTCGCGAGCAGCACCGCGCGCGCCTGCACGAGGACGAAGTCGCCGGCGCGCATGTCGATCATGAGCACGCCGGCGATCGACCGGCCGTCGCGCGCGGGCACCAGCGCCACGGCGCGATGCTCCTCGAGGCGGTTGATGCGCCGCGCCCACACCTGCTCGGCGAGCCGGTTGATGATCTCGATGCCGGTGAGGTCGCCCTTGTGCACCGTGCGGTCGAAGGTCTGGCCCGCGAACGCCTTCTGGTGGACGGTGCCGTCGGGGTTGCGGTCGAAGAAGCAGCCGAGCTCGTTCTCGAGCTCGCGCACGCGCTCGACCGCGAGCGTGACGAGCCTCCACGCGAGCTCCTGGTGCGGCAGCCAGGCGCCGCCCTCGATCGTGTCCATGAAGTGCCGCTCGACCGAGTCCTCCGGCGCGAGCGCGACGTTGTAGCCGCCCTGGACCATGCGCGTGCAGCCGCACTTGCCGAGGAGCCCCTTGACCGCCACGGTGATGTCGAGCGCCGGCGCGGCCTGGTGCGCGTGCAGCGCGGCGAACAGCCCGGCGCCGCCCGACCCGAGGATCAGGATGTCGGTCGTCAGCCGGCGCACGGCGGCACCGCCGCGCGCGACGCGGCCCGCGGTTCGCGCTTCACGCTCTACGATCCACGATCGACGCCGAGGCTCGCCAGCACCGCGGCCCGCGCGTCGCGCGCGTGCTGCGACACGGTCGAGTAGATGCTGGCGCCGTGCGCGTCCATCGCGACGAGCAGCGGCCCGAAGCCCTTGACGCGGAACTTCCACAGCGACTCCGGGTTGAGGTCGTCGAGGTCGACGTCCTCGATCGCCTCGACCCAGGTCGTCTCGAGCGCCGCGGTGCCGCCGATGATCGCGAGGTAGGCGCCGCCGAGCTCGCCGAACGCGGCGAGCGACTCGCCTCCGAGCCCGCCCTTGCCGATGACGAGCCGGATGCCGTACCCGGTCATCAGCGGGCGCGTGAAGCGCTCCATGCGCGCCGAGGTCGTGGTGCCGACGCACAGCGGCGCGTAGCCGGCCGGATGCTCCGCCGAGGGCGGCACCTTCCGCACGTTCGGCGCGGTGTGGATCACCGCATGCCCGCGCAGGTCGAAGCGGGTCCGGCGGCCGCGGTCGAACATGTGGATCTGCGTCGCGTCGCGGATGCCGTAGAGCGTGCCGTTCAGCGTCACCGTGTCGTTCACGCGCAGCGCGCGGACCTGGGCCTCGGTCGCCGGCATCGTGAGCTCGTGATGTGCCATCGCTCAGAACCCGTATTCCACGCCGGCCGGGGTGAAGGTCGCGCGCGCGCGGCGCGCCGAGTGGCACTGCATGTTGACCGCGACCGGATTCATCGTGATGTGCGTCGCCGCGACCTCGACGTGCACCGCGAAGGCGGTCGCGTCGCCGCCGAGGCCCTGCGGCCCGACGCCGAGCCGGTTCACCGCCGCGGTCAGCGCCGTCTCGAGCCTGGCGCCCTCCGGGTCGTCGCAGCGCGAGCCGAGCGGACGGGTCGCCGCCCGCTTGGCGAGCGACATGCAGAGATCGGCCGTGCCGCCCACGCCCACGCCGACGATCGTCGGCGGGCAGGTCTTGCCGCCGGCCTCCAGCACGCAGTCGACGACGAAGGTCTTGATCGCGTCGACGCCGTCGGCCGGGATCGCCATGCGCAGCCACGAGTTGTTCTCCGAGCCCGAGCCCTTGGGCACCATCTCGATCGCCAGGCGCTCGGGCTCGTCGGTGAAGTCGAAGTGGATCACCGGCACCTCGCGGCCGCACGAGGTGTGCTCGTTCACGCGCGTGATCGGATGCACCACCGACGAGCGCAGCGGGTGCTCGCGCGTGGCGCGCTCGCAGCCGCGCCGGATCGCCGCCTTGAGCGCCGCGCCGTCGACCGCGACGCCGGCGCCGATCGCGACGTTGTAGATCGGGATGCCGGTGTCCTGGCAAAGGAGGTTGCGCGTCTCCTCGGCGACGGCGATGTTCCTGACCATCGTGCCGAGGACGCCCTGCGCCGTCGCGTGCGTCTCGCGCGCCTGCAGCGCCGCGAACCCCCGCTTGACGTCGTCCGGCAGGAGCTTGAGCGCGCGGATGTAGAGCTCCTTCGCGGCCTCTTCCACCTGGGCGAGGTCGACCTGCATCACGGCCTGTCCCCCACGGCGCTCACCGCTGCATTCCCCACTTGCGGACCGTGCGTTCCTCGATCGTCCGGAACACGACGTTCTCGACCAGCAGCCCGATGATGATCACCGTGCCGAGTCCCGCGAACACGTAGTCGATCAGCAGCTCGTTCTTGTTCTCGAAGATGAACCAGCCGAGCCCGCCCGACCCGGAGCTCACGCCGAACACGAGCTCCGCGGCGATCAGCGTGCGCCAGGCGAACGCCCAGGCGATCTTGAGCCCGGCCAGGATCGACGGGAACGCGGCCGGGATCAGGATCTGCGTCACGTAGCCCAGTCCCTTGAGGCCGTAGTTCCGGCCGGCCATGCGCAGCGTCTCGCTCACGCCCATGAAGCCGGAATGCGTGTTGAGCGAGAGCGGCCACAGCACCGCGTGGATCAGCACGAAGATCAGGCTCGCCCTGCCCAGGCCGAACCAGAGCAGCGCGAGCGGCAGCAGCGCGATCGCCGGCAGCGGATTGAACATCGCGGTGAGCGTCGCCAGCAGATCGTTGCCGAAGCGCGTGGACACGGCTAGCGTGGTGAGCACGGCCGCGATCGCGACGCCGGCAGCGTAGCCCATCAGCAGCACCTCGATCGACACCCACGCCCGGCGCAGCAGCCCGCCCGACACCAGGGCGTCCCAGAACGCCTGCGCGGTCGCGCCGAACGTCGGGAACATCAGCGCGTTGTCGAGGTAGGTCGAGTAGAGCTGCCAGAGCACCGCGAGCAGCACGAGGATGAACACCCGCCGCACCGCGGTGACGTTGGTGATCCGCTCCCATGCCGAGAGCGGCCGCTCGATCGCGCCGATGTGGCTGACGTCGCCGGGCTCGCGGAAGAGCTCCGGCCGCACCGGCGGCGACTTGGCTGCAGTGGCGTTACTCATTTCGCTCCGCCTCCTCCTGCTCGATGCGCTCGGCGAACAGCATGTCGTGGATTCGCTGGCGCAGCGCGCCGAACGCCTCGCCGTCCTGGCTCGCGTGGTCGTGCTCGTGCGCGTTCAGCTCGGCGCGCACCTGCCCGGGGTGCGGCGAGAGCACCAGGATCCGGTTGCCGATCACGATCGCCTCCTCGATCGAGTGGGTGACGAAGAGCACCGTGAAGCGCACGTCGTCCCACAGCCGCAGCAGCTCCTCCTGCATCTTGCGCCGCGTGAGCGCGTCGAGCGCGGCGAACGGCTCGTCCATCAGCAGGATGTCGGGCTCCATCGCCAGCGCGCGCGCGATCGCGACGCGCTGCTTCATGCCGCCCGAGAGCATGTGCGGGTAGACGTCGGCGAACTTGGCCAGGTTCACCTTCGCGATCGCAGCGCGCGCGCGCTCCTCGGCCTCGGCGGCGCCGTAGCGGCCGCTGGTGCGCATCGGGAACGTCACGTTCTGCTTGACCGTCTTCCACGGCAGGAGCTGGTCGAACTCCTGGAACACCATCATCCGGTCCGGGCCCGGCCCGGCGACCGCGCGGCCGTTCAGCCGGATCTCGCCCTCGGCCGGCGCGAGGAAGCCGGCGACGCCCTTCAGCAGCGTCGACTTCCCGCAGCCCGAGGGTCCGAGCACCACGAAGCGGTCGGCCGGAAAGACCGCGAAGCTCACCCGGTAGGTGGCCGTGACCAGATGCTCCTTCGTCTTGTACTGCAGCGTGACGCCGTCCACCTCGAGCAGCGGGCGGACGGCCCGGTCCGCGGACCCGGCCGTCTGCGGCGCGGCGCGCGCCTGCACCTCGGCCGACGCCATCAGCTCCCCGGCAGGTCGTGGATCTCGGGGAAGAAGTAGTCCTTCCAGCTCGCCGGCTTGTTCTTCAGCGCGCCGACCCGGTGCATGAACTCGGCGTACTTGGTCGTGTTGCGCGGGGTCGTCGTGAACTCGTTCTCGTCGTCCAGGACGATCTTGCGCACGAACTCCGGGTCGAGCTTGGACTTGGTCGTCCGGATGAAGACGTCGCTCGCCGCCGACTTGTCGGCGTTGATCATCTCCATCGACTCGCGCAGCGCGGCGACGAACGCCTGGTAGGTCTTCGGGTTCTCGCTGCGGAACTTCGAGGTCGCCCAGATCGTGTTGAAGGTCGACTTGCCGCCGAGCACGTCGTACGAGCTGAGGATCCGGCGCATGTTAGGGTCCTGCAGCAGCTGCTGCTGGAACGGCGGGCTGGTGAGGTGGCCGGTGATCTCGCCCTGGCCCGAGAGCATCGCGGCGACGCCGTCCGGGTGGCGCATCGACACGGTGAGCTTGTCGAGCATCTCGTGCTTGCCCGCCCCGAACTCCTTCTCGGCGGCCATCTGCAGCGTGCGCGCCTGGATCGAGACCTTCACCGCCGGCAGCGCGATCTTGTCCTGCTCGGTCAGGTCGCGGATGCTCTTCACCTTCGGGTTGCGGGTCACGAGATAGAGCGGCATCGAGTTGATCGCCGCGACGCCCTTGACGTCGAGGTTGCCCTTGGTCTTGTCCCAGATCGTGAGCAGCGGGCCGACGCCGCCGGAGGCGAAGTCGAGGTTGCCCGAGAGCAGCGCGTCGTTCATCGCCGCGCCGCTCGCGAAGCGCGACCAGCTCACCTTGACCTCGCCGAGGCCGAGCCGCTTGGCGTGCTTCTCGAGCAGCGCCTTGTCGCGCATCATCTGCAGCGGCAGGTAGCCGATGCCGAACTGCTCGGCGATGCGCACCTCGGACACCTCGGCGCGGGCCGCGCCGGCGCCGAGGCCGAGCACGAGGCAGGCGGCGGCCAGACGGGTGATCAGCTTGCTTGGTTTCATTGGTCCTCCTCCTTGGTTGCGCGTTCGGCCGCCCGACGCGGTGCGGGCGACCCCTCATTGCACCTCTAATCGCGGATTCTGACAACCGCGGCCGCGCTTCGGCCGCGGCCCGGGGCCGGCACGCAGGGGCGGCTACCGGAACACATAGATCGGGCTCGACCAGATCAGGTGGCCGTCCTCCTGGGTCACGCACACATAGAGCGCGTCGTCGCCCGCGTCGCCGAGCGCGACCCGCCGCTCGATCGACGCGCTCCGGTGCGGGTTCTCGTCCGGCAGGCGGAAGATGCGGATGCGCCGCGCAATGCCGCCGGCATCGAAGACGAGGTCCTCGCGGCCGATGTCGGCCACCGCGACCGCGGTCTTCACGAGCGCGGTGTCGATCGCGAGCGTGCCCGCGCGCGGATTGGCGAGCCACGCGTCGAAGCCGCCGAAGTTGCCGGTGGAGAGCGCGCTCCACTTCAGCTCGCCCGGGCCGGCCTGCTCGATGCGCTTGTCGAGGTTCCACATGTTGATCGGCCGGATGCGCTCGAAGGCGTTGCCGGCGAGCCGGGCGCCGCCGTCCCAGACGGTCTGGCGCCCGCGGCCGCGGTACTCGGAGCCTTCCCAGATCACGCGGATGCGCCGGCCGAGCGCGGCCGCGTCGTACGGCCGCCAGGTCTCGAGCCTGCGCAGGCGGTTGCGCAGCTCGATGCGCTCGATCGGCGCCGAGGCGACCGCATCGACGCGGAAGGTCACCTCGCGCTCGGCCGAGCGCAGGATGTCGCCCATCATCGCGCGGCGCACGCGCTCGGTGCGGCCCGGGCCGAGGTTCGGATCCTCGTCGAAGCGCTCGGCGTCGGTGGCGAACTCGACGCCGGTATCGAGCAGCATGCGGCAGCCGGTGGTCGCATAGTGATGGCGCCGGCGCAGCGCGTCGAACAACCCCTTGCGCGTGAGCTCGGTCGCGAGCAGGCACGAGACCCCGCCGTAGGCGCCGAAGAGGGACGCGCCGGGATGGCTCGCCCCGTGCCGGCCCTTGTGCCCGTCGGAGTTCGCGAGAATGCCGACGCGGTAGCCCTGCTCGAACGCGTCCTCGAGCAGCCACTCGAACGTGCCCCAGTCCGAGTGCACCTCGACCGCGCGCTCGAGGCGGACGTCGTGCGCCATCCGGATGTCGGCGTAGCGCCCGCCGATGTGGGCGAAGACCACGCAGTCCTCGCCCTTCAGCGCCTCGAAGAGGTCGGCCGCGCTCGTCGCGTCGGTCTCGACGTCGGAGAGATCGTCCACCAGCGCGTGCGAGGAGCGGTGGATCTGACGGCCCTCGGTCATGAACATGACGTTGCGGTCGCCGCCGAGGCCGGTGTTGCCGGACCACTCGTAGCCGGGGAAGACGATGAAGCGGCCGTCCCGGTTGTACTCGGCGGTGAGCCGGTTGAGCTCGTGCCAGAACGCCGTCGTGATCTGGAAGTCGTTGCCCTGGTGGCTCATCGCGTCGAGGAAGGCGCAGTCGCGCCCGAACTCGATCAGCTCGCGCGCCGAGTTCGTGCCGATCGTCTCCTCGGATTGACCGTGCAGGTCGGCCCAGAACGGCAGGAGCGGCGCAGCCTCGACGATGCGCAGCGGATTGGCGGTGCAGAGGACCCGGCCCGTCTCCTCCAGCACCTCGAGCAGCACCTCGCCGGGCTTGGCGACGCGCAGGTTCTCGACCGTCGTCGCGCGCTCGCCGCGGCGCATCGTGAGCGTCTCCGGCAGACCCTCGACCGGAACGCTGGCGCGCAGCCGGAATCGCCCTTCGACCTGGTCGCTCGGGTTGCCCCACTTGTCCTCGCCCTTGAAGCCGAGCCGGAACGGCTCGCGGGCGCGGCGCACCGTCGGGAGAACCGCCTTGTAGGCGACCGGCGGCCCGGCGACGATCGCGATCGCCGGCTGCTCGGGCAGCTCGACGTAGTTGTAGGTCGCGATCGCGTCGACCAGCACGCGGAACTCGAAGGTCGGCTCGCAGAAGGTCTGCACGCGGATGCCCGGCGAGCCCTGCCGGCGGTCGCCGAAGCGCACGACGATGCGGTCGCCCTCGCGCAGGAATCCGCGCATCACGCGGACGAAGAGCGTCTTGTCCCACGGGCGGATGTTGCGCTTCTGGTCGTATTCGACCTGCAGCACCGCGCCGTTCGAGGCCTCCGCGGTGGTGTAGTTCCAGCCCTGCGGGTCGGCGAACTGCGGCCGCCCCATGTCGCTCGCGAAGCGGTGCACGATCTTGATCGACCCGGTGTCGTCGATGCCGAAGTACCCCGCGGTGTAGGTCAGGGCGAACTCCTGGAAGCTCCCGGCCTCGAACGCGCCCGCGGGGCTCACCTCGGCGCGGCCCATGCGATGCGGCAGATAGGTCGAATGCGGCACGACCGGACCCTCAGAACACCCCGAGCGCGAAAGTCACGCCCACCGCGACCGCCGCGCCGGCGGCGAGCGCGGCGAGGCTCTTCTGCCAGCCGCGCCATGCGAGGAGCTCGAGCGCGAGGATGCGCAACCCCCCGGCGAGATGCGCGGCGAGCAGCAGCACGAGCGCGACTTCAGCCGCCTTGACGAGCGGCACCTCGGTCCAGCGCAGCGCGCCGTCGAGCGCGGCCTCGCCCCGCAGCGCCTGGCCGAGCACGAGGAAGTGCGCGGGCAGGAAGAGCGCCAACGCGATCCCCGACAGCCGGTGCACCAGGAAGGCCCAGTACGCCGGGTGGTTGCGCGCGCGCCAGCCGATCATGCGACCACCGCCCACACCGCGCGCAGGCCGAGCGCCGCGAGCGCGAGCGCGACGGCCGCGACGAGCGCCTCACGGGCCTTCCCGCGCAGGCCGAGCCACTCCGTCGCGATCGCGCGCAGGCCGATCCCGGCGTGCAGCGCGGCCGCGAGGACGAACACCGCGTAGAACGCGCCCCAGGCCGCGCTGCCCCGGGTGCGCCCGAGGATCTCGGCGGCCGGGAGCCCGCCGCGCACCGCGTAGATCATCGTCGCGAGATGCACGAGCACGCAGAGCGCCAGCACCGCTGCGCTCGCGCGCTGCGCGAGCCACAGCATGGTCTGCGCCCGCACCGCCCGCAGCGTCGCCGCATCGCCCCGCATTCCGTCCCCGCTCATATCTCGCCGCGCAGCACCGCCCGCCCGACCGCACGCTTCAGCCCGGCGATCGACGCGGTCGGCACGAGCTGCTTCGGGCAGCGCTCCGCGCAGCCCATCTGCGTATGGCACGCGTGGCAGCCGGCGTCGCCGGCCACTGCGGCAAGCCGCGCCGCCAGCGCGCCGTCGCGCACGTCGTTCACCAGCGTCCACGCGCGGTTGAGCGCCGCCGGGCCGAGGTAGTCGCGGTTCCAGGCGACCACGTCGCAGGACGCGTAGCACACGCCGCACCCGATGCACTCGATCGCGGCGTCGGCGGCCCGGCGCGCGGCGGTCGCGGGGCGCACCGCCGCCGGCGGATCGCGGCGGGTCGCAGTCGGCACGAACTCGCCCTTCGCGCGCGCCCACTTGTCGAAGAACTCGCGCATGTCGGTCACCAGGTCGCGGATCACCGGCAGGTTCGCGAGCGGCGCGATCTCGAGCACGCCGTCGGCGGCGACCTTGGACACGTGCGTGCGGCACGTCCAGCGCGCCTTGCCGTTCACGGTCATCGCGCACGAGCCGCACATGCCGACGCGGCACGCGAAGCGGTAGGCGAGCGCCGGGTCGAGCCGCCGCTGGATGTAGGTGACGACGTCGAGGACGGTCTGGCTCTCGCGCCGCGGCACCTCGTAGCCGCGGAACGCGCCCTCGGCGCCCCCGCGCCAGACCCGCACCTGCAACGTGGCCGCCATCGCGGACGCGGTGCGGTCAGGCGCTCTCGTACAGCCGCGTGAGGACGAACTCGCGGTGGCCCAGCGCTTCCGCGGCGGTGAGCCTGCCGTTCGCGGTGCGGAACATGCTCTCGAGCAGCGCATCGCCGGCCTGGTCCGGCGTCATCTCGCGGCGCAGGAGCCCCGAGACGTCGACGTCGATGTGCTCGGCCATCGTGCGCACGGTCCGCGGGTTCGCGCACAGCTTGATCACCGGCAGGATCGGGTTGCCGATCACGTTGC
>JAHDYJ010000225.1 GCA_023383795.1 Burkholderiales bacterium | reverse complement strand
TGGCCCACAGCGGCCTCGCCGCGGCCCGTCTCGGAGTCGAGCTCACCGAAGGCACGGTGATGCAGGACCCCGACGAGGTCGCGGCGATCCTGCAGGAGCTCGCCCGGATGGAGGTCGGCATCTCGATCGACGACTTCGGCACCGGCTACTCGTCGCTCGGCTACCTGAAGCGCTTCCCGGTGAACGACCTCAAGATCGACCGCTCGTTCGTGCGCGACATCGCGACCGACCGCGACGACGCCGCGATCGTGAACGCGACCATCGGGCTCGCGCACACGCTCGACGTGGCGGTGGTCGCCGAAGGCGTCGAGACCGCCGAGCAGCTCGATTTCCTGATCCGGCATGGCTGCGACTTCGCGCAGGGGTTCCTGTTCAGCCGCCCGGTGCCCGCCGACGAGTTCGCCGCGCTGCTCGCCGAAGGCCGCACTTTCGCGCCGACCGCAGCCGTCGAACGGCCGCCGGAGCGCGCCGGCGCTGCAAGGCCCGCGCGCAACCGGGCGAAGCGCACGGCCGGGCCGCGCAAGCGCACGCGCCGCGCGGCGACGCGCCTCAGGCGGCGCTGAGCTCGCGCGTCGCGCGAGCTCCGTGAGCAAACAGCCGGAAACCCTGCCTCGGCGTCGCACCGGCTGCACAAGCGCGCGGATGACCGGGGTTCTCGGTCGTGCGCCAGCTTCGTCGAACGGGATCGCCGTGTCGCCGTTGCTCGATACGGCGCGAGCAGCTACACTGGCGCGCGCCGGGCGGGCGGAAGAGCATCTCGCGCGCATGGATCACAAAGCCGATCACGAGCCCCCCCGTTCGATCGACGCGTTGCTGCCCGCCGAGATGGCGCGCAAGGCCGAGGGCATCGGTGCGGCCAAAGCGCGCCTGGATGCCGTCACCCTGCTCACCCTCGCGGTCCTGGCCGGGGCGTTCATCGGCTTCGGCTCGCTTCTCTCCACCGTCACGGTAGCCGGAACCGCCGACGCCTGGCCGTACGGCGCTGCGCGGCTGCTTGCGGGGCTGGTCTTCTCGCTCGGACTGATCCTCGTCGTCGTCGGCGGCGCCGAGCTCTTCACCGGCAACAATCTGATGGTGATGGCCTGGGCCGGGCGGCTGATCACCGTGCGCGAGATCGCGCGCGCGTGGACGCTCGTGTACGTCGGCAATCTCGCCGGCGCGGTGGGCACCGCGACCCTCGTATTCCTGTCCGGACACCACGCGTCCGGCGGCGGCGCGGTCGGCAAGGCCGCGCTCGAGATCGCCGCCGGCAAGACCGCGCTGCCGTTCCTCGACGCGCTGCTGCTCGGGGTGCTGTGCAACGTCCTCGTCTGCCTGGCGGTCTGGCTGAGCTACGGCGCCCGCAGCGTGACCGACAAGATCCTTGCGATCGTGCCGCCGATCACCGCGTTCGTGGCGGCCGGCTTCGAGCACTCGATCGCGAACATGTACTTCCTGCCCGTCGGGCTGCTGATCAAGGCGTTCGCCCCGGCGGCGTTCTGGGATTCGATCGCCGCGGCGCCGGAGGACTTCGCCGATCTCACGGTCGCCGGCGCGGTCGGCAACCTGGCGCCGGTCACGCTGGGCAACATCGTCGGCGGCGGGCTGCTGGTCGGCGGCGTGTACTGGTTCGCCTACCTGCGCCGGCGCTAGCTAATAGCGGGCACTGAAGCGCAGCGGCGTCGTCGGCAGCGTGCAACGCGAGCCAGCGCCGGTGCACCGGCTCCGCCACGTGGCCGGATTGGCCAGGTAAACGGTGCAGAAGAGAAGCGTCTTCATGATCGGCGCGCACCGGGTCGCGCGCACCTCAGCACACCAGTGACCTGCGATCAGCCGGTCGCAGGACGCCCCCCGGCCGGAGGATCGATGGCACCGCGGGGCTTGCCGCAGGGGTCGGCGCGAGCGCCACGCCGGGGTCTGGCGCGTGCGCTATGACGGCGGGTCGCGCCAAGACCGCCGCCCGGGCCGCGCGCCGCCGGACGCAAGCCCGCCGTCGAAACGGCGCAGGCCCGGCGCCCGCGTCAATGCGGGCGTCGGGCCTGCCGGTGTGTTGGTGGAGACGAGGAGGATCGAACTCCCGACCTTCGCATTGCGAACGCGACGCTC
>JAHDYJ010000098.1 GCA_023383795.1 Burkholderiales bacterium | reverse complement strand
GCGGCGGCCGCGCGGCGCGGCCGCCCGGTTGCCGCCGCGGGCGGCGGCGCCGGGACAGGTGAACAGCATGCGGACGGTCTCCCTGTGGGTCTTCGGGCCGCGATCGCGGCCGGCGCATCTTAGCTGATCGATAGATCACTTATCGAGCGCCGCGCAGCGCGGCCTTGCTGCAGTGCATTCCGACCCGTCGGCCGACGGGGGAGAGTGCAATGCACAAACCCGCCGGCGGGCAACCTCTCGCCCGCCGGGCTGCGCACCCGCGACGTTGCGCGAAGCGTCGGCAAGTCGCAGAATGGCTGCCTTCCGCTTTGCACCCGCGCCACCGGAGAGGAGGACTCCATGAGCGAGGCGAAATCGCGGCCCGACGCGGCCTACGTCACCGAGATCCGCGACGGCATGGCGATCGACTGGGACGTGCCGATCCGGATGGACGACGGCATCGTGCTCCGCGCGGACGTATACCGCCCGATCGCCGCCGGCAGGTATCCGGCGATCATGACCTACGGGCCGTACGCGAAGTGGCTGCACTTCGAGCAGCTCTACAAGACCTGCTGGGACCGCATGGCGGAGCAGCATCCGGACGTGCCGGCCGGCTCCACCAACAAGTACCAGGCGTGGGAGGTCGTCGACCCCGAGAAGTGGGTGCCCGACGGCTACGCCTGCGTGCGCGTCGACTCGCGCGGCTGCGGGCGCTCGCCGGGCTACATCGAGCTGTGGAGCCCGCGCGAGGCGCAGGACTTCGCGATCTGCATCGACTGGGCCGGCGTGCAGCCGTGGTCGAACGGGAAAGTGGGGCTGAACGGCATCTCCTACTACGCCATGAACCAGTGGCAGGTCGCGTGCCTCGCGCCGAAGCATCTCGCGGCGATGTGCATCTGGGAGGGTGCGGCCGACTTCTACCGCGACCTCGGCCACCACGGCGGCATCCTCAACACGTTCATCGCCAACTGGTACGACATGCAGGTGAAGTCGGTGCAGCACGGCCTCGGCACGCGCGGCTTCCGCAGCCCGATCACCGGCGACTGGGTGTGCGGCCCGCCGACGCTCACCGACGAGGAGCTCGGCGCGAACCGCTTCGACTTCGGCGCCGAGGCGCTCGCGCACGACCTCGACGACGAGTTCTGGAAGTGCCGCATGCCCGACTGGTCGAAGGTGAAGACGCCGCTCTTCTCGGCCGGCAACTGGGGCGGGCAGGGCCTGCACCCGCGCGGCAACATCGAGGGCTTCGTCAACGCCGCCGCCACGCAGAAGTGGCTCGAGATGCACGGCATCGAGCACTGGACCCACTTCTACACCGATTACGGCGTCCGGCTGCAGAAGAAGTTCTTCGGCCACTTCCTGAAGGGCGAGCAGACCGGCTGGGACAAGCAGCCGAAGGTGTACCTGCAGATCCGCCACCCCGGCGAGCGCTTCGAGCCGCGCGCCGAGAACGAGTGGCCGCTCGCGCGCACGCAGTGGACGAAGCTCCATCTCGACGCGCGCGACCAGTCGCTCTCGCGCGAGCCGGTCGGCGCGTCCGCGAAGCTCGCCTACCGGGGCCTGGGCGACGGCGTCACGTTCCTGCTGCCGCCGCTTGAGCGCGAGACCGAGATCACCGGCCCGATCGCGGCGAAGCTCTTCGTCTCGTCGTCGACCGCGGACGCCGACCTCTTCCTGATCGTGCGGGTGTTCGACCAGAACATGAGGGAGGTCGTGTTCCAGGGCGCGCTCGACCCGCACACGCCGATCGCGCAGGGCTGGCTGCGCGCCTCGCACCGCAAGCTTGACGCGAACCGCTCGCTCCCGTACCGGCCGTACCACACGCACGACGAGAGGCAGCCGCTCAAGCCGGGCGAGATCTACGAGCTCGACGTCGAGATCTGGCCGACCTGCATCGTCATCCCGGCGGGCTACCGCATCGCGCTCACCGTGCGCGGCAGGGACTACGTCTACCCGGGCGGCTCGGGCGGCAAGCTCTCGAACATGAAGAACGAGTTCACCGGCGTCGGCCCGTTCCTGCACAACGACGCGCGCGACCGGCCGCCGGCGGTGTTCGACGGCGAGGTGACGCTGCACACCGGCGGCAGGCACGACGCGTGGGTCATGCTGCCGGTCATCCCGCCCGCGAGATAGGACCGGGCTCGCGCCGCGAGCCCGGAGAGCGACAGCGCGGGAACGCCGATGCGCAGACCGTCGCGGGCCGCGGGCGCCGTCCGGCTGACCGGGCCCCTCCTGCGCCGGTGACCGGCGCGCACAGGTAGGCTCGCCGCGCGGATGGAGCCGCTCACGATCGGCTATCTCGGATGCGCCGCATTCGTGACCCTCATCGTGCTGCGGGTGCCGATCGCCTACGCCATGGCCATCGTCGGCATGACGGGCCTCTACTTCGTCTACGACGCCGCCGCGATCCTGCGCTTCATCCCGCTCGAGGTCTACTCGCACACCTCGAGCTTCACGCTGGCGGCGCTGCCGCTCTTCCTCCTCATGGGCTACATCGCGTTCCACGCCGATCTCGCGCGCGACTCCTACGAGGCGGCCAAGGCCTGGTTCGGGCGCGTGCCGGGCGGCCTCGCGGTGGGCACGGTCTACGGCTGCGCCATCTTCGGCGCCTGCTCGGGCTCGAGCCTCGCCACCTGCGCGGTGTTCTCGAAGATCTCGGTGCCGGAGATGATCCGCGGCGGCTACGACCGCCGGCTCTCGCTCGGCGTGGTGGCCGCCGGCGGCGGGCTCGACGTGCTCATCCCGCCGAGCATCATCCTCGTGATCTACGGCGTGATGACCGAGACCTCGATCGGCAAGCTGCTGATCGCCGGCATCCTGCCGGGCATCCTGTACGCCTGCGTGTTCGCCGTCGCGATCGTGGCCGCGTGCTGGTGGAAGCGGGGGCTGGCGCCGTCCGTCGAGGGCGTGGACACGTCGTGGCGGGCGAAGCTCGCCGCCGTGAGGAACCTGTGGGCCGTGGGGGCGCTCTTCGTCCTCGTGCTCGGCGCGATCTACGCCGGATGGGCGACCCCCGACGAGGCGGCCGCGGTCGGCGTGGTGGGCGCGCTCGCGCTGCTCGTCTACCGCCGGCGCTGCTCGTGGGCCAAGGTGAAGGGCGCGACGATCGACAGTGCCAAGGCGAGCGCGATGATCTTCCTGCTGCTCGGCACCGCGGCGATCTTCGCCAAGTTCCTCTCGGTGACCGGCGTGATCGCCAAGCTCACCGGCGCGGTGATCGGGCTGGGCCTGCCGTTCTGGGCGCTGATCATCGGGCTGATGCTGCTCTATCTGTTCCTCGGCTTCTTCCTCGACGCCATCTCGATGATGATCCTCACGATGCCGCTCGTCGCGCCGCTCGTCACCGCGCACGGCGCGAGCCTGGTGTGGTTCGGCATCTTCATCAGCATGATGATCGTGATCGGCGCCGTCACGCCGCCGCTCGGCCTCAACTGCTACGTGATGAAGGCGGCGCTCGGCGACGAGGTCGGCCTGAACGAGATCTTCGCCGGCGCCCTGCCGTTCGTCGCGCTGATGCTCGCGATCGCGGCCGTGCTCGCGGTGTTCCCGGAGATCTCGCTGTGGCTGCCGAGCATCATGGCGGGGCGGTAGGGGACGGTGGACATGGAAAGGCTGATCGTCGCCTACGAGCGCAACTACCGCCGCATCGCGGTGTACCTCGTGTTCGTGCCGCTGCTCGCGATGACGGTGATCGAGTTCCTGAACGCCGTCGGCCGCAAGCTGTTCATCCCGTTCCCCACCACCATCGAGTCGGTCGAGAGCCTGCTCGTGATCTCGGTGTACTTCGGCGTGGCGCTGGTCGCCCTCGAGGAGGGGCACGTCCGCGTCACGCTCGCGACCGGGCGCCTGCCGCCCGCGGCGCGGCACCTGCTCGACGCCCTGGGGAACGTGCTCGCGGCGCTCGTCTTCGGCTTCCTCGCGGCCGGCGCCTGGGGCGAGGCGGCGCGCTCGGTCGCGCTGCTCGAGTTCCGGCTGGGCGTCTACCGCTTCCCGCTGTGGCCGTTCAAGACGCTGTTCGCCATCGGCTTGACGCTGCTGGCGATCCAGCTCGTCCTGAACGCCGTGAAGCAGACGGCGCTCGCGCGCGGCCGCGCGTCGTACGCCGGACTGAAACGCGAGGGAGGCCGCGACACCGTTGTCACCGGCCAGTAACTGTCTGGTCCCGGGTTTCGAATGCACACGCGCCGGAGGGGATATGCAAGGGGCTCTCCCCTTGTCCGTTCAGGGATAAACGAGGGGCAAGCTGCCCCTCGTTCGTACGACCGCAGTTCGGGAAGAAGCACTGCCGTGATCCTGAGATAGCTTCCATAGGAGGAAACCATGCATCGTATGCGCAAGCAGTTGGCGATCGGCGCCCTGGCGCTCGCGCTCGCGACCCCGGCCATGGCGCAGGAGCTCAAGGCCCAGACGCTCAAGATGGCGAACGTCGTGCCGGAGGGCTCGTGGTTCGGCAGACAGCACAAGTGGTGGGCGGGCGAGGTGGAGAAGCGCACCGGCGGCAAGCTGAAGGTGCAGGTCTTCTGGCTCGAGTCGCTCGCCAAGTGGAAGGATGCCCTGCCGGCGATCCAGTCGGGGGTGGCCGACCTCGCCTGGGTGAGCAGCACCTACTTCCCGAGCGAGTTTCCGGGCTACCTGATGCTCGACAACCTCTTCAACTTCGGCGACGACTACGTCGCCGCGGTGCTCGCCGCGATCGACACGCTGGAGAACGAGCCGAACCTGAGGAACGAGCTGCGCCGCGCCGACATCGTCCTGCTCATGCCGCACATCAGCGGCCACGCGCCGATCGGGACCAAGGCGCCGCTCGCCTCGATCAAGGACCTGAAGGGCAAGTCGCTGCGCACCTACGGCGGCGTGCGCACGCAGTTCTACACCAACATCGGCGCGAATCCGATCTTCATGTCCTTCGCCGACATGTACGAGGCCATGAACCGCGGCACCGTCGACGCGCTCGGCGACATGGCGATCGTGCTCGCCAACGCGTTCAAGCACTACGAGGTGGTGAAGGCGGTGTACAGCAACGCGCCGGCGGGAGTGAACGGCAACGGCGGCGCGCTCGCCTCGGGGTTCTACATGAGCCACAAGAAGTTCAGCGCCCTGCCGCAGGGCACGCAGAAGATGTTCCTCGACCTGCGCCGCGAGTACGGCATCCGCTACGCGCAGACGCTGATGGACGACGAGAGCGCGATCCGCAAGGAGTGGGCGACGAAGCACGGCGTCAAGTTCCTCAACCCCACGCCGGAGGACGCCAGGTTCATCCAGGAGGCGGGCAACGCCGCCAACGAGCAGATGTTCAAGAAGCAGGAGGCCGACGGCCACAAGTACGTGCGCCAGGTCTGGGCCTACTACCAGAAGGCGCGCCAGAAGCACGAGGCCGAGCGCAGGAAATAGCCGTTCCGGCCGGCGCCGGCAGCGGTCGCGCGGGAACGAGTGGCCCGATGGAATAAACGGGCGCCCCTCCGTGTTGCCCCGGGGGTGGCGCGCCGGACGGGCGCGTCGCCCGGGATTTCTGCATCTGAACGAGGAGGAGGCCTGATGGACGGGATCAAGCGGTGGAGGTCGCTGAGCGCGGCCGGAGCGCTGGCGCTCGCCGGCTGCGCGGGCGGGCCGCAGACGGGCGGCGGCGCGATGACGTTCTTCGTCACCAGCGCCGGGCCCGGCAACGGCGGCGACCTCGGGGGGCTCGCGGGCGCGGACAAGCACTGCCAGTCGCTCGCGGCGGCCGCGGGCGCCGGGGACCGCACGTGGCGGGCCTACCTGAGCACGCAGGGCGCGGCCCTCAACGACCCCAAGGTCGTGCACGCGCGCGACCGCATCGGCCAGGGCCCGTGGCACAACGCCAAGGGCGTCCTGATCGCGCGCAACGTCGACGAGCTGCACTCGCCGGCCAACAACGTGACCAAGGAAACGGCGCTCGACGAGCGGGGCCGGATGGTGAACGGCCGCACCGAGAAGCCGAACAAGCACGACATCCTCACCGGCTCGCGGACCGACGGGACGGCCTTTGCGGGCGGGCCGTTCCCCGACATGACCTGCGGCAACTGGACGAAGAGCGGGGCCGACGGCTCGGCGATGACCGGCCACCACGACCGCGCCGGCCCGATCGACCACGCGTGGGCGACGTCCTGGAACTCGGCGCACCCGACGCGCGGCTGCACGCAGGCCGGCCTGCGCAGCACCGGCGGCGACGGCCTGTTCTACTGCTTCGCGGCGAAGTAGCGGCGCCGCCGGGCCGCGGGGCGCGCGGCGCTCCGCCGCCTCAATCCGCGGCGAGGCGCGGCGCGTCCGCGGCGCGCTTCGCCTTGATCGCAGCGAGCACGCGCTCGGCGGTCATCGGCAGCGCGGTCATGCGCACGCCGACCGCGTCGTAGATCGCGTTGGCGATCGCCGCGGCGGTCGGCACCGAGGTCGGCTCGCCGACGCCCTTGGCGCCGAACGGGCCGGTCGGGTCGTAACTCGGCACGATGTCGACCTCGATCTCGGGCATGTCGAGACTGGTCGGCATGATGTAGTTCGTGAGGTTCGGGTTGATCTGCCGGCCGGCGGCGTCGAACAGGATCTCCTCCTGCAGCGCGAAGCCGAGGCCCATCGCGATGCCGCCCTCGACCTGTCCCTCGACCAGCATCGGGTTGATCGGCGTGCCGCAGTCGTGCGCGGCGACGATCCGCAGCACCTCCACCTCGCCGGTCTCGTCGTCGACCTCGACCTCGGCGATCTGCGTCGCGTAGACGTAGGTCGCGAACGGCTTGCCCTGGCCGGTCTCCGGATCCATGGCGACGGTCGGCGGGTTGAACGAGGCGGTGCCGATCGGCGGCTCGCCCTTTCCCACCAGCGCGTGGCGCGCCGCCTCGCCGATCGGGACCGAGCGCTGGGGAAAGCCCCGCACCTGGATCTTGCGGTCGCGCGCCTCGAGCTGCTCGGGCTTCACGCCGAGCATGGGTGCGGCGGCCTCGAACAGGATCGCGCGCGCTCTCTCGCCGGCGAGCTTGACCGCGTTGCCGGTCACGTAGGTCGTGCGGCTCGCGATCGCGCCGGTGTCCATCGGCGTCGCGTCGGTGTCGGCCGAGACGACGTGCACGTCCTCGGTCGCGATGCCGAGCGCCTCGGCGGCGATCTGGCCGAGCACCGTGAGCGAGCCCTGCCCGGTCTCGACCGTGCCGGTGAGCAGCGTCGCGGTGCCGTCCTCGTTCACCTTCACCGTGGCCGCGCTCGGGTTCGCCGACACGGTGAACCCGATCGGGTACCACATGCACGCGATGCCGCGCCCGCGCCGCCTCACGACCGCGGCTCCCGCCAGCCGAAGCGCGCCGCGGCCTGCTCGAGCGAGGCCTTGACGACGACGCTCTCGAGGGTCTGCCCGGTCGGGCTGGCGGCGCCCTCGTCGAAGGCGTTCGCGAGGCGGATCTCGAGCGGGTCGATCGCGAGCGCCGCGGCGATCTCGTCCATCTGCGACTCGTAGGCGAAGCAGACCTGCGGGGCACCGAAGCCGCGCATCGCGCCGGCGACGGTCTTGTTGGTGTAGACCGCGAACGCCTCCACCTGCACGTGCTCGATCTTGTACGGTCCGGTGGCGAGGATGCACGCCTTGCCGAGCGTCGTCTCGCTCCACGAGCAGTAGGCGCCGCCGTCGAGCACCAGGCGCACCTTGCGCGCGCGGATGCGCCCGTCGCGGCCGACTCCGGTCGAGTAGTCCATGAAGAAGGGATGGCGCGTGGTCGAGGCGTAGAACTCCTCGCCGCGCGTGAACACGCCCTTCACCGGGCGGCCCGCCTTCTTCGCGAGCAGCGCGAGCACCGGCTCCTGGCTGATCTCGTTCTTGCCGCCGAAGTTGCCGCCGACAATCGTGCCGACCACCTGTACGCGGTTGACCGGCAGCGCGAGCGTACGCGCGATGTCGGCGCGGCCAAGCGTGATGCGCCCGAGCGTCGAGTACACCGTGAGGCGGCCGTTCGCGTCCCAGGCGGCAATCGCGGCGTGCGGCTCGATCGGCACGTGCTCGACCATCTGCGTCGTCCAGCGGCCCTCGAACACGCGGTCCGCCTCGGCGAGCGCGCGCTCGACGTCGCCCTTGCGGATGATCTTGTGCGCGTAGACGTTGCCCGCCGGCGGGTGCACGCGTGGCGCATCCTCGCGCATCGCCTCGAACGGGTCGAAGACCGCGGGCAGCGGTTCGTACTCGACGACGATCCGCTCGACGGCTTGGGCCGCGATCTCCTCGGTCACCGCCGCGACCGCCGCCACGCCGTCGCCGGCGTGGCGGACGCGCTCGTCGGCGAGCACCGGCTGGTCCTGGAGCGACGGGCCGAACGAGTTCGCCGGAATCTCGCGGCCGGTGAGCACCGCCATCACGCCCGGCATCGCCTCGGCCGCGCGCGTGTCGATGCGCGCGATGCGCGCCGCGGCGATCCCGGCGCGCTTGATTCTCGCGTGCAGCATTCCGGGCAGCGCGAGATCGTCGATGTACTTCGTCTGGCCGAGCCCGTGGAGCCGCGCGTCGGGCCGGGTCGCGCGCTGCCCGACGGCGGGGGTCTGCTGGCGCACCTCGGGGACGAGCGTCTCGATCGGGAACTGCGCCGGGGGGACCGTCGCGGGCAGGCGCGCGGTCTCGAGCCCGCGCAGCGACTCGCGCAGCGCTTCCTGCTCGGTGACCGGACGCCGGTCGCTCATCGCGGTCCTCCGGTCCCTCCCCCTGGAAGGGGCAGGCGTGGGACGGGGGTGGCGCGAGGCGACCTTTCGTCGGTTGCACCGTGCAGCGCCTGCGCGGCGGCGTGGACCGCCGTGATCATCTTCGCGTAGCCGGTGCAGCGGCAGAGGTTGCCGGCGAGTGCCTCGCGGATCTCGGCGGCCGTCGGCGCCGGGTTGGCGTCGAGCAGCGCCTTCGCCGAGAGGATCACGCCCGGTCCGCAGAATCCGCACTGCAGCGCGGCGTGCCGCTCGAACGCCTGCTGGATCGGGTGCAGCGCGTCGGGCGTCGCGAGCCCCTCGATCGTCAGCACGCTGCGTCCGTCGGCCTGCGCGGCCAGCATGAGGCAGGCGTTCACCGCCAGGCCGTCGACGAGCACCGTGCACGCGCCGCAGTCGCCGACGTCGCAGCCGAGCTTGGCGCCGGTGAGGCCGAGGTGCTCGCGCAGGAGCGCGAGCAGCGTCGTCTCCGGCGGCGCCGGCAGCACGTGCTCCCGCCCGTTGACGGTGATCCGCAGCGGGGTCATTGCGCTCCTTCCGCACGGTCGCACGCGGCGGCGAGGGCGCGCCGCGTGAGCACCGCGACGAGCTCGCGCCGGTAGTCGGCGGAGGCGCGGAAATCGCCGATCGGCCGCGCCTCGGTCGCGGCGATGCGCCCGGCCTCGGCCATCGCCTCGGCCGTGACCGCGCGGCCCTCCAGGTACGCCTCGGCGCGCGGCGCGCGGATCACCGTCGGCGCGACTGCGCCGAGCGCGATGCGCGGCGCGCGGAACGCGCCCCGGTCGGGATCGATCCAGAGCGCCGCGGCGACGTTCACCAGCGCGAGCGCCTGCCCCTTGCGCAGCCCGGACTTGAGAAAGCCCGCCGGCTTGCCGAGGCTCGCGGCCGGCACGACGACGTCGACCAGCAGCTCGTCGGGCGCGAGCGCCGTCCTGCGCGGCCCGACGAAGAACTCGGCGAGCCCGAGCGTGCGCGTGCCGCGCGGCCCGGCGACGGTCACGCGGGCTTCGAGCGCAATGAGCGCCGGCCCGCTGTCCATCGACGGGACGCCGGACACGAGATTGCCGCCCAGGGTGCCGAGGTTGCGCGTCTGCACCGCGCCGATCGTGCGCGCGGCCTCGGCGAGTACCGGCGCCAGCTCGCGCACGAGCGGCGAGCGCGTGAGCTCGCCGTGCGTGACGAGCGCGCCGATGCGCAACCCCGCGTCGGTCGCCGCGATGCCTTTCATGTCGGCGGCGCGCGAGATGTCGAGCACCACCGCCGGCGCTTCCGGCGCGGCCTTCAGATCGACGAGGAGATCGGTGCCGCCCGCGAGCACCTTGACGCCGGGACCGTGCTCGGCGAGCAGCGCCACGGCCTGCGCCGAGTCCGTCGCCGAGACCAGCTTGAACGCCCTCATTCGGTGCCGTCTCCCCCGCTCGCCGCGGGCGACCTGCAAGAGCGCCGTGCCGCCCGCTGTGGCACTTCTAGCACGGGCGGCCCGAGCGGCCTTTTGGGCTAGATCAAACTTTCGGCGATGCGCCGGGCGGTCCGCGCGCTGCGGCGCGGCATGCGGCTACCCGGTCCGCTCCCCGAGGTCCTCGGCCGTCACCGGCCCGAAGTGGCGGTAGCCGGTCTCGTCGAGGTCGCCCGCGCCGATGTACCAGCCCGGCGCGACGAGCACGTCGGTCTTGCTCAGGTTCACGAGCCAGTGCTCCTCGCCCGGCCGAATGTAGTGGAAGTGGCCCGCATGAAGCTCGACGCGGTGCTTGCCGACGCCGGCGAGCCCGTGTCCCTTCAGGATGTAGCAGACCTCCTCGCAGTTCTCGTGCGCGTGCTTCTGGTGCACGGTGCCCGGGCCGAAGTAGCCCTGCATCCAGGTGGTGGTCGCGCCGTGGATCCGGCTGATCGGCTGGTTGAAGTAGTCCTGCGTCCAGCCCTTCTCGCGCGAGGTCTTGTAGATCGGCACGAGGTCGTCGTGGACCACGTAGTGCCTGCGCTCCCTGCTCGGCGTGCGCGGAGACCTGATGTCGGCCTCGGTCACGTCGCCGGTGTAGACGTAGCCGGTCGCCTCCACGCTGGGCGCCCGGTCGTAGATTCCGTACACCTCGATCGGCTCGGTCTTGCTCAGGTTGATGAGCCAGTGCTCGACGCCGCGCGGGACGTAGTGGTAGTGGCCGGCGAAGAGCTCGACCCGGTCGGGGCCCGCGCCGGCGAGCCCGTGGCCGCGCACGACGTAGTACATCTCGTCGCAGTTGTCGTGGCGGTGCTTCTTGTGGATCGCCCCGGGCATGAAGAGCCCGCGGAAGATCGTGGAGGAGCACCCGTTGCGCCCGTCCATGATGACGCGGAAGTCCGAGATGCTCCAGCCCTGCCTCGGGTCCATGTCGAGCGGCGGCACGTCGTCGACGTGCACGAAGGGATAGTGGCCGGCCATGTCTCCTCCTCGCGCTGGCGATCCGCGCAGTCTACTCCTTACTCCTCACCCGTCACTCCGTCAGAGCCGGCCGGCCCGCTTCACGTCCAGGTAGCGGTTGACGAGCGCGATCGGCAGCCCGGCCGGCTCGACGTCGAGGCACACGGTGCCGGCGCCCTCCATCGCGCGAAAGGCGCGCTCCCGCGCGCGCAGGTAGTCGGCGGCGGCCGCGTGGGTCAGCGCGCGCTCGAAGGTATCGACGCGCGCGGCCAGCGCGCGCGACAGGATCCCCTCGCGCAGCGAGGCGAACAGCACGAGGTGGCGCGACTGCAGCAGCCGGAGCGCCGGCGCGAGCGTGTCGTCGTCCTCGTCGCGCAGGTTGGACAGGAACACCACCAGCGTGCGCTTGCGGAAGCGCCGCATGATCTCGACCGCCGCGGCGTGGAAGTCGGGCGTCTCGAGCGATGGCGCGAGGTCGAACACCCGGTTCAGGATCAGGTTCACGGTCGCGCGCGACTTGCGCGGCGCCAGGAACCGCCGCTCGCCGCTCATCGTCATCAGGCCGACGGCGTCGCCCTGGCGCAGCGAAACGTAGGCGAGCAGGAGCGCCGCGTTCAGCACGTGGTCGAAGTGCGCGAGCTCGCCGTCCTTGGCGGCCATGCGCCGGCCGCAGTCGATCACGAGCAGCACCTGCTGGTCGCGCTCCTCCTGGTACTCGCGCGAGATCAGCTTCGCGGTGCGCGCGGTCGCCTTCCAGTCGATCTGGCGCTGCACGTCGCCCTCGCGGTACTCGCGCAGCTGGTGGAATTCGAGTCCCTCGCCGCGCCGGCGCCGCTGCAGCACGCCGATCTGCGAGAGGCGGTTGTCGGTCGCGAGCAGCGCGAAGCCGGCGAGCGCGGCGAAGTTCGGGTACACGCGCACCGTCGCCGCGTCGCCGACGTAGCGCGTGCGCGCCCACAGCCCGAACGGCGAGGCGATGCGCGCCTCGACCGGTCCGAACCGCGCCGCGCCGCGCTCGACCGGCTTGACCGCGTAGCGCACCTCGGCCCATCCGCGCGCCGGGACGACCGCGCGCTGCGGCAGCCCCTGCGCCTCCATGCCCGGCGGGTGATGGTCGTACGCCGCCAGGCGGATCGCGTGCGGCGTGTCGTTCGCGAAGCGCAGCGCGACCTCGTGGCGCACGCCGAGCGGCAGCGATCCGGGCACGCGCCGCAGCGCCGCCGGCGGCCGCTGCCGCAGCGCCGCGATCGCGTCGGCTGCCGCGACCACCCCGAGCGCTGCGGCGGCCACCGTCCACCAGGCGGCGAAGGCGGGCGCGATCGCCACGCCGACCGCGCCGGCGGCGAGCGCGCCGGCGATCCACAGCAGACTCGGCGCGGGGACGAGGGGAGCGTAGCGGCGGGCCATTGGGCGGTGGTGAAGCGTGGGCGGAAGCGGGTGCTGGCCTACGTCCGCGGCGCTTCGACCTTCTCCAGCAGCGACCTCAGGATCGAGTCGCTGGTGTGGCCCTCGATCTCGAGCTCCGGCGCCGGCAGCATGCGGTGGCGCAGCGCCGGTGCGGCGATGCGCTTGACGTCGTCCGGGGTCACGAAGTCGCGCCCGGCGATCAGCGCGGTCGCGCGCGCCGCCCGCACGAGCGCGATGCCGCCGCGCGGCCCGCAGCCCATCGCCACGCCGGTCCAGGTGCGCGTCGCGCGCACGATGCGCACCGCGTAGTCGAGCACCTTGTCGTCCACCGCGACCGCGGCGGTGATGTTCTGCAGCGTGATCACGCCGGCGGGCTTGAGCAGCGGCGCGACCGCGTCGACGTTCAGCCGCTCGCCGACGTGCCCGGCGGTGACCTGGCGGACCATGCGCGCCTCCTCGTCCGCCGGCGGGTAGTCGATGCGGATCTTGAGCAGGAAGCGGTCGAGCTGCGCCTCCGGCAGCGCGTAGGTGCCTTCCTGCTCGATCGGGTTCTGCGTGGCGAGCACCATGAACGGCGGCGCGAGCGGATGCGCGACGCCCTCGATCGTGACCTGGCCCTCCTGCATGACTTCGAGCAGCGCGGCCTGCGTCTTCGCCGGCGCGCGGTTGATCTCGTCGGCGAGCAGCAGGTTGGTGAACACCGGCCCGCGCCGCGTGGTGAACTGGCGCGCGCCCTGGTCGTAGAGCGTGTGGCCGGTCACGTCCGCCGGCATCAGGTCGGGCGTGAACTGGATGCGGCCGAACTGCCCGTCGAAGGTCCGCGCGAGCGCGCGCACGAGCAGCGTCTTGCCGAGCCCGGGCACGCCCTCGATCAGCACGTGCCCGCCGGCGAGCAGGGCCGCGAGCGTCTGCTCCACGACGTCGGTCTGGCCGACGACCGCCTTGGCGATCTCGGCGCGCATCGCGGCGAGCGCGCGTACCGCCTGCGCGAGGCTCTCGGGCGGAATGCTCGACTGTGCCATCGGATCTCCCTGAATGCTTGCGGCGCGCGCCGCTCGTCTCGTGGTCCGTGATTATGCGTCAGCGCGCGAGCCGCTCGTGGATCGCCTGGTACACGCGCACGCTGCGCACGAAGTCCTGAGCCGTCGTGCGCGCCGGCTGCGGCTCGAGCACGCGCCGCGCCTCCGCCTCGGCGAGGTCGAACGCGCCGGCGATCCGCGCCCGCCGCTCCGGCGCCGAGAGCGCCGCGAAATCGGGATGCGCGCGCTGCAGGCGGCGCAGCGCGGCGTCGCGCGCCGCCTCGGCGAGGCGGCCGCCCTGTCCGGCCGCCCACAGGAAGCGCCCGCTCGCGCGCAGGTGATCGAGCAGGCTGCGGCGCGCGCGCTCCGGGTCCGGCGCGATCGGTCCGAACCGCGGGGCGATGCGCCACAGCCACAGCGCGACGAGAAGCGCCGCCGCCGCGAGCGCGTGCGCGGCGTTCGCGCGCAGCCAGCCCGCCAGCGACAGCTTCCGCGGCCGGTCGAGGATGAGGAGCGCGGCCGCGTCGCCGGCGCCGCGCGCGAGCCGCCACCCGAGCTCGGCGTGGTCGTGCCGGCCGATGGCGTCGTTCTTGAGCGGCGCGAGCTCCGCCAGCACCGTCGCCTGCCCGCGCTCGTACGGGATCCTCAGCAGGAGCGCGCCCTCGTCGAGGCCGGCCGCATGCTCGGCGTGCCGCGAGCGCAGGAGCTGCGTCACCGGCAGCGCGACGCGGAGCGGCCCGGCGCCGGCGGCGGGGGCGAGCAGGCGCACCTCGCCGGGCGGGAGCTTCCCGGGCCGGATGCGCTGGACGCCGAGCGCGTCGAGGAGCGGGTCGGGCACGCGCAGCGGCTCGGCCTCGACGACGATCGCCCCGCCGCGCGCGACCCACTCGAGCAGCCGGTCGCGCTCGCGCCGCGCGAGCTCGGCGCGCGAGCGCGGCAGCAGCAGCACGGCGCGCGGCGGCAGGTCGCCGAGCTCGGCGAGCGAGCGCAGCTCCCGCGCCGGCTGGCCCATGCGCTCGGACAGGCGCTCGAGCGCGAGATAGGGGTTGCGGCGCGCCTCGCCGGACATGCCGACGCGCTCGCGCACCGCGACCCGCTCGAAGTTCAGGAAGAACCACGTTGCGCCGAGCCCGACGAGCGCGACGACCACCGCCGTCCAGATGCCCTCGCGGCTCATGCGCGCTCCTGCGCGGCGGCGCCGGACGCGCCGAAGTGCGCCGGCCACTCGAGCGCGAGCTCGAGCGCGGCGCCGGGCTCGGGCAGCCGCGCCGCGTAGGCGGCGCCCTGCCAGGTGCCGACGAGCCGCTCGAAGTAGCGCGCGCCGCCGTCCGGCAGCGCCCGGCGCGCGGCGCGCGCGCAGTCGCCCTCGGTGTCGCCCTCGGCGAGCCGCACGCCGTCGCGGTGCACGAGCGTCGACAGCGCGGCGCGGTAGAGGAGCGAGAGCGCCTCGCGCAGCCTGCCGCCGGCGATCAGGTCGCGTGCCGCGGCGGCCGGGTCCTGCGGCAGCGACTGCGGCGCGAGCGCGAGCCCGAACAGCGTCTCCGGCGGGCGGTAGCGCTCCTCGCGCGCCTCCAGCAGCTGCGGGAGGACCCGCCGCGCGGCGATGAGCGCGGCCACGACGAGCACCGCCGCCGCGAGCCACAGGCCGAACTCCGCGAGCGCCGCGAGGAAGCGGGCGAGGGCATCGAGCAAGCCCGAGGCGCCGCTCGGCGGCTCCTCGGGACGCTCGTCGCCGCCGCGATAGCGCCAGCGCAGGACCTCGCGGTACTCCTGGAACTCCGGCGCCTTGAGCACCTCGACGATCTCCTCGCGCGCGGACTTGCCCGCGGCGGGCTGCGCGAGCGCCTCGGCGCCGCCGACGCCGAGCGCGGCGCCGAGGGCGGCGGCGGCGAGCGCCGCGGCCGGCCGCGCGGACGCGAGCCGCGCCGCCATGCGCCGCAGCGCCACCTCGACGTCCCAGCCCTCGAGGATCGCGCGGCGGTTGAGGTACAGCGAGAATCCGCCGGCGACGTAGAGCGGCTCGATCAGCGCGATCGCGGTCATGTAGGCGACGCTGTCGGCAAGGGTCCACGCGGCGGCGCCGTCGCGCCACCACTGCGCGAGGTCGAACTCCACCTCGCCGGCCGCCGGGTACACGAGGGCGACCAGGGCGCCGAGCGAGAACATGACGACCGCCTCGAAGTGGACGCAGGCCACCGTCAGGCCGACTGCGTGGCTGCGCATGCGGCGGCCGAGCGTCGCGCGCCGCTCGCGCGCGGCGCGGCCGCGGCTCTTCTCGAGCTGCCACACCGGCAGCACGAGCGAGCGCGCGAGGTTGAACCGGTGCAGCGTCAGGCTCGCGACCAGGCCCGGCGAGACGATCTCGCGCCAGGCTGCGAGCGTTGCGCGCGCGCTCGGAGTCTCGCCGAACACGGCGCGGGAGACGACGTGCAGCGCGAAGCGGTCGAAGAGCGGTTTCAGCCACCACGCGAGGAGCGCGGCGAGCCAGAGGCGGTCGGGGAGCGCCGCGTGCAGCGCGACCGCGACCGGCACGAACGCCGCGAGGAACGCCGCGTAGAGCGCGCCGGACCACTCGCGCGCCATGACGAAGCCGAGATCGACCGCCTCCCACGGCTGGCGCGGGCGCAGATCGACCGCGACGCGCTCAAGCTCCACGGCGGCGGCCCGCGAGCGCGAAGTAGCCGAGCACGAGCGCCCACAGGACCGCGCCGACGGCGTACTTCGACGCCGGCGGGAACGCGGTGAGCGGCGACCAGAACGCCTCGACGAACGCGGCGGCGAGGAACATCGCGGCGGCGCCGTACACGAGCCGGATGGCCCCGCGCGCGGCGGCGACGAGCGCCGCGCGCCGGCTCAGCCTGCCCGGCGCGATCAGCGCGGCGCCGAGCTTCAGGCCGGCCGCGCCGGAGAGCACGATCGCGACGAGCTCGAGCGCGCTGTGGCCGGAGACGAACGACCAGAACGGCGCGCCGAACCCCGCCTGCGTGAGATGTCCCGCGATTGCCCCGATCTGCACGCCGTTCGACACCAGGTAGAAGAGCGAGCCGAGACCGAACGCAAGTCCGGTCGCGAAGCACTGGAAGCCGATCTTCACGTTGTTCCAGACGTAGAACGCGAACATCATCACGTTCGTGTCGGCCTCGCGCATGCCGAGCCGCGGGTTCGCCGGGTCGTACATCTCCTCGATCTGCGCGAGCGTGCGCGGCGCGAGCAGGTAGTGGACGAAATCGGGGTGGAGCTGCAGCGCCGCGGCGATCGTCAGCACCGGTCCGAAGAACGCGGCCGCCGCGATCGCGACCAGCCGCCACTCGGCGCGCACGCGCCGCGGAAAGTCGTCCAGGAAGAACTGCGCGAGCCGGCCGCGGCGGTGGCCGCGGGCGCCGTAGAGCACGTGATGCCCGCGCAG
>JAHDYJ010000097.1 GCA_023383795.1 Burkholderiales bacterium | reverse complement strand
GTCGACCTCGACCTGCGCGCCGACGACCGGTTCGTTGGTCGCGTAGCGCTCGAGATGGACGACGAGCCGCTCGCCTTCGAGCACCGCGACGACCTCGAAGTCGGGCGTCGCGCCTTCGGCGCGCGGCGCTGCCGCGGCGCGCGGCGCCGTCGGCTCGGCGGCGTGGTCGTGGCCTTCGTGCGCGGATGCGCCGGCCGACGCCAGCGCGATCGTGACGAGCAATAGGATGTGCCTCATGGCAGAACTCCCCTGGACTGGTTGACGCGCGCGGTCGCGAAGCCTTTCGCGGCACCCGCGCGCGCGAGATCGAGTTGCGCCTCGCGGGTCGCCGCGAGGACGCGCAACAGCTCGGCGAGGCTCGCCTCGCCGAGGTCGAAGGCCTTGCGCACCAGCGCCGCCGCCTCCGCGACCGCCGCCAGACGGCGCTCGGCAAGCGCAGCGACGCGATCGGCCGCCTCGAGGGCAAGCAGCGCCTCGCGCTCTTCGCTCTCGAGAGTTGCCTGCGCGAGCCACTGCTCGCCGTCGGCTTCGGCGAGCTCGGCCTGGGCGGCGGCGATCAGCGGACGGTTGCGCGCCTCGGTCGCTAGCGGAATCTTGACGGCGAAGGCGAACGTGTCGCGGCTCGGCTCGCCGTAGGCGTCGCGGTCGCGCCGGTACTGGACGCCGATCTCGGGGCTCTCGCGCCGCGACTCGCGCGCGACCCGCAGGTGTGCCCGCGCGCGCTCGACGCCGCGCTCGGCGGCGGCGAGCCGCGGATGGGAGGCCGCGCGCTCGCGCACCGGCTCGCGCGCTTCGTCGGGCAGGCGCTCGTCGCCGGTGAGGAGCCGCAGGCGCTCGAGCGCCCTCGCCCGCCTCGTCTCCGTTTCGGCTACCGCGGTCTGCGCGGCGAGCGTTTCGGCACCGGCAAGGAGCGCGTCGCGCCGGGCGACCTCGCCGGCCGCGACGCGGCGCACGACGTCCGCCTCGAGGGAGCGCGCGAATTCCAGGCGTTCGCGGGCGAGCGCGAGCTCGTCACCCGCGCCGATCGCGTCCCAGACGCGCGTCCTGAGCTCGCCCGCGAGCGCGAGCCGCGCGGCGCCCGCCGCGGCGTCGTTGCGCGCGAGATCGGCCTCCGCCGCCGCGAGTCGGGCGTCGCGCTGGCCGGGCAGCCAGACCGGCGCCGAGAGCTCGATCTCGTTCTCCCACTTGCCGCGACGCTCGGTGAACCGGTCGTTGCGGTTCGCGAGCCCGAGCGACGGCGGACCGGCGAGCAGGCTCTCGGCGGCCGTGCGCTGCGCGTAGGCCACGTCACCGCGCGCGTCGAACAGCCGCGCGTGCGGGCTGCGCTGCCAGGCTGCCTCCAGCAGCTCAGCGAGCGACACTGCATGCGCTGCCTGCGTGGCAAGCGCAAACAGAACTCCAACCAGAATTCGCATCCTGCTTCCCCCTGTCGTCCTGGCCCCGCGGCGGGGCCGGTGCGGCGCGGGCGCGTCAGGCGCGCACGCCGTGCTCGATCAGAGAAAGCGCGCGAGCGGAGGCCGCTTCGGAACCTCGGGCGTGAAGGAGCGGGCGCCGGCGTGCGTGCCCAGCGAGTGCGCGGCGCCATCGGGGGCGACCGGATGTCCGGCGTCGGTCGGCGCGACTAGGCCGCCGGGCGAGAGACAGGGGGTGCAATCGCCGCAGGCATCGCAATCGCCCGGCGCCTCGTCGGGCGTGCGATCGGTGTGCTGCTGATGCGCGCCGTGATCCCCGCGGTCGTGCATGGCAGTCGCGACGTCCGCCGCGAGCCGCGGCGCGAGGCCGGTCACGGCCACCGCCTGGAGCGGCAGGACGACGCAGACGAGCGCGACGAAGAGCTTCCGGATTCGCACGAGTCGGGAGAATGCGGGAAGGGCCTGGGCGCCCGCTTTGACCTAAGGCAAATCCTTTCGGGACGACGACGCGGCGGCCTCGCGAGCCAGGCGCGGGAACTTTCCCCGCGCGCACGGGTCGCAGGCATGGTCCCGAAAGGGGAGTAGCTCTCCAGCCGGACGGCCGTCAATACGGGTGAGGCGATCTTGGGCCGCACCCCGGTCGCCCGGGCGAGCCCCGCTCGCGAGCAAGACCATGCCCCGGCATCCCGCCGGGCGGGCCGAACCTTCGACAAGGAGATTCGACCATGACCGCATGGTTCGTCGCCCGAGCGCTCGCGCGCGCCCTCTTCGACTTCGTCAGCTCGCCCGCCGCGCCGACCGCGCGCGCGGCCGTTCACCCCGCCCGCCGCATCGTCAAGCGCCCGCTGCGCCGGCGCACAACCGATCTCTGAGGCGCCGATGGAGACGATCGGCACGCCCTGGATGTGGGCGGGGTTCTTCGCGTTCGTCGTCGTCGCGACCGCGATCGACCTCACGGTGATAAACGGCCGCGGCGCGACGCGCGTGAGCGCGCGCGAGGCGCTCGCCTGGTCGGCGCTCTGGATCGCGCTCGCGCTCGCGTTCGCCGGCTGGCTCTGGTGGCATCTCGCCGGCACCGCCGGTCCGGCGGTCGCGCGCCAGAAGACGCTCGAATACCTGACCGGATACCTGATCGAGAAGTCGCTCTCGGTCGACAACATCTTCGTGTTCCTGATGCTGTTCACCTATTTCGCGATCCCTGCCGAGCTGCAGCGTCGCGCGCTGATGCTCGGCGTGCTCGGCGCGATCGTGCTGCGGATCGTGATGATCCTCCTCGGCGCCTGGCTGGTGGCGCAGTTCCACTGGATCCTCTACGCGTTCGGCGCGTTCCTGCTCGCCACCGGCGTTAAGATGCTGCTCTTCGCTGACAAGCAGCCCGACCTCGAGGCCAACCCGATCGTGCGCTGGCTGCGCGGGCACCTCGCGCTCACGACCGGGCTGCACGGCGAGCGCCTGTGGATCGTCCGCGACGGCGCGCGCGTCTTCACCCCGCTCTTCCTGGTGCTGGTGATGATCGGCGTCACCGACGTCGTGTTCGCGGTCGACAGCATTCCGGCGATCTTCGCGATCACGGCCGATCCGTTCATCGTCATGACCTCGAACATCTTCGCGATCCTCGGGCTGCGGGCGCTCTACTTCCTGCTCGCCGACATGGCCGCGCGCTTCCACCTGCTCTCCTACGGGCTCGCGGTCGTGCTGATGTTCGTCGGCACGAAGATGCTCGTCGTCGACTTCTTCAAGATCCCGGTGTTCGTCGCGCTCGGAGTCGTGGCCGCGGTGCTCGCCGCGAGCATCGGCGCGAGCCTGCTGTGGCCGCACCGTGCGGCCGAGGCCGCGCGATGATTGCCACATCCTGCGCAACGGCTGCGCGCGGCCGGGCGCAGCTGGCGGCGTGGATCGAGTCGCCGCGCGTGCAACGCACGCTGCTCGGGCTGATCCTCGTCAACGCCGCGATCCTCGGCCTGGAGACCGTGCCGGCCGCGATGGCGCGCTGGGGCGGCTGGCTCGCGCTCGCCGACCGGGCGATCCTCGCGGTCTTCGTCGTCGAGATCGCGCTGCGGATCGCCGTGCACGGCCGCCGGTTCTTCCGCGATCCGTGGAGCGTCTTCGACTTCGCCGTGGTCGCGATCGCGCTCGCGCCCGCCGCCGGACCGTTCGCGGCGCTGCGGGCGCTGCGGGTGCTGCGCGTGATGCGGCTGATCTCGCTGGTGCCGAGCATGCGACGCGTGGCGGGCGGGCTGCTCGCGGCGATCCCCGGGCTCGGCTCCGTGATCGGGATCATCGGCGTGATCCTCTATGTCGCGTCGGTGATCGCGACCAAGCTCTTCGGCGAGCGCTTTCCGCAGTGGTTCGGCTCGCTCGGCGAGAGCGCGTACACCCTGTTCCAGATCATGACGCTCGAGAGCTGGTCGATGGGCATCGTGCGCCCGGTGATGGAGGTCTATCCGTACGCCTGGATCTTCTTCGTGGCGTACATCCTGGTCTCGACCTTCACGATGCTGAATCTCTTCATCGCAGTGGTGGTGAACGCGATGCAGGCCGAGCATGCGAGCGAGGCGGAAGAGGAGAATGCCGGCCGCGCCGAGGCGGCCCGGGCGCTCGTGCGGGAGATCGCCGTCCTGCGCGCCGAGCTGCAGGAGCTCCGCGAGCGGTTGTCTGCCGGCGCGTCCGTCGAGCGCCGCGCGACGCCCGCCGCGGCGGGCTCGCCCGCGGGGCCGTGACCGCCGCCGACCCGCGGACCCTTTCTGTCGCGGGCCGGCTTGCAGTATGCTCCGCAGCGCTGGTCCGCCTGCGTGCGCCCACACTTCCCTCCGATGCGATTCAAGCGTCTCGTGCTCTTCGCCGTCGCCGTCCTGTTCTTCGCGCCGCTCGCGGTGAGCATGGCGATGCACCCGCCGGCCGAAGTGCCGTGGTACGCCGCCTCGCGCGCACCGACCGGGCTCGCGCCCGATCCGGCGCTCGTCCGCGAGCCGGTCGTCCAGGTGTACGCGGCGCGCGCGTTCGGCTGGCGCGGCGGCTTCGCGGTGCACACCTGGATCATCGTGAAGCGCGGCGGCGCCGACGCGTTCGCGCGCTACGACGTGGTCGGCTGGTCCGGCCCGCCGTACGTGCACGTGAACTACGCCGCGCCCGATGCCGAGTGGTACAGCAGCCGTCCGGAGCTGCTGGCCGAGCGGCGCGGCGAGGGCGTCGAGGCGCTGATCGATCAGATCGAGGCGGCGGTGGGAACGTATCCGTTCGCCGACGCGTATCGGACGTGGCCGGGCCCGAACAGCAACACCTTCGTCGCGCACATCGGCCGCAGCGTTCCCGCGCTGGGGCTCGATCTGCCGGCGAGCGCGATCGGCAAGGACTACGTGCCGCTCTCCGCGGCGGTCGGACGCGCCCCGAGCGGGACGGGCATTCAGGTGTCGCTGTTCGGCGCGCTCGGTCTGATCGTCGCCCCCGAGGAAGGACTGGAAATCAACGTGCTGGGGCTTTCGGCCGGCATCGACCTGGCGCGGCCGGCCCTGCGACTGCCCGGGATCGGGCGCGTCGGAATCGCCGAGCCGCCGCGCTGAGCCTGCGGTTTCCCCGGCGGCCGCGGCTGGTCCTAGACCCGGTGCTCTGGCGCGAGCTCGCAGACCACGCCCGCGTCGCCCATCTCGATCTGCACGGTCACGTGATGGATCCCGTAGCGGGTGTAGAGCGTGCGGCAGAGCTCGTTCAGGAAGGCGTCGCCGGGATGCCCGGTGGGCATGACGATGTGCGCGGTGAGCGCGGTCTCGGTCGTGCTCATCGCCCAGATGTGCAGGTCGTGCACCTCGGTGACGCCGGGCAGGCTCGCGAGGTATCCGCGCACCGCGGGCAGCTCGACGTCGCCCGGCACGGCGTGCAGGCTCAGCCGCAGCGAATCGCGCAGGAGACCCCAGGTGGCGAGCACGATCACCGCGACCACCGTCAGGCTCACCACCGGATCGATCCAGGCGAGCCCGGTCGCGAGGATCGCGACCCCGGCTAGCGCGACGCCGAGCGAGACCGCGGCATCGGCCACCATGTGCAGGTAGGCGCCGCGCACGTTGAGGTCGCGCTTGCGATCGCGCAGAAAGAGCGCCGCGGTCGCGGCGTTGACGACCGCCCCGACCAGCGCCACCCAGATGATCAGCGCCCCGCTCGGCGGCTCGGCGCGCCCGAAGCGGCCGACCGCTTCCCAGGCTATGGCGCCACAGGCGAGCATGAGCAGCGCGGCGTTGGCGACCGCCGCCATGATGGTCGAGCCGCGCAGGCCGTAGGTGAAGCGCTCGTTCGGCGCGCGGCGGGCGAGCGAGGCGGCGCCCCAGGCGAGCAGCAGGCCGAGCACGTCGCTCAGGTTGTGCGCGGCGTCGGCGAGGAGCGCCAGCGAGTCCGCCAGCAGCCCGAACACCGCTTCCACGGCCACGAACGCGGTGTTGAGCGCGACGCCGATCGCGAACGCCTTGCCGCTCCCGATGCGCGGGCCGTGCGCGTGGCCGGCATGGTCGTGGTGGGCGTGGGCCATCGCGTTCGCGAGGTTGCCGCTAGAACCCGAAGATCTCCCGCGCGTTCGCGCCGCGCACCCGCTCGCGCACGTCGCCGGGCAGCGCGTCGACCCGCGCGAGGCAGCCGGCCATGTCGCCGATGTTGTGCGGATAGTCCGAGCCGTAGAGCACGTTGTCGGGGCCGAAGACGCTCACCGCCATCTCGAGCGCGTCCTGCCGGAACACGACCGAGTCGGCGTAGACGCGCCGCGCGTAGTTGGAGGGACGCTCCGCGATCTTCGCGCGCGCGGCAGGAATGTGGTCCCAGCACGTGTCGAGCCGGCCGATCAGGAACGGCAGCGCGCCGCCGCCGTGCGAGGCGATCAGCTTCAGGCGGGGATAGCGGTCGAGGAACCCGTCGTGGATGCAGCGCGCGATCGCGAGCGACGTGTCGAAGGTGAATCCGACCGAGGTGGTGAGCTGAAACTCGTGCATCACCATCTCGCCGATCCCGGGCGGCGCGGTCGGATGCACGAGCACGGGCAGCGCGGCCTCGTCGATCGCGCGCCAGATCGTCTGGAACGCCGAATCGGTGATCGGCCGGCCGGCGATGTTGGCGAGCACCATCACGCCCGAAGCGCCGGCCGCCAGCGCGCGCTTGAGCTCCCCTAGCGCCGCCTCGGCATACTGCCACGGCAGCGAGCAGAACCAGCGGATGCGGTCGGGATAGGCGCGCTTCGCCGCGGTCATGTCGTCGTTCATGAGGCGCGCGGCGGCCAGGCTCACCTCGGCATCGCCCCAGTAGACGTTCGGACAGGTGAGCGATACGACCGCTAGGTCGACGCGCGCCTTGCTCATGTTCTTCACCCGGAGGTCGTAGTCGAGCATGGCCGGCACCGGCGTCATGAACGGAGCGCCGTCGAGATGGATGGCGCGCCGCCCGCCCGCGACCTCCCGCAGCGTGTAGCGCGGTCCGCCGTGCCTTTCGAGCAGCGCGAGCCACTCGTTGCTGAGCATGTGGGTGTGAACGTCGATCACCGGGCTGCGCATGGCTTCTCCAAATGGCGGTCGGCGGCGCGCACCCGCGCGCACCGGCTCGGTCGCATCATGCCGGAACACGGCCGCGGCCGCATCCCGGTGCGCAGGCCCGGCGATCGGGGAGAGCGGCCGAAGCGCTACCGGCGCACTTCGGCCAGGAGCTGCGAGAGGTTCACGCTGCGGGCGCGGGCCTCGATGTCGCCGGCGTAGCGCCCTTGCAGCGCCTTGGCTTCGCCGAGCACGCCCTGGAATGCCTCCTTGAGCGCCGCGGCGCTCAGCTCGCGGCCGCCGGCGTAGTAGCGCTTGGCGACGTGGCCCAGCGCGTACGTGGTGGCGAACGAGAAGCCGGAGCTCACCGCCTGCCGGCCGATGCCGCCCGCGAGCTTCCCGCCGATTCTCCGGAGCAGCCCGCCGATCAGCTTGGCGCCCACCTGCTCGAGGTACTGCGAGGTCAGGCCCACGCCGGCCGTGGCGAGGAAGTCCCTGATGTGCCCGCGATCGAGCTCGAATCCGTGGGCCCGGCCGATGCGGTACACCATCTTCATCTGCAGCGGGATGATGGCGACCGTCGCCAGCGACTCGGGCAGGAGCTCGAGCGCGCCGTTAAGGATGGCGTAGTTCAGGATCATCTGATCCATCTCGGCCGGCGCCAAGGTGCTCGCGTGCCGCGGCTCGGCCGCGGTCGGCGCGGCGAGCGGCGCGGCCGCGACGGCGTCGGCTTCGCGCACGAAAGACTCGGCGCGTGCGTGCTCGAGTCCCAGCGCGTGCTCGAGGTCGACGAGGAATGCGCGCTCGGCGGCGCTCGGCGCGCCATCCGCCTCGCACACGACCACCGCCATCTCGTAGGCGAGCTGACGGAGCTCGGGCGTCGCCAGCGGCCGCGCGACGTCCGACAGCGTCACCCGCTTGAGCAGCACGTCCTGCAACAGCGCCGGCGGCACCGCCGAGCCGAACGACCCGGCGATGCGCCTCACGGCGTCACGCTCCGCTGCGCTCTTGCCGCCGTCGGCGAACGCCGCCATCAGCGCGGCGGTGAGGATGGCCTGTTGCTCCTGGTCGGACATGCCTGCTCCTTTCGGGGACCGCCCGGTGAGAAGCCGCACGGGCGCGAAAGTTCCCGTCGCTTCGTGCCGGCAGGAGCCGCTGGTAAACTCCGGCGGGCACCGCCCTCGCAAATGGCCGAGCTCACCATCACCCACCCCGACGGCGCGACGCGCGGGCTCGAGCTGGCCGGTCGGCTCGACGCCTACTCGCACGGGCAGGTCTGGGCCGACGCGAAGCGCGCGCTGGCGGGCAGCCCCGACCGCCCCTTCGTCGTCGATTGCAGCCGCGTCGAGTATTGCGACGGCGCCGGCATCGCGATGCTGGTGGATCTGCTGCGCACCGAGCGCCGCCCCGGGGCGGAGGTGCGGGTCGAGGGGCTGAGCGAGGGCTTCCGCCGCCTGCTCGAGCAGTACGATCCGGCCGATTTCCGTGCGCCGCCGCCGGGCCGCGAGGTGGAGCGCTCCGTCGTCGAGCGGCTCGGCCGCCGGGGCCGCGACGTGTGGCTCGGACTCTATGCGCTCGTCGCGTTCGTCGGCGAAGCGCTCACCGCTCTCGCGCGCGCCTTGCGCCGCCCGGCGACGGTGCGTTGGGGCGACGTGCTGCGCGTCGCCGAGGAGGCCGGCGTCAACGCGCTGCCGATCGTCGCCCTGATCGGCTTCCTGATGGGAGTGATCCTCGCTTTCCAGTCGGCGGTCGCCATGCGCCAGTTCGGCGCCGAGATCTTCGTCGCGGACCTGGTCGGCCTGGCGATGACGCGCGAGCTCGGCCCGCTGATGACCGCGATACTGCTCGCCGGCCGCTCCGGCGCGGCGTTCGCGGCCGAGATCGGCACGATGAAGGTGAACGACGAGGTGAACGCGCTTTCCACGATGGGGCTCGATCCGGTGCGCTTCCTCGTCGTGCCGCGCATCCTCGCCGCGGTGGCGATGATGCCGCTCCTGAGCGCCTTCGCGGTGCTGATCGGCCTCGTCGGCGGGGCGATGGTGATGCAGCTCTTCGAGATCCCGTTCTACACGTACTATCTGGAAGTGGTGAACCGCGTACAGCTCAAGGACCTTCTCGGCGGCCTGTTCAAGTCGGTGGTGTTCGGCGTGCTGGTCGCCGGGATCGGCTGCCTGCGCGGCCTGCAGACGCGCACCGGCGCCTCGGCGGTGGGGCTCTCCGCGACGAGCGCGGTCGTGAGCGGCATCGTGCTCATCGTCGCGGTGGACGGGATCTTCGCCGTGATCTTCTACTATCTCGACATCTGAGCCCGCCGTCGTGCTCGTGACCAACGCGAACCGGACGAGCGCGCGCGACGGGGAGGCGGTGATCCGCGTCGAGGGCCTGAAAGCCGCGTTCGAGGACCGCACCATCCTCGAGAACGTGACCTTCGACGTCTACCAGGGCGAAGTGTTCGGCGTCCTCGGCGGCTCGGGCAGCGGCAAGACGGTGCTCGTGCGCCACATCATCGGGCTCTACGAGCCGGCGGCCGGCCGCGTGCTGATCGACGGGCACGACGTCGCCGCGGCCCCGGGCGAGGCGCGCCTCGCGATCCTGCGGCGCATCGGCGTCATGTATCAGCTCGGCGCACTCTTCGGCTCGATGACGCTGCTCGAGAACGTGAGCCTGCCGCTCGAGGAGTACACCGAGCTGCCGCCCGACGCGGTCGAGCTCGTCGCGCGGCTCAAGCTCAAGCTCGTCGGGCTCGAGGGGTTCGAGCACCACATGCCCTCCGAGCTCTCCGGCGGCATGCAGAAGCGCGCGGCGATCGCCCGTGCGATGGCGCTCGACCCGGCGATCCTGTTCCTCGACGAGCCATCGTCGGGCCTCGACCCGGTCACCGCCGCGGCGTTCGACCAGACCGTGCTGCGCCTCGCGCGCGTGCTCGGCGTCACGGTGGTGGTCGTGACCCACGACCTCGCGAGCACCTTCACGATCTGCGACCGGGTGATCATGCTCCACAAGGAGGTCCGCGGCATCATCGCCGAAGGCAATCCCCACGACCTGCGCGAGAGCAGCGACAATCCGCACGTGCGACACTTCTTCAACCGGGAAGCGGAGGAGGAGCGCGAGGCGGAGCCCGCGGGGGCGTGACCGATGAGCGCCAAGGCCAACTACTTCAAGCTCGGGCTGTTCGTCCTCGCCGGCCTCGCCGTCGCGGTGGCGATGGTGCTCGCCCTGGGTGCAGGCAAGCTCTTCGAGCGCACGATCACCATGGAGACGTACATCGACGACTCGGTGCAGGGCCTCGACGTCGGCTCCAAGGTCCGCTACCGGGGCGTGCTGCTCGGAGAGGTCAAGCGCCTCGGGTTCACGGCCGAGCGCTACGAGCAGGACAAGCCGCTCGCGCAGCGCAAGCCCTACGTGCTGATCGAGGCGACGCTGAACGTGGACCAGCTCGGCCCGCTCGGGAGGGCGGAAGCGGAGCTGCTGCTGCAGTACATCGGCCAGGGCCTGCGCGTGCGGGTCGCGCCGCAGGGCATCACCGGGATCAACTACCTCGAGCTCGATTTCGTGGAGCCGAGCCTGAATCCGCCGCTGCCGATCGACTGGGAGCCGCGCAACGTCTACATTCCCTCCTCCCGCGCGACGCTCGTGCAGTTCACCAACCAGGTCGAGCGGGTGCTGCGGATGCTGGAGAACGTCGACCTGCCGCGCATCGCGGCCGAGATCTACGCGCTGCTCGACGCGGCCGGTCGCAAGGTCCAGGCCCTGCCGGTCGAGGAGTTCGCCGCCGAGGGGGCCGCGCTCCTCGCCGAGCTGCGCGAGACGAATCGCAGCCTGTCGGCGCTGCTGGGCGGCAGCGACACGCGGGCGACGTTCAGGGAGACCGCCGCCGCCGCGGCGCGGCTGCGCGAGATCCTCGCCAACCCGGCGCTCGACACGCTGCCGAACGACGTGGTCGCGGCGGCCGCGGCGGTCCGCACGACCGCGAGCAGCGAGCGGCTGCTGGCGGCGATCGCCGCGCTCGACCGCGTCACCCGGCGGCTCGACCACGCGCTCGCGGCGAGCGAGCAGGACATCGCCGCGACGCTCGAGAACCTGCGCCAGACGACGGAGAACCTGCGCGAGCTGACCGAGGCCGCGCGGCGTTATCCCGCCGGCGCGCTGTTCGGCGAGCCGCCGGCGCCGATCCAGCGGGGTCCGCAATGACCCGGGCGGCGGCGCTCGTCGCCCTGGCCGTCGCCGGCTGCGTCGCGCTCGGCGCCTGCACGATCTCGCGGCCGGCGCTCCAGCGCCAGCTCTTCGTGCTGCACGCCGAACGGGCCGGCCCGCCGGCGATCGCGCGCAAGCCGGTGGCGTTGAAAGTGGGCGTGATCAGCGTCGTGCCGACCTATTCGGGCCGGTCGCTCACTTACCGCACCGGCGAGCTGCGTCGCGCAGCCGACCCCTACGCCGGGTTCTTCGCCGCGCCGCGCGACCTGATCGCCGAGGAGGTGGCGCAGTGGCTCGATCGCTCCGGGCTGTTCGCGGCGGTGCGCGACCCGGCGAGTCCGGTCGGTGCGCCGTACGTGCTCGATGGGGTCGTGACGGAGCTCTACGGCGACGTGCGCGATCCGGGAAGTGCCGCCGCGGTCGTCGCGGTGCGGTTCCATCTGCACACCGAGAACGACCGGAACAATCCGCTCTTCGAGCGCGCGTACGCGCAACGCATCGAAGTCGGCAACGGCGCCCCGGCGACGCTGGTGAAGGGCTACGGCGACGCGCTCGGCCGGATTCTGGCCGACCTCGAAGCGGACCTGGCCAAGCTCGACCTGAAGTAGCCGCGCCGCGCGCGGACCCTATTCGACCGTCACCGACTTCGCCAGATTGCGCGGTTTGTCGACGTCGGTGCCGCGATTGAGCGCCGCGTGGTAGGCGAGCAGCTGGAGCGGCACGACGTGCAGGATCGGCGAGAGCAGCCCCGCGTGGTCGGTCAGCCGGATCACGTGCAGTCCGTCGCCCGCGCTGATGTGCGCGCCCTGGTCGGCGAAGACGTAGAGCTCGCCGCCGCGGGCGCGCACCTCCTGCAGGTTCGACTTCAGCTTCTCGAGCAGCGCGTCCTGCGGGGCGACGGCCACCACCGGCATCTCGCGGTCCACCAGCGCGAGCGGGCCGTGCTTCAGCTCGCCCGCCGGATACGCCTCGGCGTGGATGTAGGAGATCTCCTTCAGCTTGAGCGCGCCTTCCATCGCGATCGGATAGTGGATGCCGCGGCCGAGGAAGAGAGCGTGCTGGCGTCCGGCGAAGCGCGCCGCCCACTCGGCGACCTTGGGCTCCACGTCCAGCACGTTCTGCACTGCGGCCGGCAAATGGCGCAGCGCAGCGATCAGGTCCTTCTCGCGCTCCGGGGCGAGCCGCCCGCGCTGCTTCGCCAGCACCATGGTCAGCAGCACCAGCGCGGCGAGCTGGGTGGTGAAGGCCTTGGTCGACGCGACGCCGATCTCGGGGCCGGCGCGGGTGAGGAAGCGCAGGCGCGACTGGCGCACGAGCGCGCTCTCCGGAACGTTGCAGATGGCGAGCGAGCGGTCCTGGCCGAGGGCCTTCGCGTGCTGGAGCGCGGCGATCGTGTCGGCCGTCTCGCCGGACTGCGAGATGGTGACGACGAGGGTGCCGGGCGCGGCGACCGAGTCGCGATAGCGGTACTCGCTCGCCACCTCGACCGCGCACGGCATCGCGGCGACGCTCTCGATCCAGTAGCGCGCGACGAGGCCCGCGTGGTAGCTCGTGCCGCAGGCGAGCACGAGCACCCGGTCGGCGCCGGCGAGCACTTCCTCGGCCGCGGCGCCGAAGAGGCCCGGCGAGATCGAGCCCGCGTTCGCCACCATCTCGAGCGTGTTCGCGAGCGCCCCCGGCTGCTCGAAGATCTCCTTCTGCATGAAGTGCCGATAGGGCCCGAGCTCGATCGCCGAGGAGGTGAGCTGCGTGACATGTTCCGGCCGCTCGACCGTCTGCCCGCTCGGGTCGAAGATGCGGCAGCCTGCGAGCCGCAGCTCGGCGACGTCGCCCTCTTCCAGGTAGATTACGCGCTGGGTGACCTGCAGCAGCGCCGACACGTCGGAGGCGGCGAAGTTCTCGCCGTCGCCGAGGCCGAGCAGCAGCGGCGCGCCCTTGCGCGCGACCACGACGCAGTCCGGATCGCGCTCGGCCACGACGGCGATCGCGTAGGCCCCCTCGAGCTCCGCCACCGCCGCGCGGGTGGCCACCACGAGGCTGCCGGTCTCCTGCAGCCGCTGATGCAGCAGGTGCGCGATCACCTCGGTGTCGGTGTCCGACTCGAACGCGTAGCCCGCCGCGGCGAGCCGGGCGCGCATCGCCTCGTGGTTCTCGATGATCCCGTTGTGGACGACCGCGATCCCGCCGGAAACGTGCGGGTGCGCGTTGCGCTCGGAAGGCACGCCGTGCGTGGCCCAGCGCGTGTGTGCGATGCCGACCCGGCCGGCGAAGCGCTCGCGCTCGGCGAGCCCCGCGAGCTCGGCGACCCGCCCCTCGGTGCGCAGGCGTCGCAGCCTGCCGTCGGCGACGGCGAGCCCGGCCGAGTCGTAGCCGCGATACTCGAGCCGTCGCAGTCCCTCGACGAGGACCGGGACGATGTCACGCCTGGCGATTGCTCCGACGATGCCGCACATGGTTCCGCAGTTGGCAGTTCAAAGTTGGCAGTTGGCAGCGGACTCGTGGCAGTTCGAACGCACTGCCGACTGACCGCTGCCGACTGGCTACTTTTTCTTCTCCGGCCGCTTCCACCCGGGCACGCTCGTCTGCTTCGCGCGCGAGAGAGTGAGCTGGCCCTCGGGCGCGTCGCGCACGAGCGTGGTGCCCGCGCCGAGCGTGGCGCCGCGGCCGACGCGAACCGGCGCGACGAGCTGCGTATCGGAGCCGATGAACACGTCGTCCTCGATCACCGTCCGGTGCTTGCTCGCGCCGTCGTAGTTGCAGGTGATGGTCCCCGCGCCGACGTTGACGTTGCGGCCGACCGAGCTGTCGCCGACGTAGGCTAGGTGATTCGCCTTCGAGCCGGCGCCGATCTCGCTCGCCTTCACCTCGACGAAGTTGCCGATGTGGACGTCCTCGGCGAGCCGCGTGGCGGGCCGGATGCGGGCGTACGGGCCGATGCGGCAGTTGGCGCCGATCTCGGCGTCGTCGATGTGGCAGAAGGGCTCCACGCGGGTGCCTGCGGAGACGCGCACGTCGCGCAGCACGCAGTTCGCGCCGATGCTCACCGCGTCGCCCAGCGTCACGCGGCCCTCGAACACGCAGTTGACGTCGATCGCGACGTCGCGCCCGCAGACGAGCGCGCCGCGGACGTCGATGCGCTGCGGGTCGGCGAGCGTCACCCCGGCGGCGAGGAGCTCGTCGGCGACGGTGCGCTGATGAATGCGCTCCAGCGCCGCGAGCTGCGCCTTGCTGTTCACGCCGAGCGTCTCCCACGCCGCGGCGGGCTGCGCCGCACGCACCGGCACGCCGTCGGCGACCGCGGCGGCGATCACGTCGGTCAGGTAGTACTCGCGCTGCGCGTTGTCGTTGCCGAGCCGCGCAAGCCAGCGCTCGAGCCGGGCGGTCGGCAGGATCATCAGGCCGGTGTTCACCTCGCGGATGGCGCGCTCCTCGGCGGAAGCGTCGTTCTGCTCGACGATGCGCAGGACTTGCTCGCCGGAGCGCACGATCCGGCCGTAGCCGGTCGGGTCGTCGAGCTCGACGGTGAGCACCGCGACGCCCTCACCGGCGGCATCGCGCAGCTTCTCGAGCGTCGCTCGCCGCGTGAGCGGCACGTCGCCGTAGAGCACCAGGGTCGGTTGCGATCGATCGAGCTGCGGCAAGGCCTGTGCGAGCGCGTGGCCCGTGCCGAGCTGCGGTTCCTGGCGTACCCAGCGGATGTCGTCGCCGGCGGTCGCGCCGGGCACCTGCTCGCCGCCGTGGCCGTAGACCACCACGATGCGCTGCGGTGCCATGCTGCGCGCGGTTGCGAGCACGTGCGCGAGCAGCGTGCGCCCGGCGAGACGGTGCAGCACCTTCGGCAGGCTCGAGTGCATGCGCTTGCCCTGGCCTGCCGCGAGAATGACGACGTTCACCGCGAAACCGCCGAAAAACCCAAACAAAATCGCATGTTAACACGCACGGCCGCGCGTTCCCGGGTACTTTTCGGCACTCCGGCGCTTGCGGGCCGCACCGCCGTGCGACCGCGCTCGGCCCACATGGGCACGCGCTCGATTGCGCACGCCTCGGACCGGGCGCGAGGCGTCGCGGCCGGCGTCCGGCGACCGCGTGGCGGCGTAGAATGGGACATGACTTGCCGTCCTGGGTTGGCTTGCGTGCCGGTCGCGCTCGCGCTCGCGCTTCCGGCGGGGAGCTCGGCGGCGGACATGTATCGTTGGGTCGACCAGCGCGGCGTCGTCAACTACTCCAACGTCCCGCCGCCCGCGCCCGTGCGGGCAACGCGGATCGCCGACGCGGAGCCGACGGTGAGCGTGATCCCGCCGCCTGCGCGGCCGCCGGAGGCGCGCCGCGCCGCCCGGGAAGCCGCGCTCGAGCGCAGGATCGAGCAGCTCGAGGACGAGCTGGCGCAACTGCGACGGGCCGCGTCGGCGCCCGCCTACCTTCCGTATCCCGCGGCACCGGCCGTTACGTACGCCGACTACGGCGCCGCGCTCGTTTATCCGGTTCCGGTCTGGCCGGCCGGGGTGAAGCCGCTCCCGCCCCGCAGTCGGTTCGGTCACGTCAGGGGGCATGAGGGTTTCGGAGCGGGTTTCAAGGCGCGCTTCAAGGCGGGCCCGAAGCCGAGCCATCGAATCGCCGGACCGCACTCGGTGCGCAGCGGCCTGAGCGTGAGAATCGGCCGATGATCCCGCGCCCGGCGGCGCTCGCGCTCGCGCTGATGACGGGGTGGCTGTCGCTGTCGGATCCGACGACAGCGCAGGAGTCCACGATCTACAAATGGCGCGACGCCAACGGCGTCGTGCATTACTCGAACAGCCCGCCGCCGAAGGGAACGGACGCGACGGTGCTCGACCAGAGAAATTCCAAGGTCAGCGTCGTGCCGGCGATACAGGCGCCGGCCGACGCCGCCGCCGGAGCCGGGGCCGGCGCCGACACGCAGCTGCAGAACCGCGTGCAGCGCCTCGAGCGCGAGCTGGAGGACGAGCGGCGGAGCCAGGCGGCGGCGGCGCAAGCGCAGAGCGATGCGTATCAGCGCTGGCGCGAGGAGTGCCTCAAGCAGCGGCGGCTCGACTGCGACGATCCCGCCGCTGTGCCGACCGAGGTCTACGGCTACCCGGCGCCGCCGGTCGTCAGACCGCCGATCGCGCGGCCGCCGAAGCCTCCGCCGAGCACGGCGCCGCCCGGTTACATCGTCGGACCGGGCCCGGCGGGCATAGGCGGGCAGTACGTTCCGGCACCGCCCAAGCCCCAGCAGCCGGCGGGAGAGCCGGAGCGGCCCCGGCCGCGATAACGAGCGAATCGCCGCCGGCTCAGCGCGGCAGGTCCGAGCGCCCCATCAGGAACTCGTCGACCGCGCGCGCGCACTGGCGGCCTTCGCGAATGGCCCACACGACGAGCGACTGGCCGCGGCGCATGTCGCCGGCGGCGAAGAGCTTGGGCACGCTGGTCGTGTAGGCGCCGGGACCGTCGGTCGCCGCCTTCGCGTTGCCGCGCGCGTCCTTCTCGACGTCGAACTCGTCGAGCAGCGACTGCACCGGCGACACGAAGCCCATCGCGAGCAGCACGAGATCGGCCGGAAGCTCGAACGCGCTGCCGGGCACCTCGACCATCTTGCCGTCCTTCCATTCGACGCGGACCGCGCGCAAGCCGGTGACGCGGCCGTCCTTGCCGACGAACTCCTTGGTCGCGACCGCCCAGTCCCGTTCGCAGCCCTCCTCGTGCGAGCTCGAGGTGCGCATCTTGACCGGCCAGTAGGGCCAGGTCATCTCCTTGTTCTCGTGCGCCGGCGGCTGCGGGAGCAGCTCGAACTGCGTCACCGACTTCGCGCCGTGCCGGTTCGAGGTGCCGACGCAGTCCGAGCCGGTGTCCCCGCCGCCGATGACGACGACGTGCTTGCCGGTGGCCATGATCTGCCCCTCGACGCGATCGCCGGCGACGACCTTGTTCTGCTGCGGCAGGAACTCCATCGCGAAGTGCACG
>JAHDYJ010000224.1 GCA_023383795.1 Burkholderiales bacterium | reverse complement strand
GCCGGCGCCGAGCACGCAGTCCGCGACCTCGGCCGCGATCGCGCGCATCGCCTCGAGCGCCGCCGCGGCGAGCAGCGCCACCTCGATCACCCGCAGCCCGCCGGCGACGAGCGCGCGGGCGAGCGGCACGGCGTCCGCCGTGCGTTCGATGGTGAGGACCGGGATGACGGGACCCTGGGCGACGAGCGGCGTGGGATCGGGCGGCATGAGCGACTCCGCCGCCACCCTCTCCCGGTTCGCGGCCCGGATCAAGCGACCTATTCGGCCGGCTGCGTCGCGGCCCGGCGTGCCGCGCGGCGCTCCGCCCGCCGCGCCTGCCAGCGCTGCCGGCGCTCCGCCAAGTTGGCGATCGCCATCAGCGCGGCGGGCGTGACGATCAGCGTGAGCACGGTCGCGAAGCCGAGGCCGAACACGATGGCGGTCGAGAGCTGGATCCACCACTGGGTCGCGGGCGCGCCGAACGTGATGTCGCGATGGAAGAACTCGATGTTCACCCCGAACGCGATCGGCAGCACGCCGAGGATCGCGGTGACCGCCGTGAGCACCACCGGCCGGGCGCGCTCGCGGCAGGTCTGCAGGACCGCCTCGTAGGCCGCGACGCCCTCCCGGCGCAGCCGGTCGTAGGTGTCGATCAGCACGATGTTGTTGTTCACGATCACGCCCGCATTGGCGATCACGCCGAGGCCGGTCATCACCACGCCGAAGGGCTGCCCCATGATCATGAGGCCGACCAGCACGCCGAAGGTGGAGAGCACGACGGCGCTGAGCACCAGGGCGACCGAGGTGAAGCGGTTGAACTGCGCGAGCAGCACCGCGAAGATCAGGAAGATCGCGGTGCCGAACGCCTTGAGCAGGAAGGCCGATGCCTTCTCGCGCTCCTCGTCCTCGCCCTTGAGCCGGAACGTGACGCCGTCGCCGAGGTCGGCCTTGGCGAGCTCCTGGGCGATGTCCTGCTGCACCCTGGCGCTCTGCACACCCTCGGCCACGTTGGACGAGACCGTGATCACCCGGTTGCCGTTGACGCGGTTGATGTGGCCGACGCGCTGCGCCGGCACGCGCGCGACGAAATTGCCGATCGGCACGTGGCCCGACGAGGTCTGGATGCGCAGCTCGTCGATCTGGTCGAGGCTGCGCCGCTCCGCCGGATAGCGCACGATGATGTCCACGGCCTTGTCGGTGTCGGAGGGGCGATACTCGGTCACCTTGGCGCCGTTGGTCACGAGCTGCACGCCGGTGCCGACCGTGTTGACGCTCGCGCCGTACTTGGCGGCCTCGGCCTTGTCCACCTCGATGCGCCAGTCGATACCCGGCAGCGGCAGCCCGTCGTCCACGTCGCGCGTGTCGGCGCGCTCCGCGACGACGGCGGCGACCTTCCTGGCCGCCGCCGGCAGCACGTCGGGGTCGAGCGCGGCGAGCTGCACCTGCACGGGCTTGCCGGTGGGCGGGCCGGCGCGGGGCGCCGTCACCTCCACGAGCACGCCCGGGATGTCGGCGGTCCTCTCGCGGATCGCCTCCATGATCTCGTGCGCGGAACGGCGCTCGCGCCAGTCCACGAACTCGAACTGGATCACGCCGATCGTGTCCTCGGTCAGCTCGCCCAGGCCGCGCGGCTGCTCGCCCGAGCGGGTATAGACGGTCTTGAGCTCCTTGAACGCGAGCACGCGCTCCTCGATCCGGCGCAGGAACGCATCCTTCTCCTCGAGCGAGAGGTTGCCGCGACCATGCACGATCACCTGGCCGTAATCGGGCTCGACCTTGGGGAAGAACTCGACGCCGTGGCCGAAACGCCCGTAGGCGGCCTGCACGCCGATCAGCAGTAGCACCGTGAGCGCGAGCGTGGTTCCGGGATTGCGCAGCGCGAGGCGCACCGCGCGCATGTAGAGGCCGCGGTCGGACACCCGCTCGTCGTGCGGCACCGGCGCCGCCCTGCCGAGCAGCGCGCCGAGCGTCGGCGTGAAGAACAGCGCCACCACCAGCGAGGCCGAGAGCGTGGCGATCAGGGTGATCGGCAGGTACTTCATGAACTCGCCGACGATGCCGGGCCAGAACAGCAGCGGCGAGAAGGCCGCGACGCGCGTCGCGGTCGCCGCGATCACGGGCCCGGCCATGCGCTTGGCCGCG
>JAHDYJ010000096.1 GCA_023383795.1 Burkholderiales bacterium | reverse complement strand
GCCGCGAGCGCGGCGAGCGTTGCGGCGGCGCCGATCGCCAGGCTGCCGTCCGCCGCCTCGCGCACGAAGTCGAGCTCGGCCACGCCCTTCAGGCCGATCACGCGGCGCGGCGTGCGCTCGCGGCGGCGCAGCTGCAGGAGCGCGTCGGTGCCGCCGGCGAGCAGCATCGCCTCGCCGGCGTCGGTCGCCGCCACTTCCCCGCAGAGCTCGGCGAGCGAGCGCGGGCCGACGTACTCGAACTTCGGCAATCGCCTCAGGTAGGTCATCGCTGCGGGTTCCCGATCCGAAGCGCAAGACCGGCCGCGCCGAACACCCAGACCCCGTGTCCGAGACCCCTGCGCGCGCGGCCGATCGGCTTCCGCCTTCGAGCCCCACACTAACGGCGCGGCGCGTCGCGCGACAAGCGCCGTTCCGTGATTCCGGCGATTTCGGCGCTGAATAGCGCCCCACCCGCCGGCTCGCCTCGAAACGCTGTGCCTTGCGACGGTTCTTTCAACTACCTGTGCACAGTTCGGCGGTGCCAGCGTCGGCGGCTGTGCCTGGCCGGCGCCTTCGAGAAAGCGCGGACACCACCCCGTCATGCTTCGCGTGACACCCCTCCTCGGAGAGGAGGGGAATGCGGCAGGCGCCGGCCGGGCGCGGCCGCTGACGCCGCTAGCCGAGAATCACGTGCTCGCTGGCGAGCACGGCGGGGGACTTGTCGCGCGCGACGAAGTTCGCGACGTCGGCGCGCATGCGCTCGAGCTCGGGCGTCGCGGCGGCGGCGCGCAGCGACTGCATGTCGTCGAACCACAGCATCGCCGCGCCGTCATAGGCCGGCGTGCGGCCGGCCGCGTAGATCGCGCGCCGGGTGTGGCTCTGCACGTAGCGCCGGATCGCGGGCGCCGCGGCGGCGAGCGCGCCGTGGACGTCGCGCCAGTACGCGAAGAACTCCTCGAGCGGCATGTCGGCCTTGCGGGTGACGAGATCGACGGTCTTGACTCCGCCCGCGGGCGCGGGGCCGTCCTTGATCACGTGCTCCTCGGTGATGATCGAGCCCATGGTCGCGCCGTCGATGAACTTCGGCTCGTCGGCGAGCACGGCGGCGTACTGCGGCGTGGCGGCGAGCGCCTTCAGCGCCTGCGTGTCGTCGAACCAGCTCTCGGCCACGCCGTCGAACGCGGGCTCGCCCTTGCGGTAGGCCGACGGCAGGACGTGGTTCTGGACGTACCGGCGGATGCCCGGCAGCGCGACGATGATGTCGGCGTGCGTCGTGCGCCAGTGCGCCTGGAAGTCCTCGACCGGCATTCCGGGCTTGCGCTTGAAGAAGTAGACGATCTTGATCATCCTTGCGCTCCTCGTCACTGGGTGACGACCAGGCCCGCGAGCCGGTCGGGGTCGGCCAGCAGCTCCGCGCTCGGGCCGGCGTGGACGATGCGGCCGCGGTTCAGCACCAGCGCGCGCTCGGTGACCTCGAGCGCGAGCCGCGCCGACTGCTCGACCAGGACCACGGTGAGCGCCTCCTCGCGGATCAGCCGCGCGATGACGGCGAGCAGCGCGTCGACGATGATCGGGGCGAGCCCCTCGAGCGGCTCGTCCATCAGGAGCAGCGCCGGGTTGCCGACGAGCGCGCGCGCGATGGCGAGCATCTGCTGCTCGCCGCCCGAGATGTGGTTGCCCATGTGCCGGCGGCGCTCGGCGAGCCGCGGGAAGAGCTCGTAGACGCGCTCCGGCGTCCAGCGTCCGCCCGGGCGCGCCGACACGGTGAGGTTCTCCTCGACGGTGAGCGAGGGGAAGATCTCGCGCGCCTGCGGCACGTAGCCGATGCCGAGCCGCGCGCGTTCGTACACCGGCAGGTGCCCGACCGGCCGCCCGCGGTACTCGATCGCGCCCGCGTGCAGCGTCGTGTGGCCCATGACGGTCGCGAGCAGCGTGGTCTTGCCGACGCCGTTGCGGCCGAGCACGGCGAGCGAGCCGCGCTCGGCGAGCGCGAGATCGATGTCCTCGAGCACCACGGTTGCGCCGTAGCCGGCGCGCACGCCGCGGATGGAGAGCGCGTCAGCCATGGCGCTCGCCCAGGTAGACCTGGCGCACCGCCTCGTTCGCGCCGATCTCGGCCGGGGTGCCCTCGGTGAGCACCGCGCCCTGCGAGAGCACGGTGATCCGCTGCGCGAAGCGGAACACGAGGTCCATGTCGTGCTCGATGATCAGGATCGCGATGTCGCGCGGCAGGCCGTCCAGCACCTCGAGGATGCGATGCGACTCGAGCGAGGGCACGCCGGCGGCCGGCTCGTCGAGCAGCAGCACCTTCGGCTTGAGTCCGAGCGCGATCGCGATCTCCACCAGCCGCTGCTTGCCGTACGGCAGGTCGGCCACGCGCGCGCGCGCGTCGTCGGCGAGCCCGAGCGTCGCGAGGAGCGCCAGGGCCTCTTCGATCACCGCGCGCTGGCGGCTCGCCGGCCGGAACATGCCGCCGGCGACGCCGTCGCGCTCGGCGATGGCGAGCGCGACGTTGTCGATCACGGGGAGCTGGCGGAAGAGCGTGTTGATCTGGAACGTGCGGCCGAGCCCGCGCTTCACGCGCGCCGCGGGCCGCAGGCCGGTGATCGGCTCCCCGCCGAGCAGGATCTCGCCCGAGGTCGGCTCGATGCGGCCGGTGATCAGGTTGAGCAGCGTCGTCTTGCCGGCGCCGTTCGGCCCGATCAGCGCGTGGCGCGCGCCGGGCGCGAGGCGGAACTCGACGTTGTCGGCGACCACCAGCGCGCCGAAGCTCTTGCAGAGCGCCCGGGTCTCGAGGATTGCATTCATGCGCTGGGGCGGCGCAGCCGGGCGAGCGCCGCGTCGACGATGCCGAGGATGCCGCCGCGGGCGAACAGCACCACCAGCACGAGGATCAGGCCGATGCCGAAGTACCAGTACTCGGGGAACTGCTTGGCGAGGTAGTCCTGCGCGATCAGGTAGACGAACGGCCCGACGAACGCGCCGTAGATGCGCCCGACGCCGCCCAGGATCAGCATGATCAGCAGCTCGCCCGAGGGCTCGAGCCCGAGCACGTTCAGGCCGACGAACTGGTGCGTCTGCGTGAGGAGCGCCCCGGCGATGCCGGCGAGGGTCGCCGAGATCGCGTACACCGCCACCATGCGGGCGTACACCGGCGCGCCGACCGCGTGCATGCGCACCGCGTTCTCGCGGATGCCGGTGAGCGACGCGCCGAACGGCGAGTAGATCAGGCGCCGCACCAGCCACCAGCCGACGAACAGGACCGCCAGGGAGTAGAGATAGGCCGTCTTGCCGTAGAGGTCGAAGCGGAAGAGGCCGAGGACCGGCGCGACGACGACGCCGGCCAGCCCGTCGGCGCCGCCGGTGATCGAGGTCGCCTTGTTGGCGATCTCCAGGAACACCAGCGTGATCGCGAGGGTGAGCATGAGCAGCGTGAGCCCGGTGGTGCGCAGGATGATCGCGCCGGTCACCACGCCGAGCACGCCCGCCGCCGCCGCGGCCGCGGCGAGCTGCACCAGCGGATCGGTGACGCCGAGCTTGGCGCCGAGGATGCCGGCGACGTAGGCGCCGACGCCGAAGAACGCGCTGTGGCCGAGCGTGATGATGCCGGCGTAGCCGAGGATGAGATCGAGCGACAGCGCGAACAGGATGAAGATCAGGATGCGCGCGCCGAGCGACAGGTAGTCGGGCGCGCCGAAGAAGGCGGCGACCGCGAGGACCCACGGCAGCCATTCCTGCCAGCGGATGCGCGGGTCGGCGACGTAGCCGCCGGTGTGCGCCGCGCTTCCGGCGGCGGCGGGCGGCAGCGCGCTCACACGCGCCTCCCGAAGAGCCCCATCGGCCGCCACAAGAGCAGCGCGATCGTGGCGACGTAGATGAAGAACGCCCCGAACTGTGGCAGCCAGTACTTGAGCGCCGTGTCGCTGAAGCCGATCAGGAGCGCCGCGACGAGCGGTCCGCGCAGCGAGCCCTGGCCGCCCACGGCGACGACGATCAGGTAGAAGACGAGCTGCTCGAGCGGATAGGTGGGCTGGACCGCGACGATCTCGGCGCCGAGCGCCCCGCCGAGGCCGGCGAGGCCGCTGCCGAGCGCGAAGGTGAGGGTGAACAGGCGGCGGGTGTTGATGCCCACCGACTGCGCCATCGGCCGGTTGTCGACCGCCGCGCGCACCATCGCGCCCCAGCGGGTGCGCTCGACCCCGAACCACAGCGCCGCGATCATCGCGCCGCTGACGGCGATCAGGAACACGCGATAGGTCGGGAACTCGCGGCCGAACAGCGGATACTGGCCCCTGATGTAGTCGGGCAGCATGACCGGCGCCTGCAGCGTGCCGAAGATCAGCCGCGCCACCGCGACCGCCATGAAGATCAGCCCGATCGTGAACAGCACCTGCTCGAGCTCGCCGGCGCCGTACAGGCGGGCGTACAGCGTCCGCTCGAGCACCACGCTGCCCGCGGCGACCGCGAAGAAGGCGAGCGCGAGCGCGGCCGGAAACGGGATGCTCGTGTGCTGCAGCGACGAGGTCAGGATGTACCCGCCGGCCATCGCGAAGACGCCGTGCGCGAGGTTCGCGAACCCCATCAGCCCCATGGTCACCGCGAGGCCGACCGAGATCACGTACAGGATCATCCCGTACGCGAGCCCGTGGAAGGCGACGCTCACCAGGGACGAGAGAAAAGCCTCCATTTGTCGTCGCTATGCGGGCACGCGGCGATCCCGGCGCGCGGTGCAGCAGCCGCGCGCGAGGACGGCAATATACAGGATGCAAGAGGAGGGCGGCGCCGCAGCAGCCGCGGCCCGCCCGCCCCGGCGCGACCGTCCGCGCCGGGCATCGGCTGCGCCGGCCGGCGCCGCGCGCCGCGAGGGCGGCGCGGCGGAGCGGCCGGCGAAGGCTACTACTTCTTGCCCTTCAGCTCCTTGAAGGGATCCTTGATCATCGTGGCGAGCGTCTCGAGCTCGACGTTCGCCAGCGCGCCGCCGACCCTGCGCACCTCGCGCAGGTACTCGTTCTGCACGATGTCGCGGGTGTCCGGATCGAGCGCGATCGGGCCGCGCGGGCTGTTCGGGTTCTTGTACTGCCGCAGCAGCGCCATGGTGCGGTCGGGATCGACCTTGCCCTTCTGCTCGCGGATGGCGTGGAAGATCGCGTCCATCGCGTCCCAGGCGCCGACCACCATGAAGCCCGGGAAGAGGTTCTCGCCGTACTCCTTCTTGTAGGCCGCGACGAAGGCCTTGTTGGCGGGACGCTCGGCGGCGGCCGAGTAGTGGTGCGCGGTGATCACGCCGAGCGCGACGTCGCCCATGCCCTGCAGCTCCTCGTCGGTGGTGATGTCGCCGGTGCCGATGTACTTGATGCCGTCCTTCGCGAGCCCGAGGTCGGAGTAGGTCTTCATCATGGCCGTCGCCTGCTTGCCGGCCGGGTTGAACGCGAAAAGCGCGTCGGGCTTCGCGTCCTTGATGCGCTGCATGTAGGGCACGAAGTCGGGGTTGGCGAGCGGAATGCGGACGCTGCCGACGATCTCGCCGCCGCCCGACTTGAAGCCGGTGATGAACCCTTCCTCGGCCTCGTGGCCGGGCGCGAAGTCGCTCACCGCGGTGTAGACGCGCTTGTACTTCTTGGCTGCCCACTGGCCGAGCGGATAGGCGGACTGCCACAGCGTGAACGACACGCGGGCGAAGTAGGGGGACAGGTACGGGATGTTCACCCCCGCGGCGTTGGCGCTGATAAACGGCACCTTCGCCTCCTTCGTCAGCGGCGCGATCGCGGCGGCGTTCGGCGTCCACACCGTGCCGACCAGGAACTGCACCTTGTCGCGCACGATGAGCTCCTGCGCGAGGCGCTTGGCGACGTCCGGGTTGGGGCCGGTGTCGTCGCGGAAGATCGGCTCGATCTTGACCCCGGCCGGCAGCTTGTCGCCGTTCAGCTTGAGGTAGAGCTTGAAGCCCTTGTCGAGCTGGTCGCCCTGGGCCGCGAGCGGCCCGGAATAGGTGCTGATGACGCCGATCTTGATGGTCTGGGCGCTGGCGGCGCCGGCGCACACGGCGAGCGCCAGTGCGGCGAGACACGCGGCGGGCTTGATTTGCATGGTTCCCCCTCCTTTTCGAACCGGTACGACCCAGGGTATCGCGGTCTCTCGCGCGGTCGTTTAGCGCAGGTTACGGAATGGCCGGCTGTCCGCCGCGCGACCGCGCGGGGTCGCGAACAGGGCGCAAAAATACCCCAACGGGCGATCCATCGCTCCGGGCCGCTCCCGCAACTGTAGCAACAGCGCCGTTCGCCAAATGATGCAGAAAGTGATAAAAGCGATGCAGTTTGGCGATCGTCCCGGGGCGGGCAGGCCGGCCCTGCGCACCCGGGCGTGCCGAGCGCCGCGCGCGGCTTCCGCGGAGACCCCGTCATGTACCAGGATCACACGCCGCTCCAGATCGCCGGCCAGCTGCTGATCGCGTTCCTCTTCCTCGGCACCGGCGTGCTGAACGCGACCACGAAGTTCCGGCAGCACCTCGAGCGGATGGTCGCCGCCGGCGTCCCGCAGGCGCGGCTCGCGCTCGTCTGCGGGTTCGCGATGCAGCTCGCCGGCGGGCTGCTGGTCGCGCTCGACTACCGGCGCGCGCTCGGCGCCGGCATCCTGATCGCGTTCACGGTGCTCGCCACGGCCATCTTCCACCGGTTCTGGCGCGTCGAGGATCCGCTGCGCCGGCACCTGCACCTCTCGTTCGTGTTCTCGAACTGCGGCATCGTCGGCGCTCTGCTGCTCCTCATGTGAGGCGGATCATGAAGCTCAACCAGCTGCGCAATCTCGTGGCGGTCGCCGAGGCGGGAACGATCCGCCAGGCGGCGAAGAACCTCTACCTGTCGCAGTCCTCGGTGACGAAGAGCCTGCAGGAGCTCGAGGCGTACCTCGGCGTGGAGCTCCTCCACCGGACCGCGCACGGCGTCGCGCCGACCGCGGCCGGGGCGGCGCTGATCGCGCGCGCGAAGGTGGTGGAGGCGGAGCTGCGCCAGGCGCGCAACGACATCGAGACGGTGCGCGGCGCGGGCACCGGCGAGATCCGGGTGAGCGCTTCGCCCTCGGTCGCGATCGGGTTGCTGCCGCGCGCGGTGCTCGCGTTCAAGCGCGGCCGGCCGAAAGTGACCTTCCAGATCCAGGAGGGCGTCTACCCGGACGTCCTGCCGGCGGTGCGCATGGGCGAGCTCGACTTCGCGATCTGCCTGGTGCCGGAGCGGCCGCGCGACGAGGAGCTGCACTACGAGCTGCTGCTGCGCGACGACCTGACCCCGGCGGTGCGCGCCGGCCATCCGCTCACGAGCCGCGGCAAGCTCACTTTCGACGAGCTCGTGGCGAGCGACCTCGAGTGGGTGATCTACCGGCGCGGTCCGGGCGGGCGCGACGTCTACGAGCAGACCTTCCGCGCTGCGGGGCTCGCCCCGCCGAAGGGCACGATCGAGTGCACCTCGTTCGCGTGCGCGCTCGCGCTGGTCGAGGCGAGCGACTGCGTCACGCTGCTGCCGTCGCGCCTGTTCGCCGATCGGCAGCGGCGGATGGCGATCACGCCGCTCGCGCTCGCCTCGCCGATGCCGCCGTGGAACGTCGCCGTGCTCTCGCGCGCCAAGCACCGGCTCGCGCCGGTCTGCACCGAGTTCCTGCGCGAGCTGCACCGGACCGCCGCGACGTTGCAGGCGCCGCCCGCCAAGGCGGGCACGGCGCGCCGGACGCCCGGCTGAGGCGGCGGGACGCCCGCGTTGGCGCTCGGGACGATCGCCGAACGCGATCGCCCTCGCCGTTTCTTGCATCATTCACCGCCCCGGCGCGGTGGTAGGGTCCGATGGGATCGGGCGGCGATGCGCCTTGCCCAAGGATGATCCATGGCCAGGCCCCGCAAGTCTCCGCCGCCGTTTCGCGCCGACCACGTCGGCAGCCTGCTGCGCCCGCCGGCGCTGCTGGAGGCGCGCCGCCGCGCCGAACAGGGAGAGATCACGGCCGCCGAGCTGACGGCGGCCGAGGACGCCGCCATCCGCGAGGCGGTTGCGCTCCAGGAGCGGGCCGGGCTCGGCGCGATCACCGACGGCGAATTCCGTCGCGGCCATTTCCTGGTCGACTTCCTCACCAGCCTGGACGGCATCGCCCGCACGGACGCGAGCTACGCCGTCGCCTTCAAGGGCGAGCACGGCGAGACCAGCGAGACCCGCTCGATGCTGGCGGTGACCGGAAAGATCCGCCGGGCGCGGCCGGCGAGCGTGGCGGGGTTCGCGTTCCTCAAGTCCGCCACGTCGCGCACGCCGAAGCTGTGCATTCCCTCGCCGACGTACCTGCACATGCGTGGCGGGCGCCGCGTCGTCAGCGAGCGCGCCTACCCCGACATCGAGGAATTCTGGAGCGATCTCGTGCGGGCCTACCACGCCGAGATCGCCGATCTCGCCGCGGCCGGCTGCACCTACCTCCAGCTCGACGAGATCGTGTACGCCACGATGTGCGACGAGGCGATCCGCGCGCGCATGCGCGCGGACGCGATCGACCCGGACGAGGCCGTGCGCAAGTACGCGGAGGTCGTCAGCGCGATCGCGGCCGGCGCGCCCGAGAACATGACCGTCGCGGTGCACACCTGCCGCGGCAATCACCGCAGCATGTGGATGGCCCAGGGCGGCTACGAGCGCGTGGCCGGGGTCGTCTTCGCGCAGCCGCACGTCGACGCGCTGTTCCTCGAGTTCGACACCGACCGCGCCGGCGGCTTCGAGCCGCTGCGTTTCGTCGCCGCGGACAAGACAGTGGTGCTCGGCCTGGTGAGCTCCAAGCGCCCCGAGCTCGAATCCAAGGACCTGTTGAAGCGCCGCATCGACGAGGCGGCGAAATACGTGCCGCTCGAGCGGCTCTGCCTCAGCCCGCAATGCGGCTTCGCCAGCACCGAGCTCGGCAATCGCATCACCCCCGAGATCCAGCGGCGCAAGCTGGAGCTCGTCGTCGAGGTCGCACAGGAAGTCTGGGGCCGGGCCGCCTGACGTCCCGGCGTCCGTATCCCGGCACGCAGGTCCCACCAAGGAGGATGTCATGAACGAACGGCACGTGGTCCGGGCGATGCTGCTCGCCTCGGCGCTCGCGGTCGCGGCGACGGGCGCCGCCGCGCAGACGGTGAAGATCGGCCTGCTCAGCACCTACTCTGGGCCGAACGCGCAGTACGGCGAGAACATGGAGCGCGGGATGCGCCTCTACATGAAGCGCAACGCCGGCAAGCTGCCGGCCGGCGTCAAGGTGGAGCTGATCCCGCGCGACGACGGCGGCCCGAACCCGGACAACGCCAAGCGGCTCGCGCAGGAGCTGATCGTGCGGGACAAGGTGGATCTGCTGGCCGGATTCGTCTGGACGCCGAACGCGCTCGCGGTGGCCCCGCTCATCACCGAGGCGAAGGTGCCGACGGTCATCATGAACGCGGCCTCGTCGGTGATCACCACCCGCTCGCCCTATTTCGTGCGCTTCTCGTTCACCGAGTGGCAGGTCACCTATCCGCTCGCGCGCTGGGCGGCCAAGAACCACCGGCGGGCCTATGTGCTGGTGAGCGACTTCGCGCCGGGTCACGACGCCGAGGCAGCGTTCGAGAAGGGCTTCACCGAGGGCGGCGGCAGCTTGATCGCCAAGGTGCGCATGCCGCTCGCGAACCCCGACTTCGTGCCGTTCGTCCAGCGCGCCAAGGACGCCGCACCCGACGTGGTGTACGCATTCGTGCCCGCCGGCCGCCAGTCGCTGCAGGTGGTGAAGGCGTTCGACGACCTCGGTCTCGGCAAGGCGGGGATCAAGCTGATCGGCTCCGGAAACATCACCACCGACGAGGAGCTGCAGAATATGGGCGAGGTCACGCTCGGCGTGGTCACGTCCTACCATTACTCGATGGCCGCCGATCGGCCGGCCAACCGGGCGTTCCAGGCGGCGTTCGTCGAGGAGTACGGCACCCGCGCGGTCGCGAATTTCACCACTGTCACCGCGTGGGACGCGATGGACGCGATCTACGCCGCGATCCGGGCGCAGGCCGGCCGGCTCGACCCGGACCGGACCATGGAGCTGCTGCGCAACTACAAGAACCCGGAGAGCCCGCGCGGCCCGATCTCGATCGACCCGCAGACGCGCGACATCGTGCAGAACATCTACATCCGGGAGGTGCGGCGCCTCGGTGGCCGACTCGCCAACGTCGAGCTCGACGTCGTGCCGGACGTCAAGGACCCGTGGAAGCTGCTCAAGGACGCCAAGTAACCGCCGGTTGCGCGGCCCGGTCCGACCCGGTGCCGGGTCGGGCCCGCTGATCGACGGCGGCGATCGCGCGCACCGCTTTCTGCATCATCCGGCGATCGCCCGCGGTGGTAGGGTCGCAAGAACGGACCGCCGCGGCGCGCCCGCGGCGGTGGGCGCGGCCCCGCACGGTCGCGCGACCCCGAAAGGAAGGCCATGCGCGCTGGCGCCATCACGTTTTCGCTGCTGCTCTACGGGATCCTGAAGACGCTGCGTCACAAGGCCCGCAGGCACCCGCACTTCGCCCGGCGTCTCGCCGAGCGCGACTTCACCGCCCAGATCCGCACCTTCGACGGCGCGGTCGCGCGCTACTACGCCTTCCGCGCCGGAAGCATCGAATCGAAGCGCGGCCTCCACCCGTCGCCGGACATCACGATCTCGGTCGCCTCCGCCGCCCTCGGAGCGCGGCTCTTCACGCCGTGGGTCGACCAGCTCGAGCGCATCGAGGCGATGAAGAACTTCGACTTCAAGGCCGACGGCCCGGACGAGCTCGTGGTGTGGTTCACCCAGACGCTCTCGATGCTGCGCAGCCTCGAGTGGGAGTACGGCACGGACATCGGCGACGGCACCCGGCGGTACGTGACCAACACGAACGGCGGCCCGCTCTTCGTCTACGTCAAGGACGGCAAGATCGTGCGCCTGACGCCGATCGAGTTCGGCGACGACGACGCGCAGCCGTGGACGATCAGCGCGCGCGGGAAGCGCTTCACGCCGCCGCGCCAGACCACCGCGGCGCCGCACACCCTGTGCTCGAAGTCGACCGTCTACTCGCCGGACCGGCTGCTCTACCCGATGAAGCGCGTCGACTTCGACCCGAAGGGCGAGCGCAATTGCCAGAACCGCGGCATCTCGGGCTACGAGCGCATCAGCTGGGACGAGGCGCTCGACATCGTGGCCTCCGAGATCCAGCGCGTGAAGACCGAGCACGGCCAGGGCGCGATCATCGCGAACCACGGCTCGCACCATACCTGGGGCAACATCGGCTACTACATCAGCGCCGCCTTCAAGTTCTTCAACACCATCGGTTACACCCGCGTCATCCACAACCCGGACAGCTGGGAGGGGTGGTACTGGGGCGCGATGCACCACTTCGGCTACAGCATGCGCCTCGGCCAGACCGAGACCTACAGCACGGTGGAGGACCTGCTGAAGGAGGCCGAGATGGTCGTATTCTGGTCGGCCGACCCGGAGTGCACGAGCGGCTCCTACAGCGCCTTCGAGGGCACCGCGCGCCGGCAGTGGCTGCGCGACCTCGGCATCGAGATCGTGCACATCGACCCGTACTATAACCACACCGCGGCGCTCCTCGGCGGCAAGTGGTTCGCGCCGAAGCCGGGCACCGACACCGCGATGGCGCTCGCGATCGCCCACGTCTGGATCACCGAGGGGCTCTACGACCAGAAGTTCGTCGCCGAGCGCTCGGTCGGGTTCGAGCCGTGGCGCGACTATGTCCTCGGACGCGGGGACGGCGTGCCGAAGACGCCCGAGTGGCAGGAGCCGGAGACCGGCATCCCGGCGAAGGACGTGCGCGCGCTCGCGCGCCGGTGGGGCCGCAAGAAGACCTACCTCGGCGCCGGCGGCTGGGGCAACGGCCACGGCGGCGCGTGCCGCTCGGCGACCGGCATCCAGTGGGCGCGCGCGCTCGCCTGCCTGCTCGCGATGCAGGGCATGGGGCGCCCCGGCGTCAACTACGGGCACCTGCAGTGGGGCACCCCGATCGACCTGCACTTCTACTTCCCGGGCTACGCGGACGGCGGCATGTCGGGCGATCTCGAGGGCACCGGCATGCCGATCAGCCTGTACCAGCGCATGCCGCAGCTGCCGACCTTCAACCCGTCGACCCAGAAAGTGCCGCGCCTGCGCATTCCCGAGGCGATCCTCGAGGGCAAGACCGAGGGCTACCCCTGGAACGGCAAGACGATCGAGGGGCAGTTCCAGAAGTTCTCGTACCCGGCCGCGGGCCACTCGCCGATCCGGATGTTCTACAAGTACGGCGGCGCCTCGATCGGGACAATGAGCGAGACCAACCGCTACGTGCGCGCCTACCGGACCGACAAGCTGGAGTTCGTGGTCAACCAGTCGATCTGGTTCGAGGGCGAGGCGAAGTTCGCCGACGTCCTGCTGCCCGCCTGCACCCAGTTCGAGCGCTGGGACATCAGCGAATTCGGCGGCACCGGCGGCTACGCGCTGCACGGCCAGACGCAGATGAACCACCGCATCGCGCTGATGCAGCACAAGTGCATCGAGCCGCTCGGCGAGTCGAAGTCGGACTGGCAGATCTTCCTCGAGCTCTCGCACCGGCTCGGCCTCGGCGCCTATTACTCGGAGGGCATGACCGAGCTCGACTGGGTCAAGCGGCTGTTCGACGCCTCCGACCTGCCGAAGCACATCTCGTGGAAGGAGTTCCTCAAGAAGGGGTACTTCGTCGTCCCGGCGCCGGCGGAGCACGAGCGCGACCCGGTCGCGCTGCGCTGGTTCTACGAGGGGCGCAAGAAGGACGTCCCCGAGCCGCACCCGCTGCCCGGCGACTACGGCAAGCAGTTCCTCGAGGGCCTGCAGACGCAGTCGGGCAAGTTCGAGTTCGAATGCTCGAGCCTGAAGCGCTTCGACCCCGACGACCCGGAGCGCCCGCCGATCGTGAAGTACCTGCCCTCCTGGGAGGGCACGCAGACGAAGGAGCTCTACGAGCGCTATCCGCTGCAGATGATCTCGCCGCACTCGCGCTTCAGCTACCACACGCTCTCCGACGGCAAGCAGAGCGCGGTGAACGACATCGACGAGCACCGGGTGTGCGTGAACGGCTACTACTACTGGGTCGTCCGGATCAACGCGCAGGACGCCGCCGCGCGCGGCATCAGGGAGCGCGATCTCGTGAAGCTCTACAACGACCGCGGCGCGGTGGTGTGCGCCGCGCACGTGACCGAGCGGCTCCCGCGCGGGGTGGTGCACGCCTACGAGTCCTCCGCGGTCTACGACCCGGTCGGCGAGCCGGGAGAATCCGTCGACCGCGGCGGATGCATCAACCAGCTGACGCCGAAGCGCTCCATCGCCGCCAAGGTCACGGGCACGGCAGTCAACTCGTGCCTGATCGAGATCGTGCCGTGGGACGGCTCGGGCGAGCTCCGCACGGCGGCGGTCGCGGCCGCCCCGGTCAGGGCGAAGGCGGAGCGCGCGGCGCTTCCCACGAGTTGACCTGACCGTTTACTGGACTACCCATGGAATTCGGGATTCGGCAGACAAGGGGATATACAAGGGGGCCTGCCCCGTTGTTCGTACAGGGGATATACAAGGGGCTCCTCCCCTCGCTCGTACGAAGGCTTTTTGCGTGCAAACCGGTGGCGTTTGCCGGAGCTGCACGGCATGCACTCCGGAGGCGTCCGTGAAGAAGTGGAACCTGGTGATCGACGTGGCGCAGTGCTTCAACTGCAACGCCTGCGCGATGGCGTGCCACGACGAATACTTCGGGAACGAGTTCCCCGGCTACGCGGCGGAGATGCCGCGGCTTGGCCACCGCTGGATCGACATCCGCCAGCGCGAGACCGGCCGCTGCCCGGTGGTCGAGGTGGCCTATCTCCCGGTGACGTGCAACCACTGCGACGACGCGCCCTGCGTCAAGGCGGCGCGCGACGGCGCGGTGGCGAAGCGCGCCGACGGCATCGTGATCATCGTGCCGGAGAAGGCGAAGGGCCAGCGCCAGCTCGTCGACGCCTGCCCCTACGGGGCGATCTGGTGGAACGAGGAGAAAGCGCTGCCGCAGGCGTGGCCGTTCGACGCGCACCTCCTCGACCGCGGCTGGACCAAGACGCGCGGCTCGCAGGTCTGCCCGACGCGCGCGATGCGCACGCTGCACGTCGAGGACGAGGAGATGCAGCGCATCGTCCGCGAGGAGGGGCTGCAGGTCCTGCACCCGGAGTACGGGACGCGTCCGCGCGTTTACTACAAGAACCTCGACCGCTGGACCAAGGTCTTCGTCGCCGGCAGCGTCGCGGGCGTCCTCGACGGCGTCACCGAGTGCATCGAGGATGCGCGCGTCGTGCTGGAGCGGGACGGCCGCGCGCTCGCCGAGGCGCGCACCGATCCGTACGGCGACTTCAAGTTCGGCGGGCTCGAGGCGGGCAGCGGCGGCTACCGCGTGCGGATCGCCGACGAGCGCTTCGCGGCGAAGGCGCTCGACGTCGCGCTCGGGGAGAGCGCCTATCTCGGGACGATCATGCTCGAGCCGCGGGCGGCGCCGACCCGCGCCGCCGGCTGACGCCCGGCGACGCGACACCGTCACGCGAGCCGTCCGGAGGCCCGGAAATGCAGAGCGAAGCCCGCATCTTCAAGAGCGTCTGCCGGGCCTGCCACGGCGGCTGCGGCACGCTGATGCACGTGCGCGACGGTCGCCTCGTCAAGGTCGAGGGCGACCGCGAGTCGCCGCTCAACCACGGGCGGCTGTGCCCGATCGGCACAGTCACGGTCGACCTCGTCAACCACCCGGACCGGCTGAAGTACCCGCAGCGCCGCCTCGGCCCGCGCGGGTCCGGCAGGTGGCAGCGCATCTCGTGGGACGAGGCGCTCGACGAGATCGCCACGCGGCTCGCCGACATCCGCGCCAGGTTCGGCGCCGAGGCGATCGCCCTCGGCACCGGCACCGGCCGCCATCACATCCGCTGGGTGTCGCGCTTCGGCAACGCGCTCGGCACGCCGAACTGGTGCGAGCCGGGCTTCGCGCAGTGCTTCCATCCGCGGGTGAACACCTGTCTCCTCACCTTCGGCGACTTCCCGGTGTGCGACTACACCGGCGACACGCCGCCGGCGTGCATCCTGTTCTGGGGCCACAACCCGATCCACTCGGGGCCGGACGGCGAGACGCGCTTCGCCGTGCGCGAGGCGCTGGCGCACCGTCCGAGGACCATCGTCGTCGATCCGCGCGAGACCGAGCTCGCGGCGAGCGCGGACCTGTGGCTGCGCGTGCGCCCGGGCGCCGACGATGCGCTCGCGCTCGCGATGCTCAACGTCGTCATCGGCGAGAAGCTCCACGACGAGCGCTTCGTGCGCGAGCACACGCACGGCTTCGAGCAGCTCGCCGCGCACGTCGCGCAGTACACGCCGGAATGGGCCGCCCCGATCACGTGGGTGCCGGCCGACAAGATCCGCGCCGCCGCGCGGCTGTTCGCGCAGACACGGCCCGGGATGCTGGAATGGGGTTGCGCGATCGAGCACACGCCGAAGTGCATCCAGACCGTGCGCGCGCTGTCGATGCTGCCGGTGCTCACCGGCAACGTCGACGTGCCGGGGGGCTGGGTGTTCGGCGGCCGCGCGATCGGCAAGTTCCCGAGCCTGATCGAGAACCTGACGCCGGAGGCGAACGCGAAGCGCCTCGGCGCGGACCGCTTCAAGCTGCTCGGCGGCGCGGGCGCCGACCTGCCGGCGGCGCACATCCCGACGCTGCTCCAGGCGATGCGGGAGGGCAAGCCCTACCCGGTGAAGGCGTTCCTCGTATTCGGCAACAACACGCTCGTCACCTACGCCAACTCGAAGCTGGTGTACGAATCGCTGATGAAGCTCGACTTCATGGTGAACGCGGACCTCTTCATGACGCCGACCGCCGAGCTCGCCGACATCGTGCTGCCGGCCGCCGCCTGGCCCGAGCTCGACCAGATCGTCGGCCTGCCCACCATCGCGGCGAACGTCGCGCTCGCGCAGCAGAAGGTGGTGCAGGTGGGCGAGTGCAAGTCGGACGAGGAGATCTTCGTCGCGCTCGCGCGGCGCATGAAGCTCCCGGTCGGCACCGAGGACGTGAAGGACGTGCTGAACGCGCAGCTCAGGGCCGGAGGTCTCGGCTACGACTTCGATCAGCTCGCCGAGCGCGGCTTCGCCAAGGCGCCGCTCAAGTACCGCCGCTACGAAGGCGCCGGGTTCAAGACGCCGACCGGGAAGATCGAGCTCTACGCGACGCGCCTCGAGCAGCTCGGCTACGCGCCGCTGCCGTACTACGAGGAGCCGCCCGAGAGCCCGCTCTCGGCGCCGGAGGCGGCGAAGGAGTTCCCGCTCGTGCTCACCACCGGCGGACGCATCCCGTTCTTCTTCAACTCCGAGCACCGGCAGATTCCGAACCTGCGCCGCGCGCGGCGCGACCCGCGCGCCGAGATCCATCCCGAGACCGCCGCGCGCCACGGGATCGCCGAGGGCGACTGGATGTGGATCGAGACGCGCCGCGGGCGGATCAGGCAACGGGCGAAACTCACCGCCGGCATCGATCCGCGCGTCGTCAGCGCCGAGCACGCCTGGTGGTTCCCCGACGAGCCCGGGCCGGAGTACGGGGTCTGGAAATCCAACGTCAACGTGCTCACCGACAACACGCCGCCCTTCGACCCGGCGATGGGCACCTACCAGCTGCGCGCGCTCCTCTGCCGCGTCGCGAAAGCGGAAGGCGTCGCCTGACCGGCGCGGCCGGCGGGCGCGCCTCCGCGGCCCTCAGCGCAGCAGCTTCGAGCCGAAGAAGAGCGGCGAGAGCGCGCGTACCAGCGGCAGCGATTCCTCCGCCGCGAAGTCCTCCAGGCGCAGCTGCGGATTGCGCGGGCGGATGCGCTCGAACGCCGCGCGCGCCTCGGCATCCGCGGGCGGCGGGATCGTGGCGTCGATCAGGAGCTTGGAGCCCTGCCGCTGCCACAGCTTCGTGCCGGGCGCGCCGAGCTCGGGCAGGCTCGCGTCCATCGCGTGGTTGTGGGTGCCGGGGATCGCGATCACGTCCTCGCTCGGATTGACCCGGGTCGCGAGCGCCCACAGCAGCTCCGAGTGGTTGAAGATGTCGACGTCGGCGTCCACCGCGATCGCGACCTTCGGATGCTGGTACTCCGACGACAGCGCCGCGAGCAGCAGGTTCTTCGCCTCGCCGTAGAAGCGCTGCGTCACCTGCACCACCACCCCGAACACGCCGGGCAGCATCGCCACGTTGTGCAGGTTCGGCCCGCCGCCGACGTTCTTCAGCCGCCGGAAGATCGTAGCGCTCATCGGCAGCTTGTGGAAGACGCAGCCCTCCATCTCCGAGCCGTTCTGCA
>JAHDYJ010000095.1 GCA_023383795.1 Burkholderiales bacterium | reverse complement strand
ACCCGCGCGGGCGCCTCGCCATCATCTCGATCCCCTGTGAGAAACCCGGGCTAGAAGAGCTGGCTGCGCACCTTGTCGACGAGCCGCGCGCCGTTCGAGTCCGACGCCGTCGCCGCCGCGGTAGCCTCGTCCGGCGGCAGGTTCTCGCGGTAGAAGTACTCCAGCTGGCCGTCCTCGGTGGTCCGCAGTCCCGTCATCGGGTCGACCCGGACGGCGACCACGCCGGCCGGCGCCTCGAGCGTCATCTGCGGCACGCCCTTCAGCGCCTGCGTCATGTAGTCCATCCAGATCGGCAGCGCCGCTCGCGCCCCGGTCTCGTTCGCGCCGAGCTTCTTCGGCTGGTCGAAGCCGATCCAGGAGATCGCGACCACGGTCGGGTGGAACCCGGCGAACCAGGCGTCCACGTAGTCGTTGGTCGTGCCGGTCTTGCCGGCGATGTCGAACCGCTTGAGCGCGCCCGCGCGGGCGCCGGTGCCGTAGCGCACGACGTCGTGCATCAGGTCGTTCATGATGAACGCGTTTCGCAGGTCGATGACCCGCAGCGCCTCGTCGCCCGCCCGCGCCGGCTGCGCTTGCGCGAGCAGGTTGCCGCGGTCGTCCACGATGCGCTCGATCAGGTACGGCTCCACCCGGTAGCCGCCGTTCGCGAACACCGCGTAGGCGCGGGCCATCTGCCAGGGCGTCACCGAGCCCGCGCCGAGCGCCATCGTGAGATACGGCGGGTGCCGGTCGGCGTCGAAGCCGAAACGCGTGATGTAGTCCTGCGCATACTGCGGGCCGATCGTCTGCATGAGCCGGATCGACACCATGTTCTTCGACTTGGCGAGCGCGGTGCGCAGCCGCATCGGGCCCTCGTACGCGTCGTCGTAGTTCTTGGGCTCCCACACCTGGCCGCCGGTGAGCGTAGCGTCCACCACGACCGGCGCGTCGTTGATGATCGTCGCCGGGGTGAAGCCCTTCTCGAGCGCGGCCGAGTAGATGAACGGCTTGAAGCTCGAGCCCGGCTGCCGCCATGCCTGGGTCACGTGGTTGTACTTGTTGCGGCTGAAGTCGAACCCGCCGACGAGCGCGCGCACCGCGCCGGTCTGCGGGTCGAGCGCGATGAGCGCCGCCTCGACCTCCGGCAGCTGCACGATTTGCCAGCGGCCCTTCGCGTCCTTCTGCACGCGGATCACGGCGCCGCGCCTCAGCTTGCGCTTGGGCGGGGCGTTGGCGGCGAGCGCGCCCGCCGCGAAGCGCAGGCCGTCGCCCTTCACCTCGATCGTCTCGCCGCCGCGCAGGTACGCGCGCACCTCGCGCGGGCCCGCCTCGAGCACGAGCGCCGCGTGGATGCCGTCGTTGTCGCCATACTCCGCGAGCGCGTCCTCGAGCATGTCCTCGCTCGCGTTCGACGCGATCTCGACGAAGGCCTCCGGCCCGCGGTAGCCGTGGCGTCGCTCGTAGCCCAGGACGCCCTCGCGCAGGCCCCGATACGCCGCCTCCTGGTCGCGCTTGCTGATGGTCGTGTAGACGCGCAGCCCGCTCGTGTACACCTCGTCCGGATAGCGCTCGTACAGGACCTGCCGGACCATCTCGGCGACGTACTCGCCGTGCACCGGGAAGTCGTCGATGTCGCGGCGCACCACGAGCGGCTGCTTCTGCGCCTCCGCGAGTTGCGCCTCGGTGACGTAGCCGAGCTCGCGCATGCGGCGCAGCACGTAGAGCTGGCGCTGCTTGGCCCGGCGCGGGTTGACGACCGGGTTGAAGGACGAGGGCGCCTTCGGCAGGCCGGCCAGCATCGCCGCCTCGGCGAGGCTCACGTCCTGCAGCGCCCGTCCGAAGTAGATCTGGGAGGCGGCCGCGAAGCCGTAGGCGCGCTGGCCGAGGTAGATCTGGTTGATGTAGATCTCGAGGATCTGGTTCTTGGAGAGCCCGGCCTCGATCTTGTACGCGAGCAGGGCCTCGTAGAGCTTGCGGGTGATCGTCTTCTCGCTCGACAGGAAGAAGTTGCGCGCCACCTGCATGGTGATGGTGCTCGCGCCCTGCTGCTTGCCGCCGGCGATCAGGTTGGAGTAGGCTGCTCTTATGACGCCGACATAATCGACGCCCTGGTGCTGGTAGAAGCGCTCGTCCTCGGCGGCGAGGATCGCCTGCTTCATGACGTCCGGCACCTCGTCGATGCGCAAGACCGCCCGGCGCTCCTCGCCGAACTCGCCGATGAGCGCCCCGTCGGATGTGTAGACGCGCAGGGGGATCTTCGGCTGGTACTGGTTCAGGACCTCGATCGAGGGGAGGTTCGGGTAGGCGAGCAGCACCACGAAGCCGGCGAGCGCGGCTCCGACCGCGGCGAGGCTGACGAGCAGCGCGAGCGGAAAGGCGACCCAACGTAGCCACTTCACGGGCAAGGTTCCTGGCTGCGGCGAATGCGCAAGTGTAAGGTGCGAGACGCTATCGCGGGGGCGCCCGTAGCGACCGGCGCCGCTCACCCATCGGCAGACCGGCCGGAAGCCGGCGGGTTCAACCGTGCCGTTGCCCGCGGCGTCGCGCGCCCGCAACTGCGCGGCGGGCATCTTCGGAGTGGCGGCCGGGGTGCGCCAACCCCCCGAATTAAATGTGAAAAATTTGCTTGCTGTGCCGGATAGTTGTTGCTAGGATTTGATGCAAACTATTCGAACTGCGCCTAAGCGACCGCCACAAAAGGGGTTTTTCCTTGCAGCTTGATATTTTCAAGCCCAAAGCGCCGCCGCTCTTTGGGATGGACATCAGCTCCTCCGCCGTCAAGATGGTGGAGCTCGCCGATGCCGGAAAGGGCGGCTATCGCGTGGAGCGTTACGCGATCGAGCCGCTCGCCAAGGACTCGGTGATCGACGGCAACATCGCGAACCTCGAGTCGGTGGCCGAGACGGTGCGCCGGTGCTGGAAGAAGCTCGCCACGCGCACCAAGAACGTCGCGATGGCGCTGCCGACCGCGGCGGTGATCACGAAGAAGATCATCGTGCCCGCCGGCCTGCGCGAGGAGGAGCTCGAGTTCCAGGTCGAGGGCGAGGCGAACCAGTACATCCCGTTCGCGCTCGACGAGGTCAATCTCGACTTCCAGGTGGTCGGCCCGGCGCCGTCCAGCGCCGAGGAGGTCGAGGTCCTGATCGCCGCCTCCCGCAAGGAGAAGGTCGAGGACCGCGTGGCCGTCGCCGAGGCCGCCGGGCTCAAGGCCCTGGTCATGGACGTCGAGTCCTACGCGATGCAGACCGCCTTCGAGCTGGTGCGCCAGCAGCTGCCGAGCGAGGGCCGCGACCAGAACGTCGCGGTGGTCGACATCGGCGCGGCCATCATGAACATCACCGTGCTGCGCAACGACCAGGCCGTGTACACACGCGAGCAGGCGTTCGGCGGCAACCAGCTGACCCAGGACATCGCGCGTCATTATGGCCTCTCCCAGGAGGAGGCCGAGAACGCGAAGCGCTCCGGCGGGCTGCCCGACAGCTTCGAGGCCGAGGTGCTGCGGCCGTTCATGGAGAACGCCGCCCTCGAGATCCAGCGCGCGATGCAGTTCTTCTTCACCTCGACCCAGTACAACTCGGTCGAGCACATCCTGCTCACGGGCGGCACCTCGACGCTGCCGGGGCTCGAGGACGTCGTGAGCACGCGCGCGCGCATCAACGCGATGGTCGCCAACCCGTTCGCGAACATGTCGATCAGCCAGCGCATCCAGCTCAAGCGGCTGATCTCGGACGCGCCGGCGCTGATGATCGCGTGCGGCCTCGCGATGCGGAGGTTCGACGAATGATTCGCATCAACCTGCTGCCGCACCGCGAGGCGCGGCGCAAGGCGAGCCGCCGCCAGCTCGCGCTGATGGCCGTCATGGTGGCGATCGCCGGAATCGCGATCGCCGCGCTGGTGCACGGGGTGATCGCCGGCTATGTCGCGGTGCAAAACGACCGCAACGAGTTCCTCAAGCGCGAGAACGCGAAGCTCGACAAGGAGATCGCGGAGATCAAGAAGCTGAAGGACGAGATCGCCGCGCTCCTTGCCCGCAAACAGATCATCGAGACGCTGCAGAGCGACCGCGCCCGCGCGGTCAACCTGCTCGAGACGCTGGTGCGGCAGACACCGGACGGCGTCTACCTCAAGACGCTCAAGCAGACCGGGCTGCGCGTCAAGGTGACCGGCTACGCGCAGTCCAACGCCCGCGTCTCGGCCTTCATGCGCAACCTGCAGGGCGCCGATGTGCTCGAGAACACGGCCACCTCGCCGCAGCTGATCGAGATCAAGGCCACCACCGTCAACGGCAAGCGTCTCTCGGAGTTCGATCTCGACTTCAGCATGAAGCCGCCGACGCCGATCGTGGACGACAAGAAGCCGCGGCCGACCGCCCCGGCGAAGAAGGGCTGACCGAAGATGAACGACCTTCTCGCCCAATTCCGCAACCTGAACACCCGCGACCCGGGCAGCTGGCCGCCGCTGCCCAAGTTCGTGCTGCTGCTCGCGCTGCTGGCGGGCATCCTGGTGGCCGCCTACTTCTTCGACTGGCAGACGCAGCTCGAGGAGCTCGAGGCCGGCCGCCAGGACGAAGTGAAGCTCAAGCAGGAATACGTCGACAAGAAGCGCCAGGCCGTGAACCTCGATCTGCACCGCCAGCAGCTGCAGGAGATCGAAAGCTCGTTCGGCGCGCTGCTCAAGCAGCTCCCGAACAAGTCGCAGATGGAGGCGCTGCTGGTGGACATCAACCAGGCGGGCCTCGGCCGCGGCCTGCAGTTCGAGCTGTTCCGCCCCGCGCCGCAGGAAACGGTGAAGGACTTCTACGCCGAGCTGCCGATCACCGTGCGGGTGACCGGCAACTACCACGACATGGGCGCGTTCGCGAGCGATATCGGCCAGCTGCCGCGCATCGTCACGCTGAACGACCTCGCGCTCGCCGTCGGCAAGGACGGCAACCTTTCGATGGACACGACCGCCAAGACGTTCCGCTATCTCGACGAGGAAGAGATCGCGGCGCAGCGCAAGGCGGCCAAGGCGGCGAAGGCCAGGAAATGAAGGCGCGAATCCTCACGGCGGCGGCGGCGGCCGTCTTTCTGCTCGCGGCCTGCGAGGGCGGCGAGCACTCGGACCTGCGCGCGGAGCTCGACCGGTTGACGCGCGATCTGCCGCGCCGGGTCGATCCGCTGCCCCAGGTGAAGCCGTACGAGCCGGTGCCCTACGAGGCGTTCGACGTCGCCGACCCGTTCGGGCCGACGAAGATCGAGCTCGCGACCAAGTCGGCCGCCTCGGGCGGCGGCGGCGCGCTGGCGCCCGACCTCAACCGGCCGAAGGAGCCGCTCGAGGCCTACCCGCTCGAGACGCTGACGATGGTGGGGACGCTGACGCGGCAGAAGCAGAGCTTCGCGCTCGTCAAGGCCGACAGCGGGCTCTATCGGGTGCGCGTCGGCAACTACTTGGGACAGAACTTCGGGGTGATCACCAAGATCACCGATAGCGAGATCACCCTTCGCGAGCTGATCCAGGACTCCGCCGGAGACTGGGCTGAACGCGAGAGCGCACTGCTGCTCCAGGAAGCGGGCGCGACTACGGAGGCGAGATGATGGGCAAGCTGAAAGAACTCACGCCGTACCTTCTGGTCGCCGCGCTGGCGTTCCTCGCGCCGGCCGCCGTGCACGCGCAGGCGGCACCGAACGCCATCGATGCGCTGAACGTGACGAGTCAGGGCGGGAAGACCCTCCTGCGCATCACGATGAAGGAGCCGTTGCAGGCCGCCCCGGCGAGCTTCACCGTGGCGAGCCCCGCGCGCATCGCGTTCGACTTCCCGAACACCGTGAATGCGCTCGCCCGCTCCAGCCAGGAGGTCAACGAGGGCGAGCTGCGCAGCGTGACCCTGGTGCAGGTCGGCGACCGCACGCGGCTGGTCCTGAACCTGCGCAGCATGGTCACCTACGAGGCGCAGACCGACGCCAACACGCTGACGATCGCGCTCGCCACGATCCCGAGCGCGGCGGCGCGCGCGGGCGGCGACCGCACGACGCGCTTCGCCGAGGGCACCGCGGACGTCAAGCACAGCCTGCGCGACATCGACTTCCGCCGCGGCAGGAACGGCGAGGGGCGCGTGATCGTCGAGCTGTCGGACACCAACACCGGAATCGACATCCGGCAGCAGGGCCAGACCCTGGTGGTGGACTTCCTGAAGGCCGCGCTGCCCGACAACCTGCGCAAGCGCCTCGACGTCACCGACTTCGCGACCCCGGTCACCGTGGTGAGCACGTTCCAGCAGGGCGACAACGTGCGCATGGTAATCGAGCCCAAGGGGCTGTGGGAGCACAACGCCTACCAGAGCGACACCCAGTTCGTGGTCGAGGTCGCCCCGGTGCAGTACGACCCGAACAAGCTAGTCCAGGGCACGCGCGGCGGCTATCGCGGCGAGAAGCTCTCGCTCAACTTCCAGAACGTTGAGGTGCGCAGCGTCCTCAACGTGATCGCCGACTTCACCGACCTCAACATCATCACCAGCGACACGGTCCAGGGCAACCTCACGCTGCGCCTGAAGGATGTGCCGTGGGACCAGGCGCTCGACATCATCCTGCAGACGCGCGGCCTCGACATGCGCAAGAGCGGCAACGTCGTCTGGATCGCGCCGCGCGACGAGCTCGCCACCAAGGAGAAGCTCGAGCTCGAGGCGAAGCAGCAGATCGCGGAGCTGGAGCCGCTGCGCACCGAGACCTTCCAGCTGAACTTCGCCAAGGCCGAGGTCATCGCGAAGCTGCTGTCCGGACAGGTCGCCGGCGGCGGCGGCCAGGACCAGCGCATCCTCTCGAAGCGCGGCAGCGCGACCTGGGACGAGCGCACGAACCAGCTGTTCGTGCAGGACATCCCGTCGCGGCTCGAGGAGGTGCGCAAGCTGATCGGGCAGACCGATATCCCCGTGCGCCAGGTGATGATCGAGGCCCGCATCGTCGAGGCGACCGACCAGTTCACCCGCACCCTCGGCGCCCGCCTCGGCTATCACGTCACCGATCCGTCCGGCTCCTCGCCGCTCTTCAGCAACCCGAACCGGGTTATCTTCGGCGGCGGGCTCCAGGACACGGCGTTCCACTCGGGGCAGGGCGTGGCCGCGCCGATCTTCCCGAACCAGGTGAACATGGTCAACCTGCCGGCGCAGCTCTCATCGCAGCAGTCCGGCATCACGCCGGGCCAGTTCTCGCTGGTGCTGTTTAACCGCGCTCAGACCCGCTTCGTGAACCTCGAGCTCACCGCGCTCGAGAGCGACGGCCGCGGCAAGATCATCTCGAGCCCGCGCGTGGTCACCGCGAACCAGGTCGAAGCGCTGATCGAGCAGGGCACGGAGCTCCCGTACCAGCAGGCCACCTCCAGCGGCGCGACCAGCATCTCGTTCCGCAAGGCGAACCTCTCGCTCAAGGTGCGTCCGCAGATCACGCCCGACGGCAACGTCGTCCTCGACGTCGACGTCAACAAGGACGCGGTCGGGATCTCGACCCCGGCCGGCTTCGCGATCGACACCAAGCACGTGAAGACCTCGGTGCTGATCGAGAACGGCGGCACGGTGGTGATCGGCGGCATCTACACCCAGGAGCAGCGCAACAACGTGAACAAGGTGCCGCTGCTCGGCGATCTGCCGGCCGTGGGCCCGCTGTTCCGCGACACTCAGCGCATCGACAACAAGACGGAGCTCCTGGTGTTCCTCACGCCCCGCATCGTCGAGGACCGCCTGACCGTGCGCTGACCGGCGCTCCGCGCCAGCCTTCCCCCGGGAGAGCCGGCCGCAGCGCCGGCTCTTCTCGTTCTCCCTTCCCGCGGCCGGCGGTCGGGTGCCGTCGGCGCCGCTGCTAGAATGTCCCGCATGCGCCCGAGCCACAACGTCTTTCTGGTCGGCATGATGGGTGCCGGCAAGACCACGGTCGGCCGGCAGCTCGCGCGCCGGCTCGGCAAGCGCTTCCACGACAGCGACCTCGAGGTCGAGGCCCGCACCGGCGTGCGCGTCGCGACCATCTTCGAGATCGAGGGCGAGGCGGGGTTTCGCGCGCGCGAGGCGCGCATGATCGAGGAGCTCACCGCGCTCGACAACGTCGTGCTCGCGACCGGCGGCGGGGTGGTCCTCGACGCGCGCAACCGCGAGCATCTCGCCGCGCGCGGCTTCGTCGTCTATCTGCGGGCCCAGCCGCGCGATCTGTGGCAGCGCATGCGCCAGGACCGCAGCCGGCCGCTGCTGCAGACCGCCGATCCGCTCGCGCGGCTGGAAGAACTCTTTCGCGAGCGCGACCCGCTCTACCGCGCGGTCGCCGACCTGATCATCGACACCGGGCGCCAGGGCCCGGGACCGCTCGTGTCGCAAGTGCTGGCCGAGCTGCCCGACGAATGCAAACTGTCCGCATAGCGCTCGGCGAGCGCGGCTACGACATCCACATCGGCCGTGGCCTGCTCGCGCGCGCCGGGCTGATCGCGGAAGTCCTGCCGCAGCCGCGCGTCGCGGTGGTGACCAACGCGACGGTCGGGCCGCTGTACCTGGACGCCCTGACCGCGGCGCTCGGCGGCGCCGGCGTCGCGGTCGTGCCGGTCGTGCTGCCCGACGGCGAGCAGCACAAGAACTGGGAGACGCTCAACCTCGTGTACGACGCGCTGCTCGCGAACCGCTGCGACCGCGGCACGACGATCGTCGCGCTCGGCGGCGGCGTCGTCGGCGACACGGCCGGCTTCGCCGCGGCGACCTACCAGCGCGGTGTGCCGTTCGTCCAGGTGCCGACGACGCTGCTCGCGCAGGTGGATTCCTCGGTGGGCGGCAAGACCGGGATCAACCATCCGCGCGGCAAGAACATGATCGGCGCGTTCCATCAGCCGAGCCTGGTGCTCGCCGATATCGACGTGCTGCGCACGCTGCCGGAGCGCGAGCTGCGGGCCGGGCTCGCCGAGGTGATCAAGCACGGCGTTATCCGGGATGCGGCGTTCTTCGGCTGGCTGGAGGCGAACGTCGACCGGCTGGTTGCCCGCGAGACCGACGCCCTCGCGCACGCGGTGCGCCGCTCGGTGGAGATCAAGGCCGAGGTCGTCGCGCTCGACGAGCGCGAGACGGGACCGCGCGCGCTGCTCAATTTCGGCCATACGTTCGGCCACGCGATCGAGACGGGCCTCGGATACGGCGACTGGCTGCACGGCGAAGCGGTGGCCGCAGGCATGGTGATGGCTGCGGAGCTCTCCGCCCGCACCGGACTCATCGCCGGCGCCGACGTCGCGCGCCTGCGCGCGCTGCTCGCGCGCGCCGGACTGCCGGTCGAGGCGCCGGCGCTGCCGGCGCAGCGAATGCTCGAGCTGATGCAGGTCGACAAGAAGGCGCTCCGCGGCCGCGTGCGGTTCGTCCTGCTAGCGGCGGTCGGGCACGCGGTCGTGCGCGACGACCTGCCCGAGCCTGCGGTGCGCGACGCCATCGCCGCTTGCGCCGGTCGCGACGCGGCCGCGCCCGCGCGCTGAGCGGCCGGACCCGGCGTCCGTGCACGCGGCGCGCCGGTCGCCGCTTCGCTTCGAGCGAAAGGACGCGCAGCAGTGGTCGATGAACCCCATGCATACGGCGGCGAGCGCTTCGTGACCACCGGGCTTCCCGGCCTGGACGCGATACTCGAGGGACTGCGGCTCGGCGACAACGTCGTCTGGCGGGTCGACGACGTGGAGGACTACCGCGCCTTCGTCGCGCCGTACGTCGCCGCCGCGCGGGCCGCCGGGCGCCGCGTGGCCTACGTGCGCTTCGCTGCGCACGCGCCGGTCGTGGCGGCCGGCGCGGCGAGCGTGGTCCACGACCTGGACGCGCTGCGCGGATTCGAATCCTTCACCGTGCGCCTGCACACGATCCTCGCGCAGGAGGGCAGGCACGCCTTCTACGTGTTCGATTGCCTGTCCGATCTGCTCGACGCCTGGGCCACGGACGGCATGATCGCAAACTTCTTCCGGGTCACCTGCCCGTACCTGTACACGCTGGACACGGTGGCCTATTTCGCGCTCAAGCGCGGCGCGCACTCGTTCGCCACGGTCGACGCCATCCGCAGCACCACGCAGCTGCTGATCGACCTCTACAGCGAGGGCGGCGTGCTCTACCTCCATCCCCTCAAGGTCTGGCAGCGCGCCTCGCCGACGATGTTCCTGCCGCACCGGCACGAGCGCGGCCGGTTCGTTCCGATCACCGTGAGCTGCGAGGCCACCGGTCTTTTCAGCCGGCTGGCCTGCGCCACCGCCGCCGGCCCCGAGCGGCGCCTGGATTCGTGGGAGCGCCTGTTCATGCGGGCGGGCGACCTCGCCGGCGCGCACGCCGACGGCGCGGAGCGCCAAGCCATGGCCGCCCAGCTGTGCCGGCTCCTCATCGGTCGGGACGAACGGATCCTCGCGCTCGCGCGCCGCTACCTGGAGCTGCGCGACCTGCTCGCCGTCGAGGCGCGCCTGATCGGCACCGGCTTCATCGGCGGCAAGGCGGTCGGCATGCTGCTCGCGCGCGCCGTCCTGCGCGCCGACCCGGACGGCGGCTGGGAGGAGCTCCTCGAGCAGCACGACTCCTTCTACATCGGGTCCGATCTCTTCCACTCGTTCATCGTCGAGAACGGCTGGTGGCAGCTCTTCATCTGGCAGCGGAGCGAAGCCGGCTATTTCGGCGGCGCGGCGCAGCTGCGCGAGCTCATGGCGCGCGGGACCTTCCCGGCCGCGATCCTGCACGAGTTCGAGAAGATGCTCGAGCACTTCGGCCAGTACCCGATCATCGTGCGCTCGTCGAGTCTGCTCGAGGACGGCTTCGGCAACGCCTTTGCCGGAAAGTACGACAGCGTCTTCTGCGTCAACCAGGGGACCCCCGAGCAGCGCCTGAGCGACTTCGTCGAGGCCGTGAAGCGCGTCTATGCGAGCACGCTGAGCGAGGAGGCGCTGCAGTACCGCCTCCAGCGCGGGCTCGCGCGCCAGGAGGAGCAGATGGCCCTGCTGATCCAGCGCGTCTCCGGCGCGTATCACGGCAGCTACTTCTTTCCCGCGTTCGCCGGCGTCGGGATCTCCTACAACACGTTCGTCTGGCGGCACGACATGGACCCCGCCGCGGGCATGCTGCGCCTGGTCGTCGGCCTGGGCACCCGCGCGGTCGACCGGGTCGAGGGCGACTATCCCAGGGTGGTCGCGCTCGACCAGCCGCACCTGGTCCCGCAGTCGGACCCGGAGAGCCGGCGCCGCTACACGCAGCACGACGTCGACGTCCTCGACATCGCGCAGAACGCTTGGCGGACGATCGGCCTCGCCGAGCTGCGCGCGGCGGAGCCGTTCCTGCCGCTCGGCCTGCTCGCCGACCGGGAGGGCGCAGGCTGGCGGGTGACCTTCGAGCGACTGCTGGACGCGCGCGGATTCGCTGCGACGATGCGCCGGCTGCTGCACGCGCTGGAGCGCGCCTACGAGTATCCGGTCGACGTCGAGTTCGCCGGCACTTTCGCGAGCGACGGGCGCCTGTACCTGAACCTGATCCAGTGCCGTCCGCTGCAGACTCGCGGGGTCCAGTCGCAGCCGGTGGAGATCGGCGAGGTGGGCGACGCGCAGACGCTGTTTCGCGGCCGCGGGAGCTTCATGGGCGGGAGCATCGCGCAGCCGATCGCGCGGGTCGTCGCGGTCGATCCCGGCGCGTTCACGTCCCTGGCGCTCACCGACAAGTACGAGCTCGCCCGGCTGGTCGGCCGCATCAACCGCGAAGTGGTCGCGCGCGAAGCACTCCCGACGCTGCTCATCGGGCCGGGGCGCTGGGGGACGTCCACGCCCCGGCTCGGGGTGCCCGTGCGCTTCGCCGAGATCAACGCCATGACCGCGATCGCCGAGGTCGCCTTCCCGGCGGGCGGGCTGCATCCCGAGCTCTCCTTCGGCACCCACTTCTTCCAGGACCTGGTGGAGACCGGGATCTTCTACGTCGCCCTCGATCCGGAGCGCCGCGGCTGCTTTCTCAACCGCGCCCTGCTCGACGCGCTGCCCAACCGTCTCGCGGAGCTCGTGCCCGACGACGCGCGCTTCGCGCACGCGGTCCGGGTCGTCGACCTGCCGCCGGGATTCCGCCTGCTGGCAGATATCGTCAGCCAGCGCGTCGTCTGCTGCCTGGCCTGAGGACGCGCGCCGGTCGCCCGGCCGCCCGGTCCTTGCGCACCGGGCGGGGACGCCGCCGGGCCGCCTTTCCGGCCGGACCCGGACATTGCTCAAGGAGACCGGCCGGGCGCACAGGTAGACTCGTCCGCTCGGCTCGATCGTCGACCGGGTCCCGGGATCCGGCGCCCGGTCGACTCGGGCGGCCGCGCGCCCGCCGCCACGGGCCGGATTCGGACATCAGTTTCCAACGTAGGAGCAGTCGATGGCAGCGGTCATGGATGAAAGGATCGAAACGATCTACCGGCAGGTCACGGCGCGCAACCCCGGCGAGGACGAGTTCCATCAGGCGGTGAGGGAGGTGCTCGAGTCGCTCGGCCCGGTGCTCGTCAAGCACCCGGAGTTCGTCGACCAGAAGATCATCGAGCGCGTCTGCGAGCCGGAGCGCCAGATCATCTTTCGCGTGCCGTGGCAGGACGACAGGGGCGAGGTCCACATCAATCGCGGCTTCCGCGTCGAGTTCAACAGCGCGATCGGCGTCTACAAGGGCGGGTTGCGGTTCCACCCGTCGGTCTACCTCGGCATCATCAAGTTCCTCGGCTTCGAGCAGGTCTTCAAGAACGCGCTGACCGGCATGCCGATCGGCGGCGCCAAGGGCGGATCCGACTTCGATCCCAAGGGCCGCTCGGACAACGAGATCATGCGGTTCTGCCAGAGCTTCATGACCGAGCTCTACCGCCACCTCGGCGAGTACACCGACGTGCCCGCCGGCGACATCGGCGTCGGCGGCCGCGAGCTCGGCTACCTCTTCGGGCAGTACAAGCGGATCACCAACCGCTACGAGTCGACCGTGCTCACCGGCAAGGGGATCGCCTGGGGCGGGTCGCTCGTGCGCACCGAGGCGACCGGCTATGGCGCGGTCTATTTCGTCCGCGAGATGCTCAAGGTGCGCGCGGACTCCCTCGAGGGCAAGACCTGCGTCGTCTCGGGCTCCGGCAACGTGGCGATCTACACCATCGAGAAGCTCCATCAGCTCGGCGCGAGGGTGATCGCCTGCTCCGACTCCAACGGCGTCGTCGTGCACGAGAAGGGGATCGACCTCGCCCTGGTCAAGCAGCTCAAGGAGGTCGAGCGCCGGCGCATCGCGGAGTATGCGGCGCATCACAAGGACGCACGGTACATCCCGGGCGGCAACATCTGGGAGGTCCCGTGCCAGGTCGCGATGCCGTCGGCGACGCAGAACGAGATCAACGGCAAGGACGCGCGCATGCTGGTCCGCAACGGCTGCATCGCGGTCGGCGAAGGGGCCAACATGCCGACCACGCCGGACGGGGTGAAGGTCTTTCTCGACGCGAGGATCGCCTACGGGCCGGGCAAGGCGGCGAACGCCGGGGGCGTGGCCACCTCGGCGCTCGAGATGCAGCAGAACGCGAGCCGCGATTCGTGGTCGTTCGAGTTCACCGAGCGCAAGCTCGACGAGATCATGACGAACATCCACGCGAGCACCTACGAGACGGCCGAGGAGTTCGGCGCGCCGGGCAACTACGTCGTCGGCGCGAACATCGCCGGCTTCATCCGGGTCGCCAAGGCGATGGTCGCGCTCGGCCTGGTCTGATCGTGGCGGCTGCCCCCCCGCCCTGGAGCGCCGCCGGACCGGCGGCGCGGGGCCCCCGCCGCGGCGCTGCGCGGCGCCGGCCAGCGGGCGATCAGGGGCCCCGGCGCTGGGAAATCCCCTGAACTGGCGATAAAATAACCGGTTCCGCCGCTTTTCGCCCGCGGGTCGGCGGCTTCCGAACGGGCGGGGCGGCACAGCCAGGGGTACGACGGTGGACGAGCACGATTCCCAGCAGCGCAGGGGCCTCTACGACCCGGCGCGCGAGCACGACGCCTGCGGCGTCGGCTTCATCGCGCACATCAAAGGCCGCAAGAGCCACGCGATCGTCGAGCAGGGGCTGCAGATCCTCAAGAACCTCACGCATCGGGGCGCGGTCGGGGCCGACCCGCGTGCGAGCGACGGCGCGGGGATCCTGATCCAGATCCCGGACCGGCTGCTGCGCGAGGAGATGGCCAGGCAGGGCGTCACGCTCCCGCCGGCGGGCCAGTACGGCGTCGGCATGGTGTTCCTGCCGCAGGAGCCCGCCTCGCGCATCGCATGCGAGTACGAGATCGAGCGCGCGATCAAGGACGAGGGACAGGTGCTGCTCGGCTGGCGCGACGTGCCGCGCGATCCCTCCGTGCTCGGCGAGTCGGTCAAGGCGATCGAGCCGGTCATCCGCCAGGTGTTCATCGGCCGCGGCGGCGCCGTGCGCGTCACCGACGCGCTCGAGCGCAAGCTCTTCATCATCCGCCGGGCGGCCGGCCAGGCCATCCAGGCGCTCAAGCTCAAGCACGGCAAGGCGTACTACGTCCCCTCCATGTCGGCGCGCACCATCGTCTACAAGGGCATGCTGATGGCGCGCGACATGGCCGACTACTATCTCGACCTCAAGGACGCGCGCGTCGCCTCGGCGCTCGCGCTCGTGCACCAGCGCTTCTCGACCAACACGTTCCCGACCTGGGAGCTCGCGCATCCCTTCCGCCTGATCGCGCACAACGGCGAGATCAACACGCTGCGCGGCAACGTCAACTGGATCCGGGCCCGCCAGGGGGCGATCTCCTCGCCGGTGCTCGGCAAGGACCTCGACAAGGTCTGGCCGCTGATCTACCCGGGGCAGTCCGACTCGGCCTCGTTCGACAATGCGCTCGAGCTGCTCGTCATGGGCGGCTACTCCCTCGCGCACGCCATGATGATGCTGATCCCGGAGGCGTGGGAAGGCCACACGCTGATGGACGAGCGGCGCCGCGCCTTCTACGAATACCACGCGGCGATGATGGAGCCGTGGGACGGCCCGGCGGCGATCGCGTTCACCGACGGCCGCCAGATCGGCGCGACGCTCGACAGGAACGGCCTGCGGCCGGCGCGCTATCTCGTCACCGACGACGATCTCGTCGTCATGGCCTCCGAGACCGGCGTGCTGCCTATCCCCGAGGAGCGCATCGTCAAGAAGTGGCGACTGCAGCCGGGCAAGATGTTCCTGGTCGACCTCGAGGCGGGCCGCATCATCGACGACAAGGAGCTCAAGGAGGCGCTCGCCGCCGCGCGGCCCTACCGCGACTGGATCGACCGCATCCGCATCAAGCTCGACGACCTGCCCGAGCCGAAGGAGCTCAGGGTGCAGTCGCCCGACACCGTGCTCGACCGGCAGCAGGCGTTCGCCTACACGCAGGAAGACCTGAAGTTCATCCTCGCGCCGATGGCGGCCAACGGCGAGGAGCCGGTCGGCTCGATGGGCAACGACTCGCCGCTCGCGGTTTTGTCCGGCAGGAACAAGCCGCTCTACAACTACTTCAAGCAGATGTTCGCGCAGGTCACGAACCCGGCGATCGACCCGATCCGCGAGGAGCTCGTCACCAGCCTCGTCTCGTTCATCGGCCCGAAGCCGAACCTGCTCGGCATCGACGAGATGAACCCGCCGCTCCGGCTCGAGGTGAGCCAGCCGGTGCTCGACTTCGCGCAGATGGAGAGCGTCCGCCACATCGAGCGCTACACCGACGGCAAGTTCAAGTCCTGCGAGCTCGACATCACCTACCCGGTGGCCTGGGGCAAGGAGGCGATCGAGGCGCGTCTCGCCAGCCTGTGCGCGCAGGCCGAGGACGCGGTGCGCGCCGGCTACACGATCCTGATCATCTCCGATCGGAAGATCTCGCGCGAGCTGGTCGCGATCCCGGCCTTGCTCGCGCTCTCGGCGATCCACCAGCACCTCGTCGACAAGGGCCTGCGCACCAGCACCGGGCTCGTCGTCGAGACCGGTTCGGCGCGCGAGGTGCACCACTTCGCGCTGCTCGGCGGGTACGGCGCCGAGGCCGTGCATCCCTATCTCGCACTCGAGACGCTGATCGAGCTCGCGGAGCAGGGCCGGCTGGGCGAGGTCGACCCCGCCAAGGCGTGCAAGAACTTCGTCAAGGCGATCGGCAAGGGCCTGCGCAAGGTCATGTCCAAGATGGGCATCTCGACCTACATGTCGTACACGGGCGCGCAGATCTTCGAGGCGGTCGGCCTCGCCGGCCCGCTCGTCGCGAAGTACTTCCCCGGCACGACCTCGACGGTCGAGGGCATCGGCGTGTTCGAGGTGGCCGAGGAGGCGATCCGCGTGCACCGCGTTGCGTTCGGCGACGACCCGCTGCTCGAGCGCACGCTCGACGCGGGCGGCGAATACGCCTTCCGCGTACGCGGCGACGAGCACATGTGGACGCCGGACGCGATCGCGAAACTCCAGCACTCGACGCGCGCGAACGCATACGACACCTATAAGGAATACGCGCGCATCATCAACGACCAGTCGAAGCGCCACATGACGTTGCGCGGGCTGTTCGAGTTCCGCCTCGACCGGTGCACGCCGGTGCCGATCGAGGAGGTCGAGCCCGCCAAGGAGATCGTCAAGCGCTTCGCCACCGGCGCGATGTCGCTCGGCTCGATCTCGACCGAGGCGCACACCAATCTCGCGATCGCGATGAACCGGATCGGCGGCAAGTCGAACACCGGCGAGGGCGGCGAGGACCGCCGGCGCTACGCGCCGGTCAAGGCCGGCGAGACGCTCAAGTCGCGCCTCGGCGCCGACCGCATCGAGCGCGACATCGAACTGCGGGAGGGGGACTCGCTCAAGTCGAAGATCAAGCAGGTAGCCTCCGGGCGCTTCGGCGTGACTGCCGAGTACCTGGCGAGCGCCGAGCAGCTCCAGATCAAGGTCGCGCAGGGCGCGAAGCCCGGCGAAGGCGGGCAGCTGCCGGGCCGCAAGGTCTCCGAGTACATCGCGGAGCTGCGCTTCTCGACGCCGGGGGTCGAGCTGATCAGCCCGCCGCCGCACCACGACATCTACTCGATCGAGGACCTGGCGCAGCTGATCCACGACCTCAAGAACTCCAATCCCGAGGCGTCGATCAGCGTGAAGCTCGTGTCCGAGGTCGGCGTGGGCACCATCGCGGCCGGCGTCTCGAAGGCGAAGTCCGACCACGTGACCATCGCCGGCCACGACGGCGGCACCGGCGCGAGCCCCTGGTCATCGATCAAGCACGCCGGCACGCCGTGGGAGCTCGGCCTTGCCGAGACCCAGCAGACGCTGGTGTTGAACCGCCTGCGCGGCCGCATTGCGGTGCAGGTCGACGGCCAGATGAAGACCGGGCGCGACGTCGTGATCGGCGCGATGCTCGGCGCCGACGAGTTCGGGTTCGCCACCGCGCCGCTGGTGGCGAGCGGCTGCATCATGATGCGCAAGTGCCACCTGAACACCTGCCCGGTCGGCGTCGCGACCCAGGACCCGGTGCTGAGGAAGCGCTTCAAGGGCGCGCCCGAGCACGTCGTCAACT
>JAHDYJ010000094.1 GCA_023383795.1 Burkholderiales bacterium | reverse complement strand
AAGCTCGTTCACTGCCCTGTTCAAGCATGACTTTCCGTGACAACCGGGGCGGCCCTGTGAGAAATCCGGGCTAGCCCGCGCAGGCGGCGAGATGGGCCGCCTCGATGCGCTCGAGCTCGCGGTCCTGCTCGGCCGTGAGGCAGGGCGCGACCGGCTGGGCGAGGATCTCGCGCACGCGCTCCGCGGCGCGCGCCTGCGTGTCACGGCCGCCCTGGCGCTCCCAGGCCTGCCGGCGCGCGCGCACCGGGAAGCGCGTGTGGCGGATCTCGCGCTCGAAGTGGCGCAGCGTGTGCTCGGTGCTCAGGAAGTCGGCGCGGTGGCCGACCTCGCGGATCAGGTCGAGCGCGAGCGTCTCATCGTCGACCTCGATGCCCCGCACGAAGCGGCGGATCGCGCCGATGATGTCGTCGTCGATCACCAGCTTCTCGGCCGACATGCACAGCGTCGACTCGAGGTTGCCCGCGCCCCAGACGACGTTGACGCCCCAGGCGGCGTGGGCGAATCCGGTCATCGTCGTCTCGGCGCCGGCCTGCGCGTCGGAGACCATCGACTCGGTGGACATCCACGAGGCCGACGGCAGGTTGTGGAACCGCGCGAGCTCCGCCCCCGCCGACTGGAGCAGCGCGTTCTCCGGCGCGCCGGTGAGCGCCATGCCGCTCGCCATGTCGAGCACGTGGGCGAAGCCGAGATTGAAGATCACCGGGCGCCCGCGCTCGAGGAGCTGCGCGATCACGACCCCCGACAGCGCGTCGGCGTTGGCGAGCGCGAGGCAGCCGGCGAGCGTGACCGGCGCGGTGCCCCCGCCCATCGGCTCCGAGTTGATCATCAGCGGCAGGCCGTGGCCCGAGGTGTTCCGGAACACGCCGCACCCGGTCGCCGACCAGTGCAGCGGGCTCACGATGCTGTAGCCGAAGCTCGTCACCGGCCGCTCGCGCAGCGGCCGGTCGGCCAGGACCTGCGCCATCTCGATCATCGCGACCGCGCCCCGCGGCGTGAAGCTGCACGGCCGCAGGTGCTTCGCGGTGTGCCTCGCCATCACCCGGAACCCGACGACATCGCGCGCGTACGGCGGGAAGTCGGCCACGCTCGTGCCCACCATCCCGTCGATCTCGGGGCACGCATCCGCCACGCGCGTGAGCGCGGCGAGATCGGCGCTCAGGAGATCGCGCCGCTCGTGCCCTGCCGCCACGTGCAGCGCGTTGCCGGTCCAGAAGACGGTCCCGCCCGCGGGGCCGAGCTCGCGCAGCCCGCCGCGCCGGTCCGCGATCAGCGCGGTCGGCGGGCAGCTCGCGAGGCTTTCGGCGACGAGCTCCCGCGGCAGCCGCACGGTGTCGGCGTCGGCCCCCTCGCGCGCGCCGTGCCGGCGCAGCAGATCGAGAATCGCCGTGTCGTCGGCCCTCACGCCGACGCTCTCGAGAATCGAGAGACTCGCAGCGTGGATCCGTTCGCACGCCTCCTCGGACAACAGACGCTTCATCGAACCGCTCCTCCCGCGCGCGCTGATGGTAGCACCGGCGCCCGGGGGTCGATTCGCGCGGGCGCGAGGCTGGCCCGCGTCCGTCGCCGAGGCAGCCCGCCGGCGCCGCGACCGCGTCGCTTGCCGACGGCCGTCAGGCGCGCGCCGCGGCCGCGAGCGCCTGCCCGCCGCCGTAGCTCGCCTGCACCGGCCGGTCGCCGCCCCTGGTCACCCGCACCGCGCAGTACTTGAACTCCGGGATCTTGCCGAACGGGTCGAGCGCCGGGTTGGTGAGCGTGTTCGCCGCCGCCTCGTAGTAGCAGAACGGGATGAACACCGCGCCCTGCGGCGTCGCCTCGTCGGCGCGCGCGTAGAGCGAGATCTTCCCGCGCCGCGACTCGACGGTGAGGATCTCGCCCGGCTTGACGCGCAGCCGGTCGAGGTCGAGCGGATGGAGCGAGGCCACCGGCTCGGGCTCGATCGCGTCGAGCACGCCCGCGCGGCGCGTCATCGCGCCGGTGTGCCAGTGCTCGAGCTGGCGCCCGGTGATCAGCACCATCGGATACCGCTTGTCGGGCCGCTCGTCGGCCGGGATCAGGTCGGCGGGCACGAACTTCGCGCGGCCGGTCGCGGTCGGGAAGCGCTCGACGAAGACGACCGGCTGCCCCGGGTCGCCCTCGTTCTCGCACGGATAGGTCACCGCCGAATCGCGCTCGAGGCGTTCCCAGGTGATGCCGGCGATCGAGTCCATGCACCGGCGCATCTCGCCGAACACTTCGCGCGGATGCGCGTAGCTCCACGCGAGGCCGAGGCGCTTCGCCATCTCGACGATGATCCAGAGGTCCTCGCGCGCCTCGCCGGGCGGCTCGAGCGCCTTGCGCCCGAGCTGCACCAGGCGGTCGGTGTTGGTCACCGTGCCGACCTTCTCCGGCCATGCCGTGGCCGGCAGCACGACGTCGGCGAGGTACGCGGTCTCGGTGAGGAAGATGTCCTGCACGACCAGGTGCTCGAGCGCCGCGAGCCCCTCGCGGGCGTGATGCGCGTCGGGGTCGGAGAGCGCCGGGTTCTCGCCCATGATGTACATGCCGCGGATCCGGCCTTCGCAGGCGGCGTTCACGATCTCGACCACGGTGAGCCCCGGCTTCGGATCGAGCGCGGCGCCCCACAGCCTCTCGAACCGCGCCCGCGCCTCGGGGTTGTCGACCCGCTGGTAGTCCGGAAACACCATCGGGATGAGCCCCGAGTCCGAAGCGCCCTGAACGTTGTTCTGTCCCCGCAGCGGGTGCAGGCCCGTGCCCGGCCGGCCGATCTGGCCGGTCGCGAGCGCGAGCGCGATCAGGCAGCGCGCGTTGTCGGTGCCGTGCACGTGCTGCGAGATGCCCATGCCCCACAGGATCATCGAGGCCTTGGAGGTCGCGTACGCGCGTGCCACCTCGCGGATGGTCGCCGCCGGGATGCCGCAGACCGGCGCCATCGCCTCGGGGCTGAACTTCGCGACGTTCTGCCTGAGCGCCTCGTAGCCCGAGGTGCGGTCGCGCACGAAGGCCTCGTTCACCAGCCCCTCGGTCACGATCGTGTGCAGCATCGCGTTCAGCAGCGCGACGTCGGTGTCGGCGTTGAACTGCAGGAACCGCCAGGCGAGTCGCGCGAGCTCGGTGCGTCGCGGGTCGGCGACGATGAAGCGCGTGCCGTGCTCCATCGCGTTCTTCATCCAGGTCGCCGCGACCGGGTGGTTCACGGTCGGGTTCGCGCCGATCAGGAGCACGACGTCGGCTTTCGCCACGTCGCGCACCGGGTTCGAGACCGCGCCGGAGCTGATGCCCTCCATCAGCGCGGCGACGCTCGAGGCGTGGCAGAGCCGCGTGCAGTGGTCGACGTTGTTCGAGCCGAAGCCGGTGCGCACGAGCTTCTGGAAGAGGTACGCCTCCTCGTTGGTGCCCTTCGCCGAGCCGAAGCCGGCGAGCGCGCCCTTGCCGTGCGCCTCGAGGACGCGCTTCAGGCCGCCGGCGGCGAGGTCGAGCGCCTCGTCCCAGCTCGCCTCGCGGAACACCTCGCGCCAGTGCTCCGGGTCGATCGTGAAGTCCGCCGATTTCGGCGCGCCGGGCTTGCGCACGAGCGGTTTCGTCAGCCGCTGGCGGTGGTGCGCGTAGTCGAAGCCGTAGCGACCCTTGACGCACAGGCGCCCGCGGTTCGCGGGGCCGTCGCGGCCCTGGACGTAGAGGACCCTGTTGTCCTTGACGTGATAGGTGAGCTGGCAGCCGACGCCGCAGTACGGGCACACCGAGTCGACGGTCTTGTCGGCCTGCTGCAGGCCGACGCCGCGCGCGGGCGCGAGCGCCCCGGTCGGGCAGGCCTGCACGCACTCGCCGCAGGCGACGCAGGTCGAGCGGCCCATCGGGTCGTCGAAGTCGAACACGATCTTCGAGTGCTCGCCCCGGAACGCGTAGCCGATGACGTCGTTCACCTGCTCCTCGCGGCAGGCGCGCAGGCAGCGCGTGCACTGGATGCACGCGTCCAGGTTGACCGCGATCGCCGGATGCGAGAGATCGGCCGCCGGCTGCGAGCGGCCGGGGAAGCGCGGCCTGCCGACTTCCAGCGCTTTCGCCCAGCGGTCGAGCTCCGAGCCCAGCGTGTACGCGGTCTGCGACATGTCCGACAACAGCAGCTCGACCACCATCTTCTGCGACGCGCGCGCCCGCGCGCTGTCGGTCGTCACCTCCATGCCGGCCTGCGGATAGCGGCAGCAGGAGGGGGCGAGCACGCGCTCGCCCTTGATCTCCACCACGCACGCCCGGCAATTGCCGTCCGGGCGCAGGCCCGGCTTGTAGCAGAGGTGCGGGATCTCGATGCCGTGCGCGCGCGCCGTCTCGAGGATCGTCTCGTCGGCGCGGCCGACGACGCTCCTGCCGTCCAGCTTGAACTCGACCGGCATCGCGGCCGCCTGCGCCGTCGAAAGGCGTTCCATCTCAGCTCCTCACGTGCTTCCCGCGATTCACGATCCGCGATTCACGTCATTCCAGCTCGTGCGCGAAGTACTTCACCACGCACCGGATGGGGTTCGGCGCCGCCTGCCCGAGGCCGCAGATCGAGGCGTCCGCCATCGCCTGGCAGAGCTCCTCGAGCAGGGCCCGATCCCACTTCGGTCTCTCCATGAGCGAGAGCGCCTTCGCGGTGCCCACCCGGCACGGCGTGCACTGCCCGCACGACTCGTCGCGGAAGAACCGCAGGAGGTTGCGCGCCGCGTCGACCGCCCGGTCGTGCTGCGACAGGATCACGATCGCCGCCGAGCCGATGAAGCAGCCGTGCTTGTTCAGCGTGTCGAAGTCGAGCGGGATGTCGCTCATCGAGGCCGGCAGGATGCCGCCCGAGGCGCCGCCGGGGAGGTACGCGTAGAGCTCGTGGCCGTCCAGCATCCCGCCGCAGTGCTCGTCGACGAGCTCGCGCACCGTGATGCCTGCCGGCGCGACGTGGACGCCGGTCTTCCTGACGCGCCCCGACACGGAGAACGAGCGCAGGCCCTTGCGGCCGTTGCGGCCGTGGCCGGCGAACCACGCTGCGCCGCGCTCGACGATCTCGCGCACCCAGAACACCGTCTCCATGTTGTGCTCGAGCGTCGGATGGCCGAAGAGCCCCACCTGCGCGACGTACGGCGGGCGCAGCCGCGGCATGCCGCGCTTGCCCTCGATCGACTCGATCATCGCCGACTCCTCGCCGCAGATGTACGCGCCCGCGCCGCGCCGCAGGTGGATCGGCGGCAGCGCGCACGGCGGCGCGGCTTTGAGACGGGCGAGCTCGTGCTCGAGGAGCCCCCGGCAGCCGGCGTACTCGTCGCGGAGGTAGACGTAGATCTCGCCGACGCCGGCCGCCCAGGCGGCGACGAGCATCCCCTCGAGGAAGCGGTGCGGATCGCGCTCGAGAAAGTAGCGGTCCTTGAACGTGCCGGGCTCGCCCTCGTCGATGTTCACCGCCATCACGCGCGGCGCCGGCTCCGCTGCGACGATGCGCCACTTGCGGCCCGCCGGGAAGCCCGCGCCGCCGAGCCCGCGCAGGCCCGCGTCTTCCATCGTCCTCGTCACGTCCTCGCGCGTGCGCCTGTCGGCGAGGCAATCGGCGATCAGGCGATAGCCCCCGGCCGCGCGATACGCATCGTAGCCGACGTAGCCCGGGCTCACGCCGCGCGCCGGGTTGTACGCGAGGACGTCGACCTCGGCCGCTTTCTTGACCGGTTTGGCGTCCGGATGCTCGACCGCACGCTTCGCGACGAGCGCCTTCACCGCCTCGGGCGTGGCGTTCAGCACCGGGTGCCGGCCGACGACCGCGGCCGGCGCCGACTCGCAGCGGCCGATGCACGGCGCGTGCACCACGCGCACGTCCCGGCCCAGCATTCCCGGCAGCCTGTCGAGCAGCTCGCGCGCGCCCGCCAGCTCGCATGCGATGGAGTCGCACACGCGCACGGTGGTCGCGGCGGGCGGCGCCGCCCCGTCCTTCACGACGTCGAAGTGGTGATAGAACGTCGCGACCTCGTAGACTTCCGCGAGCGCGAGGCGCATCTCCTGCGCGAGCGCGGCGAGATGGCGGTCCGAGAGGTGCCCGTAGCAGTCCTGGATCCGGTGCAGATGCTCGATCAGGAGATCGCGCCGTCGCGGCGCCGACCCGAGGAGCGCCTGCACCTCGGCGAGCGCCAGCGGATCCACGCCGCGCCCTTTCGGGGTCGCACGGACCTTCGCCTCCTTCAGCGGGACGCCCCCGCCCGCGACGCGGTCATTCATCGATCGCCTTTCGGATCAGATCGGCGCAGCCTGCTGCGATGCGCCATCGGCACGCCGCTCATGTTAGCCCGAAGCGCCGGCCGGCACGCTTGACCCCGGTCAACGCGGTCACGGCGACTGCTTCCTGCAGGGAAGGACCTGCGGCAGGCGGACGGGTTCCCGCCGCGCGACGGCCGGCCGTTGCCGCCTGCGCCGCCGATTTCCGTCTACGTCGCCTGCGCGCCCAGGAACGCCTCGAGCAACTCGCGCACGCGCGCCGGCGCCTCCATGCCGGCGAGATGGCCCGCGCGCGCGATGGCGACCTGGCGCGCATCGGCCACGCCGCGCGCGACGCGCTCGGCCATCAGCCGGAAGTCCGGCAGGTCCCGCTCGCCGACGACGACGAGCGTGGGCGCGCGCACGCGGCCGAGCTGCGACACCGCCGCCGGCGCCACGGTGCGCTCGGGGTCCGCGTTCAGGAAGTGCCAGCCCGAGTAGTCGGCGACCATCCGCTCGAGCCGGGCGGCGAGCGCCGGCTGCTCGCGCGCAGGCGCGAAGATCTCGTGTGCGAGCCACGCCCGCTTGGCGGCGGCCACGTCGCCCGCCCGGGCGGCACGCACGACCGGCGCGTAGCTCTCGAGCCACTGCCGCGACCAGGGCCAGCCGCCGACGACCGCGCCGAGCAGCGCGAGGCTGCGGACGCGGGCCGGCCGCACGAGCGCGAGATCGACCGCGAAGCGCGCGCCCATCGAGGCGCCGACGACGTGCGCATCGCGCTCGCCCAGGCGCTCGAGCAGCGCGGCGAGGTCGTCGGCGTGGGAGTACGGCTCGCCCGCGCGCGGGACGTCCGAGCGGCCGAAGCCGCGCGCGTCGTACCGGATCACGCGGTAGCGCGCGGCGAGCGCATCGAAGTGCTCGTCCCACATGCGCGCGTCGAGCGTGAACGCGTGCAGCAGCACGACCGGCTCGCCGGCGCCCGCCGTCTCGTAGTAGAGCCGCGTGCCGTTGACGCTCGCGAGCCCGCTCGCGCGGGCGGGTGAAGTCGCCGGAAGCCCGGCGCATCCGGCGAGCGCGACCGCGCCCGCCGCCGCGAGAAACCGGCGCCGCGGGAAGTCCCCGCCGCCGCGCTGCCTCGCCCCGGCCGTCATCCCGGTCAGAGCACCGACGCGAGGAGCTTCCCCATCTCGGCGGGATTGCGCGTCACCTTGATGCCGCACTCCTCCATGATCGCGAGCTTCTCCTGCGCGGTGCCCTTGCCGCCGGAGATGATCGCGCCGGCGTGGCCCATGCGCTTGCCGGGCGGCGCGGTGACGCCGGCGATGAAGCCGACCAGCGGCTTCCGCATGTTCTCCTTCGCCCAGCGCGCGGCGGTCTCCTCGTCGGCGCCGCCGATCTCGCCGATCATGATCACCGCGTCGGTCTCGGGGTCCTCGTTGAAGAGCTGCAGGACGTCGACGTGCTTCATGCCGTTCACCGGATCGCCGCCGATGCCGACCGCGGACGACTGGCCGAGCCCGAGCTCGGTCAGCTGCGCGACGGCCTCGTAGGTGAGCGTGCCCGAGCGCGAGACCACGCCGATGCGGCCCTTCCTGTGGATGTGGCCGGGCATGATCCCGATCTTGATCTCGTCGGGCGTGATCACGCCGGGGCAGTTCGGGCCGACGAGCACCGTCTGCTTCTGCCGCTTGCGCATGCGGTCGCGCACCTCGATCATGTCGCGCACCGGGATGCCCTCGGTGATGCAGATGACGAGCTCGAGGTCGGCCTCGACCGCCTCCCAGATCGCGGCCGCGGCGCCGGCCGGCGGCACGTAGATCACCGACGCCGTGGCGCCGGTCGCCGCCTTCGCGTCCCTGACCGACGCGAAGATCGGGATGCCCTCGAACGACTCGCCGGCCTTCTTCGGGTGCACGCCCGCGACGAAGCAGCTGCGGCCGTTCGCGTAGTCGCGGCACATCCGCGTGTGGAACTGGCCGGTCTTGCCGGTGATCCCCTGCGTGATCACCTTGGTGCTCCGGTTGATCAGGATCGACATCTCACCGTCCGCCCTTGCTCGATCGGGCCGCGGCGACCACCCGCTCGGCCGCCTGCGCCATGTTGTCCGCCGAGATGATCGGCAGGCCGGACTCGGCCAGGATCTTGCGGCCGAGCTCCTCGTTGGTGCCCTTCATCCGCACCACGAGCGGCACGCCGAGCTTCACCTCCTTGGCGGCGGTCACGATGCCCGAGGCGATCGTGTCGCACTTCATGATGCCGCCGAAGATGTTGACCAGGATCGCCTTCACCTTGGCGTTCGAGAGCATGATCTTGAACGCCGCGGTGACCTTCTCGGCGGTGGCGCCGCCGCCGACGTCGAGGAAGTTCGCCGGCTCGGCGCCGTAGAGCTTGATGGTGTCCATGGTCGCCATCGCGAGGCCGGCGCCGTTCACCATGCAGCCGATGTCGCCGTCGAGCGAGATGTACGAGAGGTCGTGCTTCGACGCCTCGATCTCGTACGGGTCCTCCTCGTCGAGGTCGCGCATCGCGGTGATTTCCGGATGGCGGAAGAGCGCGTTCTCGTCGAAGTTCATCTTCGCGTCCAGCGCGACCACGTCGCCCGAGCCGGTGAGGATCAGGGGGTTGATCTCGGCGAGCGAGGCGTCGGTGTCCCAGAACGCGCGCACGAGGCCCTGCAGCACGGCGCGCGCCTTCGGCACGCTCGCCGCCGGCACACCGATCGCGGCCGCGAGCGACTCGCCGTCCGCGTCGGTGAGGCCCTTCTCCGGGTCGAGGAAGATCTTGTGGATCTTCTCCGGCGTCTTCGCCGCGACCTCCTCGATGTCCATGCCGCCCTCGGACGAGGCCATCACGCACACCTTCTGCGTGACGCGGTCGACGACGATGCCGACGTAGAGCTCCTTGGCGATGTCGGCGCCCTCCTCGATCAGCAGGCGCCGCACCTTCTGCCCCTCGGGCCCGGTCTGGTGCGTCAAGAGCTGCATGCCGAGGATCTTCCCGGCCCAGCTCTTCACCTCGTCGAGCGATCTCGCCACCTTGACGCCGCCGCCCTTGCCGCGCCCGCCGGCGTGGATCTGCGCCTTCACGACCCATACCTTGCCGCCGAGCTTGCGGGCCGCATCGCCCGCTTCCTCGACCGAGAAGCACGGGATGCCGCGCGGCGTCGGCACGCCGTAGTTGCGCAGCACCTCCTTCGCCTGGTACTCGTGGATCTTCACGTTGCTGGTCCTCCTCTGCGCGGCCGAGTGTCCGGCACCCGCCGCGCGCCGGCAATGATCGCGGTCAACGCCGGCGCGCTACTCCACGCCGGCGGCCGACCGCGCCCCGCGATACCACTTCGGGTAGTAGCGCCGCGCGACCTCGCCGCGCGTGTCGAGCGCGTGGCACTGGTCGAGCTGGAACGGCTGCGTGCCGCCCGGCCCGTCCGCGTTGTCGAGCTGCTCCGCCGAGCGCGACTGGATCGCGGCCGACGGAAACTGCAGCAGCATCTCGTTCAGGTGCGTGCAGCCCTTCACGTGAGCGAACAGATCGTGCACCGCCTTGCGGAAGCCCCGCAGCAGGTTCAGGCCCACCAGCCGGGCGTAGTCGGGCGCGATCCGCTCGCACACGCCCGGATAGGGCATCGCCTCGGTGCGCGCGGTCGCCTCGACGATGGTGTACGCGTCGTCGATCGTCAGCCGGATCCACATGTCGTGGATCGGCGTGCCCGCCGGCCGCACGCCGGTCGAGAGCGCGTAGTCGGCGGGCTTCACGTCGTAGAGATGCGCCTCGATGTCGTAGAGGCCGTCGGCGCGGCGGTAGCCCTCGAACTGGACGCGGCGGCGGTGAGTGAGCGCGCGGGAGGCGGCGGGCGCGGGCAGGGGCATGCTTTGTTGCCGATTTGTGCAGAGCGGCAAATGTTAGCACAGCGCCCCTCCCCTCCTCGAGGAGGAGGGGAGGGGCGCGCGGTAGAATCGGCGCGAACGACGCGGCCGCGACCGGAGGAGACTTGAGATACGTCCTCGCGCTCGACCAGGGCACGACGAGCTCGCGCGCCATCGTCTTCGACGAGCACGCGCACGCGCGCGCCACTTCGCAGGCCGAGTTCCGCCAGATCTTCCCCGAGCCGGGCTGGGTCGAGCACGATCCCGTGGAGATCTGGCGGACGCAGCTCGCCTGCGCGCGCGACGCGCTGGCGCAGGCGGGCGTCGCGCCGGGCGAGCTCACCGCGATCGGCATCACCAACCAGCGCGAGACGGCGGTGATCTGGGAGCGCGCCACCGGCAGGCCGATCCACAACGCGATCGTGTGGCAGGACCGGCGCACCGCCGCGGCGTGCGAGCGGCTGGTGGACGAGGGCCACGAGGACCTCATCCGCACCCGCACCGGCCTCGTCGTCGATCCCTACTTCTCGGGAACCAAGGTCGCCTGGCTGCTCGAGCACGTGCCCGGCGCGCGCGCGCGCGCGGCGGCCGGCGAGCTCGCGTTCGGCACCGTCGACAGCTGGCTCGTCTGGAACCTCACCGGCGGGAAGGCGCACGTCACCGACGTCACCAACGCCTCGCGCACGCTGTTCTACGACATCGCGCGCGGCGCGTGGGACGACGAGCTGCTCGCTCTCTTCGGCGTGCCGCGCGCACTGCTGCCCGAGGTGGAACCCTCCGCTGCGGTGGTCGCGCACGCGAGCCCGGACGTGATCGGGGCGCGCGTGCCGATCGCCGGCGTGGCGGGCGACCAGCAGGCCGCGCTCTTCGGCCAAGCGTGCCACGCGCCCGGAATGGCCAAGAACACCTATGGCACCGGCTGCTTCATGCTCCTGCACTGCGGCGGCGAGCGGATCGTCTCGCGCCACGGGCTGGTGACGACGGCGGCCGCGCAGACCGGCGCGCGCGAGTTCGCGCTCGAGGGCAGCGTGTTCGTCGCCGGCGCGGTCGTGCAGTGGTTGCGCGACGGCCTGCGCGTGATCAAGGCGTCGGTCGACGTCGAGGCGCTCGCCGCCCGCGTGCCCGACTCGGGCGGCGTGTTCTTCGTGCCCGCGTTCGTCGGGCTCGGCGCGCCGCACTGGGACCCGCACGCGCGCGGCGCGATCGTCGGGCTCTCGCGCGGCACCACCGAGGCGCACATCGCGCGCGCCGCGCTCGAATCGATCGCGTTCCAGTCGGCCGACGTGCTGCACGCGATGGAGAAGGACGCCGGCCTCCAGCTCACCGAGCTGCGCGTCGACGGCGGCGCCGCCGCGAACGACCTGCTGATGCAGTTCCAGGCCGATCTCCTCGGCGTGCCGGTCGTGCGGCCGCGCGTGCTCGAGACGACCGCGCTCGGCGCGGCGTACCTCGCCGGCCTGGCGACCGGCGTGTGGCAGGACCGCGCGCAGATCGCCGCGCAGTGGCGCGCCGAGCGCATGTTCGAGCCGACCCTGTCGCGCGACGAGGCGGCCGCGCGCATGAGCCGGTGGGCGCGCGCGGTCGGCCGCGCGCGCGAGTGGGCGCGGCCCTGAGCGGGGCCGCGCGCGGCGGCGTTCAGCAGTCGCCGATGCGGCGCGCGGCGCCGTGGGTGCGCCGCGTCTCCGGCCGGCCCGAGATCGTGACGGTCGTCTCGCTCTCGTAGGTATAGCCGTCGCGCGCCGCGTTGAAGCGGTAGCTGTTGCGCACCGTCAGCGGCCGCGGCGCGGTGCACTTCAGCGTCATCGTCATGGCGTCGCCGCTCGCGGCGTACACCGGATCGTCGCACTGCGCCCGGCCCGTCTCGCGCAGCTGCCGCTCGGCATCCTCCCACTCCTTGATCGACTGCGGGCTCAGGCACAGGACGGTGGTGATCGTCTTCGCCGCCGGGTCGTAGCCGATCTGCGCGTGCACCTGCGGCGGCAGGCCGGCGATCGACGCCGCCTGCGCGGGCGTCAGGTCCTGCGTCATGCGCCACTTGCCCGCCTGCGGCACGATCGGCGGCTGCGCCCGCTGCGCGGTCGCCGCCGGCGCGGCCACCGCGAGGCAGATCGCGCCGAGGCAGCGCGCGCCGATGCGCGCGACGTGCGCGAAGGTGCCGGATCGAGCGTGCATCGGCTTTCCTGGTGCCGCGTTCGCGCAATGATAGGCGCGTCACCCGGGTCCGCGCGCGCGCGTGTCGCGCGGGCGCGCACATTTCCACGCCGCGTCACAGTCCTGTGACAGTCGTCCGGCGGGCCGCCCGCGCTGCCCGGATCCGCGCCGCACTCCGCCTCCGTCCCGCCACATCCTGCCGGCGGGCGGCCCCGGCGCCGGGCTAGCCTCGCGGCATCGAAACCGATCGGGGAAGCGGCGATGGGACGTGGCCTGTTCCTGAAGGTGCTCGTGATCTGCGGTCTCGCCGCCGCGCTCGCCGTCCCCTTGATGCTGATCGCGCAGAAGGTGCTCGAGCGCGAGGCGCTGCAGCGCGCGGTGCGCCGCGACGTCGCGGCGAGCGCGGCCGAGGCGCAGCGCCTCACCGGCCCGCTGGTCGCGCTTGCGTGCCGCGAGCACTACTGGGAATGGGTGGTGCCGCAGGGCGGCAGGCGGGAGGACGCCGTCCGCGAGCGCAGGCAGCGCGCGTGCCCGCCGCTCATCGTGCTGCCCGAGCGCCTGCGCGTCTCGGGCACCGTGCAGACCGAGGAGCGGCGGCGCGGCATCTACGCCGCGCGCGTGTACCGCGGCGAGCTCGAGCTCGCAGGCGAGATCCGCATTCCCGCGCCGCCCGCCGGCACGGGCCCGGCGGAGCGCCGCTACTCCGATCCGGCGCTCGTGATCGCCGTCTCCGATCCGCGCGGCCTCAAGGGCATGCCGACGCTGCGCTGGCAGGGCGAGCCCCGCGCGATGGAGCCCGGGGCCGGTCCGGGCGGCACGCTCGGCAACGGCATGCACCTGCCGCTCGGGCCGGCCGCGGCGCCGGGCGACGCGACGTTCGCGCTCCGCCTGGAGCTCGCGGGCTCCGAGCGGCTCGAGATCGCCCCGATCGCGCGCGACACCGAGGTCCGCCTCGCGTCGCCCTGGCCGCACCCGAGCTTCTTCGGGCGCTACCTTCCCGAGCGGCGCGAGGTCGGCGCCGCGGGCTTCGACGCGACCTGGCGCACGACGCACTTCGCCACCGGCGCGCCCGGGGACTGGCGCCGTGCGCTGCTCGAGGGCAAGGACCACGGCAACGTGCTCGGCGTCGCCTTCGTCGAGCCGGTGCATTTCTACGCGCTCGCCTACCGCGCCGCCGAGTACGGGTTCCTGTTCGTCGCGCTCACCTTCGGCATGTTCCTCGTCGCCGAGACGGTGAAGGACCTGCGCATCCACGCGGTGCAGTACGGGCTCGTCGGGCTCGCGCTCGCGGTCTTCTTCCTGCTGCTGATCGCGCTCGCCGAGCACATCGGCTTCGCGGCCGCGTACGCCGCCGCGGCGGCGGCGTGCATCGCGCTTCTCGCCTATTACGCGCGCCACGTCTTCGGCAGCCGCCGCGCGGCCGCGCTCTACACCGGCTGGAACGCCGCGTTGTACGGCGCGCTCTACGCAGTCCTCCGCTCGGAGGACTACGCGCTCCTGCTCGGCGCCGCGCTCGTCTTCGCGGCGCTCGCCGCGGCGATGATCGTCACGCGCCGCATCGACTGGTACGCACTGCCGGAACGGCTCGCCGGCGCAGGCGTGCCGCGGCGCGGTCCGCGCGGAGAGGCGTAGGCGTCACGAGCGGCCGCGCAGGATCATCTGCGTGCAACGGAAGTGCGCGATCACCTTGCCGGTCTTCTCCGCGCTGACCGCCGCGTCCCATACCTGCGTGGTGCGGCCCTTGTGGACGGGGCGCGCGACCGAGACAATGTCGCCGTCGAGTGCGGTGCCGAGGAAGTTCGCCTTGAGCTCGATCGTCGTGAAACCGTCGGCGTCGTCGGGCAGGTTGCGCACCGTCGCGTAGCCGCACGTGGTGTCGGCGAGCGACACGATGGCGCCGGCGTGCAGGAACCCGTTCCAGGCGCCGAGCCGCTTCTCGACGCGCATCCGGGCGCGCACCTCGTCGGCCTCCACCGCGAGGATCTCCATGCCGAGATGCCCCGGCAGGTACTCCGCGCCGCGCGCGTTCCACTCCGCGAGGCTCCGCGGGATCTCGATTCGCGCCATCTCCTCCTCCCTGGCTTCCGGTCCCGCCTCACCCGCGCCCGGAGAACTCGCGGTCGCGCAGCCGGCGCCGCTGCACCTTGCCGCTCGCGGTCTTCGGCAGGTCGGCGACGAACTCGATGCGGCGCGGGTACTTGTAGGGCGCGGTCACGCGCTTCACGTGCTCCTGCAGCTCGCGCGCCAGGCGCTCGGACGGCTCGTACGGGGTGCGCAGCACCACGAACGCCTTCACCACCTCGCCGCGCTCGGCGTCCGGGCTCGCGACGGCCGCCGACTCCTGCACCGCCGGGTGCTCGATCAGGGCGTTCTCGACTTCGGTCGGTCCGATGCGGTAGCCGGCCGAGTTGATCACGTCGTCGCCGCGGCCCTCGTAGAAGAGATAGCCGTCCTCGTCCATGCGCACGACGTCGCCGGTGAGCCAGTACTCATGCGCGCCGATCCGCACGCGCGCCGCCGCGCTCCTCTCCTCGTCCTGCCAGTAGCCCAGCATCACCTGCGGGTTGGGCAGGCGGATCGCGAGCTGGCCCGCCTCGCCGCGCGCCGCGAGCCCGCCGCGGCCGTCGACGAGCGCGACCTCGGTGCCCGGCAGCGGCCGCCCCATCGCGCCCGGCTTGACCGGCATGCACGGATAGTTGAGTACCGTCATCAGCGTCTCGGTCTGCCCGTAGCCGTCGAGCAGCGGCACGCCGGTGAGCGCCCGCCAGCGCCTCACCACCTCGGGGCTCACGGTCTCGCCGGCCGAGACGGCGAGGCGCAGCGCGGTGAGATCGAAGGCCGACGGATCCTCGGCGATCAGCCGGCGCAGCTCGGTCGCCGCGGCGCAGAAGACGCTGACCCGATGGCGCGCGATGAGCTCGAAGCGCCGGAGCGGCTCGAACGGCCCGTTGTAGAAGAGCACGTGCGCGCCGCAGCTCCACGGGCCGAACAGGATGCTGGTGCCCGCCTTGCTCCATCCCGTGTCGGCCGTGCACCACATCAGGTCGTCGGGCTTCAGGTCGAGCCAATACCAGGCCGACACGCGCCACGCCCAGATCGCGCGCGCGGCGTGCGTGACGCCCTTCGGGTGGCCGGTCGAGCCGGACGTGTAGTACATGATCGCCGGCTCGTCGGCGGCGAGATCGGCCGGCTCGCACTCGTCGGGCTGGGCGGCGAGCGCCGCGGTGAGGTCGAGCCAGCCCGGCGGCGCGCCCACCGGGACGGTGGCGTCGTGCACCGAGAGCCGCAGCCGCAGGCGCTCGGCCCCGGCGAACTTGCCCACGTTCGCGGCCGTCGTGACCGCCGCGACGGCGCCGGAATGCGCGACGCGGTAGGCGACGTCCCGCTCGGTGAGCATCTCGATGCACGGGATCGGCACCGCGCCGGCGCGCAGCGCGCCGACCATCGCGACCTGCCACTGCGGCAGGCGCGGCAGCATCACGATCACGCGGTCGCCCCGGCCCACGCCGTGGGTCGCGAGCAGATTGGCGAAGCGGCGCGACAGGCGCGCGATCTCCGCGAACGTGAACGTCTGCGCCGCGCCGGACGCGTCGCACCAGGTGAGCGCCGGCTTGTCCGGGTCGGCGGCCCAGCGGTCGACCACGTCGCGCGCGAAGTTGAACCGCTCCGGCACCTGCCACCGGAACGCGCGCGCGGTGGCCGCGTAGTCGGTCATCCGCGGCGGCGGCACGGCGGGCGTCGGTGCGTGGCTCGCGCCGTCCAACGCGCTATCCCTCCGCCTGCTCGAGCACGCGCCACTCGCCGCGCCGCAGCGCGTCGAGCCTGCCGCTCACGTCGGTGCCGCCCTTGAGCGCGCCGGTGACCAGCGCCGACTCGTTCGGGAAGCCCATCATGATCGCGCCGGCGATGCGTCCGTTCGCCACCACCAGCTTCGCGTAGCGGCGCGCCTTCGCGTCCTCGTAGGTGATCACCTGGTCGGTGGCGCCCGGCACCGTGCGGCCGATCGAGGTGAGATCGGCGCCGACCACCTTGAGGATCGTCGCGGGCGTGGTTCCGGCGTAGGTCCGCGCCTCGCCCATCGCGTTCGCCGCGGCGATCGCGCCCTGCTCCACGCACGCCGGCCACAGGCCGTACACCTGGCCCTCGAACTCCGCCGCGTCGCCGACGCAGTAGACGTCGGGCGCGCTAGTGCGCATGTGCGCGTCGACCACCACGCCGCGGTTCACCGCGAGCCCGGCGGCGCGCGCGAGCTCGACGTTCGGCCGGATCCCGGCGCAGAGCAGCGCGACGTCGCACGCGAGCACCCGGCCGTCCTTGAGCACCGCGGTCTTGAGCGCGCCGTCGGGCGCCTCGAGCCGCTCGATCTCCGACTCCACGAGCACCTGCATGCCGAGTCCCGACAGGTAGTCGCGCAGCAGCGTGCCGGCGCGCTCGTCGATCTGGCGCTGCAGCGGCCAGCGCCCGCGCTCGAGCACCGTCACGCGCAGCCCGAGCTTGAGGAGGGCGTAGGCTGCCTCGATGCCGAGCAGCCCGCCGCCGCCGACCACCGCCGCGCGCGCGCGACGCTCCTGCGCGTGCGCGCGGATGCGCATCGCGTCCTCGGCGTCGCGCAGCACGAACGTGCCCGCGGCGCCGAACCCGGCGACCGGCGGCACGAAGCTCGCGCTGCCGGTCGCGAGGATCAGCCGGTCCCACGGCAGCGCCTCGCCGGTGCCGAGCGCGACGGTGCGGCCGGCGAGGTCGATGCGCTCGGCGCGCGTGTTCAGCCACGAGCCGATGCGCTGCTCGTCGTACCACGCGTCCGGCAGCAGGTAGAGGCCCTGCATCGCAGAGCGGCCGTAGACGAGACGCGTGATCCCCATCCGGTTGTACAGCGGGAACTTCTCGCGCCCCACGAGCGCGATCTCGCACTGCGGGTGGAGCTTGCGCACGTGCTCGGCCGCGGTGACGCCGGCGATCCCGTTGCCGACGATCACGACGTGCCTGATCGCCGCATCGAAGCGCGCCGCCGCCGCGTGCACCGGCGCGGCCGCGCGCCGCTCGGGCTCGAGCGAGATTCTCACCGGGCCGCTGATCCGCGCGCAGCACGCCATCCGCGTGTTGGCGGCCAGCCCGAGCCGCTCGAGCGTCGCCCGCTCGTCGTCGCCGCACGGCGAGAGGTGCTCGAGGCCCTCGAGCACGGCCACCGGGTCCGCGCCGCAGATGCCCATGCGGCAGCCGGCCTCGATCGCGAGGCCCGACTGCTCCGCGACCGCGAGCACGGTTTGCCCGGGCTGCACCGTGAAGCGCTTCTCCTCGGCGCCCGGCGCCTGCTGCAGCGCGACCTGCACGGTCTCCTTGCGCGCCTGGCGCTCGTGC
>JAHDYJ010000093.1 GCA_023383795.1 Burkholderiales bacterium | reverse complement strand
TCGCCGAGGAGGCGCTGCACGACGCCTTCCGCGCCGCGCTCGAGCAGTGGCCGCGCGAGGGCGTGCCGGCGAACCCGCGCGCCTGGCTCGTCTCCGCCGGCCGCTTCAAGGCGATCGACGGGATCCGCCGGCGCGCGCGCTTCAAGTCCATCGAGGAGGTTGCCGAGGAGGTGGCGGCGATCCCCGACGAGGCGCCGGAGTGGGACGGCGAGGCGATCGCCGACGACCGGCTGCGGCTCGTCTTCACCTGCTGCCATCCCGCGCTGGCGCCCGACGCGCAGGTGGCGCTCACGCTGCGCGAGATCTGCGGCCTCACGACCGAGGCGATCGCGCAGGCGTTCCTGAGCTCGGCGCCGACGCTCGCGCAGCGCATCGTGCGCGCCAAGGCGAAGATCCGCGACGCGCGCATCCCGTACGAGGTGCCGGGGCCGGCCGAGCTGCCGCAGCGGCTGGCGAGCGTGCTGCGCGTGATCTACCTCGTCTTCAACGAGGGCTACTCGGCCTCCTCCGGCGACTCGCTCACCCGCCTCGACCTCTCCGGCGAGGCGATCCGCCTGGGACGGCTGCTGGTGGAGCTGCTGCCGGAGCCCGAGGCGATCGGATTGCTGGCGCTGATGCTGCTGCAGGAGTCGCGGCGCGCCGCGCGCACCTCGCCGGGCGGCGATCTCGTCCTGCTGGAGGACCAGGACCGCACGCTCTGGAACCGGGAGCAGATCGCGGAGGGCACCGCGCTGGTCGAGCGCGCGCTCGCATCGCAGCGCTTCGGCGCATACACGGTCCAGGCGGCGATCGCGGCGGTGCACGCGCAGGCCGCGAGGCCCGAAGCGACCGACTGGCCCCAGATCGTCGGGCTCTACGACGTCCTGCTGCGCATCGAGCCCTCGCCGGTGATCGAGCTGAACCGCGCCGTGGCGGTGGCGATGCGTGACGGTCCGGCGGCCGGGCTCGCGCTCGTCGAGGCACTGCTCGGCCGCGGCGAGCTCGCCGACTACCGCCTGGCGCACGCGGCGCGGGCGGACTTCTGCCGCCGCCTGGGCCGGACGGGGGAGGCGCGCGCGGCCTATACGCGCGCCCTCGCCCTGACCCGGCAGGCGCCGGAACGGCGGTTTCTCGAGCGGCGGCTCGCCGAGCTCGCCGAAAAGACCGCCGGGCCTGTCGATTCGGGACGGCCCGGGGCGACTAACCGGTAGTGTTCCGGCAGAAGGAGGGAGCGATGAAGTACGCGTGCCTGGTCTACATGGAGGCGAAGACGCTCGAGGACGTCCCCGACAGCGACTGCATGGCGTTCGGGGAAACGCTCAGGGCGAGGGGGCACCACCTCGGCGGCGAGGCGCTGCAGCCCGTGCACACCGCGACCTGCGTGCGCGTGCGCGACGGCCGCGCGTCGGTGACCGACGGCCCGTTCGCCGAGACGAAGGAGCAGCTCGCGGGCTTCTACCTCATCGAGGCGAAGGACCTGGACGAGGCGATCGCCATCGCGGCCGGGATCCCGCCCGCGCGCGTGGGCACGATCGAGGTGCGCCCGGTGCGCGAGCTCGGCGCGCCGCGCGACGAGTTCCGCGTCGCGGTGGCGGCCGCGAGGAGGTAGCGCAGGCGATGGATCGCGCCGCCCATGTCGAGGCCGCGCCGGCGATCTCGATCGCCGGGCTGGCGAAGACCTACGCGTCGGGCCTGCAGGCGCTGAAGCGCGTCGACCTCGAGATCCGCCGCGGCGAGATCTTCGCGCTGCTCGGCCCGAACGGCGCCGGCAAGACGACGCTGATCAGCGTCGTCTGCGGGATCGTCACGCCCACCGCCGGCCGGGTCCTGGTCGAGGGCCACGACATCGTGCGCGACTACCGCGCCGCGCGGTCGAAGATCGGCCTCGTGCCGCAGGAGCTGCACACCGACATGTTCGAGTCGGTGTGGGGCACGGTCCGCTTCAGCCGCGGCCTCTTCGGGCTGCCGCCGGACGCGGCGCACCTCGAGCGGGTGCTGCGCGACCTCTCGCTCTGGGAGAAGCGCAACGACAAGATCATGACGCTCTCGGGGGGCATGAAGCGGCGCGTGCTGATCGCCAAGGCGCTCGCGCACGAGCCGGAGATCCTGTTCCTCGACGAGCCGACGGCAGGCGTCGACGTGGAGCTGCGCCGCGACATGTGGGCCCTGGTCCGGCGCCTGCGCGAGCGCGGCGTCACCATCATCCTGACGACGCACTACATCGAGGAGGCCGAGGAGATGGCCGACCGCATCGGCGTCGTGAGCAAGGGCGAGCTGATCGTCGTCGAGGAGAAGACCACCCTCATGAAGAAGCTCGGCAAGAAGCAGCTCACGCTTCACCTGGAGGCGCCGATGACGGCGGTGCCGGCCGGGCTCGCCGAGTGGAACCTCGTGCTGGCGAACGGCGGCACGGAGCTCGAGTACACCTTTCTCGCGAGCGAGGAGCGCGCGGCGATCCCGGCGCTCCTGCGGCGGCTCGGCGACCTCGGGGTCGCGTACAAGGACCTGAACACGCACCAGAGCTCGCTCGAGGACATCTTCGTCACCCTGGTGAGCGAGCGCGCATGAGCACGGCGACGCGTTTCCCGGCGTTCAACCGGCAAGGGGTCCTCGCGATCTACCGCTTCGAGATGGCGCGCGCGCGCCGCACGCTGTGGCAGAGCCTGGTGACCCCGGTCATCACCACCTCGCTCTACTTCGTGGTGTTCGGCGCGGCGATCGGCTCGCGCATGAGCGAGGTGGACGGGGTGGCCTACGGCGCGTTCATCGTGCCGGGGCTCATGATGCTCGCGCTCTTCACCGAGAGCCTGTCGAACGCCTCGTTCGGCATCTACCTGCCGCGCTTCACCGGGACGATCTACGAGGTGCTGTCGGCCCCGGTGTCGCCGCTCGAGATGGTGCTCGGCTACGTCGGCGCGGCGGCGACCAAATCGGTGATCCTCGGGCTGGTCATCCTCGCGACCGCGACGTTCTTCGTCCCGGTGCGGATCCTGCACCCGGGCTGGATGGCCGCCTTCCTGGTGCTCACCGCGACGACCTTCAGCCTGTTCGGCTTCATCATCGGCATCTGGGCCAAGGGGTTCGAGCAGCTCCAGTTCATCCCGATGCTGGTGATCACCCCGCTCACCTTCCTCGGCGGCGCGTTCTACTCGATCGACATGCTGCCCGGCGCGTGGCGCACCTTCAGCCTGTTCAACCCGGTGGTCTACCTGATCAGCGGCTTCCGCTGGAGCTTCTACGGCACCGCGGACGTCGGCGTCGCCCTCAGCCTGGCGATGACGCTCGCGTTCTTCTGCCTCTGCCTCGCGCTCGTCTGGTGGATCTTCCGCACCGGCTACCGCCTCAAGAGCTGAGCCGCGGCCTGTCGAAACCGGCGCCCGCCGATCGACTACCGGAGGACGCGCAACCGACGGGGGAACCGCCATGAAGTACCTTTGCCTCGCCTACTACGACGCGGAGCGGTTCGCCGCGCTGCCGGCCGCCGAGCGCGATGCGCTCGTCAGCAGGTGCCCGCCCTACGATGCCGCGCTCCGCGCGAGCGGCCACCTCGTCGCGCAGGCGTCGCTCGGGCCGGCGAGCGCGACCGCGAGCGTGCGGCCGCGCGACGGCGGGGCGTCGATGACCGATGGCCCGTTCACCGAGACGAAGGAGCAGGTCGGCGGCTTCTTCATCGTCGAGGCGAAGGATCTCAACGAGGCCATCCGCGCGGCGTCGCTGCACCCCGCCGCGCACCTCGGCGGCGAGGTCGGCTGGGGCGTCGAGGTGCGGCCGATCGAGCACTTCGAGCAGTACTGAACAGCTTCACTGGAGACGCAACCATGCGATTCATGATCATCGTCAAGGCCACCAGGGACTCCGAGGCGGGCGTCATGCCCGACGAGCAGCTCTTCGCCGACATGGCGGCCTATCACGAGGCGCTCGCCAAGGCCGGCATGCTGCTCGACGGCTCCGGGCTCCAGCCGAGCGCGAAGGGCTGGCGGATCCGCTACGCCGGCGACAAGCGCACCTTCGTCGACGGCCCCTTCACCGAGACGAAGGAGCTCGTCGCCGGCTACACCCTGATCCGGGCGAAATCGCGCGAGGAGGCGATCGAGTGGACCCGGCGCTTCCCCAACCCCGCCGGCGCGGGCAAGGCGGCCGAGATCGAGGTGCGTCAGCTCTACGAGCTCGAGGACTTCGGCGCGAGCGACACGCTCGAGCGTTTCCGCGAGATCGGCATCGGCGCGGCGAAGCCGTAGCGACCGACCCACCGGAGACACGCACATGCAGATCCAACCGTACCTGTTCTTCGACGGCCGCTGCGAGGAGGCGATCGAGTTCTACCGGCGCGCGCTCGGCGCCGAGGTGACGATGCTGATGCGCTACAAGGAGAGCCCCGAGCCGCCGCCGGGGATGGTCCCGCCGGGATCGGAGAACAAGGTGATGCACGCGAGCCTGCGCATCGGCGCCGCGACGCTGATGGCGTCCGACGGCAACTGCGCCGGGCGGCCGAGCTTCCAGGGCTTCTCGCTCTCGCTCGACGCCCGCGACGAGGCCGAGGCCGAACGGCTGTTCGGAGCGCTCGCCGACGGCGGCCAGGTGCAGATGCCGCTCGCGAAGACCTTCTTCTCGCCGCGCTTCGGCATGGTCGCCGACCGCTTCGGCGTGTCCTGGATGGTGATCGTGCCCGCCTGAGCGCCGGCGGGCCGCGCGGCCGCGCGGCGCGAACTCTGGTAGCCTCGCCCGCGATGAACGCGCTCCTCCCCGGCGCCGAGCGCGCGGGCGAGCTGCTCAAGGCCCGCGACGAGACGATCGCCGTCGCCGAATCCTCCTGCGGCGGCCTGCTCTCGGCCGCGCTGCTCGCGGTGCCGGGCGCATCGGCCTTCTTTCTCGGCGGCGCCGTGGTCTACACGCGGCGGTCGCGGGCGACGCTCCTCGACATTCCCGACGGCGCGCTCGCCGGCATGCGGCCGTCCACCGAGCCCTACGCGCTGCTGCTCGCGCGGGCGGCGCGCACGCGGCTGTCCGCGGTCTGGGGCCTCGGCGAGACCGGCGCGGCCGGTCCGGCCGGCAACCGCTACGGCGATCCGGCCGGCCACGCCTGCATCGCCGTCGCCGGGCCGACGGAGCGCGCGATCACGGTCGCGACCGGAGGTGCGGATCGCGGCGCGAACATGCGCGCGTTCGCGACGGCGGCGCTCGCGCTGCTGGTCGAGAGCCTCGAGCGGACCTGAAAAGAGAAGGGGATGAACGAGATGAGCCTGAACGACCGCATGGCCGTCGTCACCGGCGCCGGATCCGGAATCGGGCGCGCGATCGCCGAGATGCTCGCCGCGCGCGGCGCGCGGGTCGCCGCGGTGGACATCGACGCCGCCGCCGCAGCCGAGACCGCGCGGCGGATCGCGGACGCCGGAGGCCGGGCCGAGGCGTTCCAGGCCGACACCAGCGCGGCGGCCGAGCTCGACCGCGCCGTGAGCGGGGCGGTCGAGAAGCTCGGTCCGCTCGAGATCATGGTCAACAACGCCGGCATTCTCGACGGCTATTTCGACGCCCACGAGGTGACCGAGGCGGTGTGGCGGCGCGTCATCGACATCGACCTCACCGGCACTTTCCTCGGCTGCCAGCGCGCAGTGCGCGAGATGCTTCCGCGCGGCCGCGGCCGGATCGTCAACATGGCCTCGGTGGCCGGCTTGAACGGCACCGGCGGCGGCGCGGCCTACGTCGCGGCGAAGCACGGGGTCGTGGGACTCACGCGCCAGATGGCCGCCGCCTACGCGTCGCGCGGCATCACCGTGAACGCCGTGTGCCCGGGCGCGATCCCGACCGGGCTGCGCGCGCACTCGCAGGCGATCCTCGGGCCCGGCGTGCCGGACATGAGCGGCCGCGGCATCGCGGTGAACGACGACCAGGTGCGCGCGGTCGTCCCGGCCGGCCGGCGCGGCACCGTCGAGGACGTCGCGGCGGCCGTGTGCTTCCTGGCCTCCGACGCGGCCGGCTACATCACCGGGCACGCGCTCACCGTCGACGGCGGCTGGCGCGCGAAGTGATCGCGCTGCCCGCGCCGCGGGCTTGCGGCTACCAGCGCTTCCAGCCGTCCCGGCGCGAGCGGTCCCGGTCCGAGTCGCGGCCCGCCGCATGCGCGCTGGGGATGATCAGGTCGCTCAGCAGCTCGAGCGCCGACACCTCGCGCGCGGCCGGCGCCATCCGCGCGGCCGGCGCGCGCGCCTGCGCCTCGTAGACGAGCTGGTTCGCGCCCCAGCCGGTCGTGAAGATGATGACCGACACGATCGGGACGAGGATCAGCGACTCGCGCACGCTGCGCTTCTGCGCGAAGCGCACCTGGTAGCACGCCAGCAGCGCCGCGAACGCGAGCGCCGTGATGCGGCACGCGGTGCTCGGCAGCTCGAACTGCGCGGCGATCTGACCGGCCATGGTGACGACGCCGGCCAGCACCCCGATCGAGACCGGGTTGCTGCTGAGGAAGGCGTCGAACTGGCTGGTGTCGGTGCCGCGCGCGCGGCCGCCGGTTGCTTCCGTGACGATCGACTTGCCCATGATTCCCTCCTTTTGCCCAACGTGCCGCGAGCCGGGCGGCGTGTCCGCAGTGAGCGACTCGCTTTCCCTTCTCACGGCCGTGTGGCCAGCGTAGGTCGATCGAGGGCCCCGGGCTATTGCGTATTCACAGAATGGGCGTGATCGAACGCACATCCGGCCGACGCGGCGTGACGTGTGCCGCGAAGATCGTGCGATCGCGTTCCTTCACGTTTCGGTCGCGCGTTCCAACCGCCTCTCGAAAACGTCGCCGCCTCTCGAGACGCACGACATCCTGCCGCCGGCGACCGCGCGAGCTTTCCGATGAACCGCCTGCGGCGGCGATGCCTGCAGAACTGCGCTCTCGTACCGGCCGCCCGCTCGGGGCGCCCGGGCGAGCCGCTCCGTTCGATGAGGTCGGGCGCCGAGCCCGGCAGCCCGTGTCACCAGACGGGCGGGAAGTGTCGAGCGCCCTTACACGCCGCGCCCGCGGCGGCGCCGGAAACCGACCGGAACGCATTGACTGCGCAGGGGATTCCGAAACAGGCCCGCTTCATGCTTCCGTCATAGTCGCGGAGACCGGCGACCGACCGCCGGCCGTTCAGACCAACTCCAAGACACGGCGATGGCGGACACGAAATACGCACGACCCGACCTAGGCACCAAGCCCACCAGGAACACCCCGACCGGGATCGCGCGCGAGAGCGCGGAGGAAGCGCTGGCGTTCCTGCTGAAGGCCATGAGGAACTCGAAGGCGTCTCCGCAGGCGCGCATCATGGCCGCGGAGGCGGTGCTCCGCTGCGCGGGATTCGATCTCGTCCAGGAGTGGGCCGGCGAGCACGCGCGGGACGCGTTGGCCGTCCTGCACGACGTGATGCGGGATCCGGAGGTCTCGCTGCGCGCTCGAACCGCGGCGGCGCGCGGCCTTCTCGAGTACGTGCGCGAGGAGCCGGCGGCGCCCGCCAAGGGCGCGCTCGCGCCGGGCGGCGCACGCTGGCTCGACGAGATCAAGGAGATCCGCGAGGAGTTCGCCGCCGGGCGGCTGCCGATCGGCCGCTAGCGCGGGCCGCTCTCGCACCGGCTGCGCCGGCCACGTCGCAGCGCACAACGCGGCGCTCGCCGCCGCGTCGCCGGAACTCGCGGCGGTCGCCGCCGATCAAAGCGAACGCGAAGGCACCGGGATGGCCGGCGGCGTAGCGCTGCGGGTCGCGCCGGGACGTGGCCGCGCCTCGCTCGCACCGCCCGCCAGCCGCCCGGTTCGCCCAAGATGCAGGAGGGAAACCATGGCGATGACTGTCAAGCACTGGCAGGATCCCGTGAACCTCATCGTCGGCCTATGGGTGCTCGTCTCGCCCTGGGCGCTCGGCTACGCCGCCGAGGCGACCCCGATGTGGAACGCGGTGGTCCTGGGAATCCTCGTTGCCGCAGCCGCCCTGATCGCGCTCTTCCGGGTGATGGCGTGGGAAGAGTGGGTCAACCTCGCGCTCGGGGTCTGGCTCGCCGTCTCACCGTGGCTGCTCGGCTTCAGCGGCCTCGCGAGCGCGATGTGGAACGCCCTGATCGCGGGCGCCATCGTCGCGGTGCTCGCGCTCTGGGCGCTGGGGACCGACAAGGACATCGGAGGCTGGTGGAGCCACGCGACGTAACGCGCGCGCCGGCGCTCCGGGGCGCCTGAGCGCCGGCGTCGCCGCAGCACGCGCCGAGCGGTCGCGCGGCGTTCGCGCCGCGCAAGGGGCGCTCGTCCGTCGCTCCCGCGAGAACGGGAGCCAGAGCGTGGTTCGGCGCTCAAGGACGCTGCAGCATCCGCGCCCGGGCCCTCTTGAACCGCGGCGCGCCGGACCCTAGTTTGGTCCCCACCACGCCCCGCCGACGTCGCCCGACGCCGCACGGCGCTGCCGCGGCGCGAGCGGGAGCGAACCACGAGGAGGAAGCAACATGCGAGTCGGCATGCACGCGCTCGCGCTGGCATTGCTCCTCGGCCTGGCCCATGCCACGGCGGCGGAGACGAGCGCGAATGCGAACTACAAGGGCATCTGGGTCTCGACGCCCTACCCGTCCTTCGACGCGGGGGCGGGCGAGACGGTCACGCTCGACCTCACGGTACACAACGCGGGCCGCCCGCCGCAGCGCGTGGCGCTCGCGGTCGATCCGGTGCCGCAAGGATGGTCGGCGGTGTTCCTCGGCGAGGGCAAGCGCGTCCAATCGGTGTTCGTCGCGCCCGGCGACAAGGCGACCGTCAAGCTTCGGCTGGAGCCTTCCGGCGACGTGACCGACGGGGCGCACCGCTTCGACGTGACGGCGAGCGCCGCGGAGACGCGCTTCACGCTGCCGATCGAGCTCACGATCGGCGCGTCGCTGCCGCCCAAGCTCACGCTGAAGCCGGAGTTGCCCGCGCTGCGCGGGTCGCCGAACACCGAGTTCGATTACAAGGTCGCGATCCGCAACGACGGCGGCGACGACGCGACCGTGCGGGTCGACGCGGCCGCGCCGCAGGGATTCCGCGTCAAGATCACCGAGCAGTACGGATCGCAGGAGCTCACCAGCTTCCCGCTCAAGGTGGGCGAGACGCGCACCGTCAGCGTCAAGGTGACCCCGCCCTTCGGGGCGAAGCAGGGGAGCTACCCGATCGCGGTGCGCGCGGCGACCGGCAGGACCGAGGCGCGGACCGAGCTCGCGATGGAGGTGAGCGGCGCGCCGCGCCTCGAGCTCAGGGGCAGGAACGACCTGCTGAGCGCGGCCGCCGAGGCGGGCGAGGAGACGCCGATCGAGCTCGTCCTCGCCAACCGCGGCAGCGCGCCCGCGCACGCGATCAAGCTCGACGCCACGACGCCCTCGGGCTGGAAGGTGACGTTCCAGCCCGAGCGCCTCGATACGCTCGCGCCGGAGGCGACCGAGACGGTCAAGGCGCTCGTCGTTCCCGCGGACAAGGCGATCGCCGGCGACTACATGCTCACCCTGCGCGCGGTGACCGAGGGAACGAACGAGTCCTCCGATTTCCGCATCACCGTGCGGACCTCGACGCTGTGGGGCGTGGTCGGCGTCCTGGTGATCGCGGCGGCCCTCGTGGTCCTCGTCGCCGCGATGCTGCGGTACGGCCGGCGATGAGCGCTCCGGCGGCGATCGAGACGCGCGCGCTCTCGAAGCGCTACGGCGGGTTCGTGGCCGTCGACGGCCTCGACCTGCGCATCGACGAGGGCACCGTGTTCGGCCTGCTCGGCCCGAACGGGTCGGGCAAGACGACCACGATTTTGATGCTGATGGGCCTCACCGAGGTCACCTCGGGCAGCGTGCGCGTGCTCGGACTCGACCCCGTGCGCCAGCCCCTCGAGGTGAAGCGCGCGGTCGGTTACATGCCCGATGCGGTCGGCTTCTACGACGATCTCACCGCGCGCGAGAACCTGCGCTACTCGGGCAAGCTCGCCGGCCTGCGCGGCGAGCCTCTCGAGCGCCGGATCGACGCGGCCCTGTCGCGCGCGCGCCTCGTCCGCGAGGCGGACCGTCCGGTGCGGACCTTCTCGCGCGGCATGCGCCAGCGGCTCGGGCTCGCCGACGTGCTCCTGAAGGCGCCGCGCATCGCCATCCTCGACGAGCCGACGAGCGGCCTCGATCCGCAGTCGACCCACGAGTTCCTGGACATGATCCGCGACCTGAAGGCCGAGGGCCTGACGGTGCTCCTGTCGTCGCATCTGCTCGACCGGGTACAGGCGGTGTGCGACCGCGTGGGCCTCTTCCACCGCGGCCGGATGGTGCTGGAGGGCTCCGTGGACGAGCTCGCTCGGCGCGTCCTCGGCGGCGGCTACCGCATCACGGTCGAGGCGCGCGGTGCGGACGGCGACGACCGCGGCGGCCTCGCCGCGGCGCTGCACGCGATCGCCGGCGTGAACCGCGTGGAGCGGTCGCCCGAAGGGGCGCTGCGGCTGCACGCCGACCGGGACGTGCGACCCGAGGTCGCGACGGCGGTCGCGCGCGCGGGCGCCGCCCTGCTCGGCCTCGGCATGGCCGCGCCGAGCCTGGACGACGTCTACACCGAGTACTTCCGCGAGGTGCGCCATGCGGCGTGAGGGCTCGCCCTGGACCGGCGCCTGGACCGTGGTCGCGAAGGAGACCGCCGACCACCTGACGAGCGTGAGGCTGAGGTTCCTGGAAGGGCTGATCCTGCTCGCCGCCGGCGGCGCGGTCTACGCCGCGATCGGCAGGATTCGCGACACCGTGGGCCGGGACCCGTTCCTGTTCCTCAGCCTCTTCACGGTGGCGCGCGAGCCGCTGCCCTCGTTCGTCGTCTTCCTGGGCTTCCTGGTGCCCCTGGTGAGCATCGCGCTCGGGTTCGACGCGGTGAACTCGGAGCACTCGCGCCGAACGCTGAGCCGGCTGCTCGCGCAGCCGATCTATCGCGACGCGCTGCTCATCGGGAAGTTCCTCGCCGGGCTCGTCACGCTCGCGGTCGCGTTCCTCACCCTCTGGCTGCTCGTCATCGGGCTCGGCCTGCTGCTCGTCGGGGTGCCGCCGGGCGGCGAGGAGGTGCTGCGCGGCTTCGCGTTCCTCGTCGTGACGGTGGCCTACGGCGGGGTCTGGCTCGCGCTCGCGATGCTCTTCTCCGTGCTCTTCCGGCAGCAGGCGACCGCGGCGCTCGCCTCGCTCGCGGTGTGGCTGCTCTTCGCGGTGTTCTGGTCGATGCTGGCGCCGCTCGTCGCCGAGGCGATCGGCCCGGCGCAGCCGACCCCGCTCGCCGCGGTCGAGCGCTCCGAGATCCAGCAGGCGTTCGCACGGCTCTCGCCCAACGTGCTGTTCGGCGAGGCGACGCTCGCGCTGCTCAACCCGGCCACCCGCGCCCTCGGTCCGGTCTTCTTCTCGCAGCTCGAGGGGGCGCTGATCGGCAGCCCGCTGCCGTTCGCGGAGAGCCTGCTGCTCATCTGGCCGCAGGTGACCGGACTCGTCGCGGCGGTGATCGTGACCTTCACGATCGCGTACGTGCTGTTCCAGCGCCAGGAGATCCGGGCGTAGCGTCCGGACCGGTCGGCCCCAGGGCCGGCGGGCTCACGCCGCGCGCGGCTGTTCGGCGAGCACCCTGAGCGGCGGCGCGCTGCCGTCCTTGAGCTGACCCGCGTAGACCGTGAGATGCGGGAACGGGATCTCGATGCCGCGCGCGTCGTAGGCCTTCTTCAGCCGACGCAGGAACTCGCGGCGCGTCGTCCACTGCTGGATCGGCGGCGTGACCTTCAGGCGACCGACGAGCGTCACCGCCGAATCGGCCCAGGCGTCCACGCCGATGATCTCGAGATCGTCGGGCAGGTTCGCGCCGTACACCGGGTCCTCGCGCATCCCGCGCCCGACCTCGCGCATCACCTCCAGCGCCTCGTCGACGTCCTCGCGATAGGCGACGCCGACCCGGATCACCGCCTGCGCGAAGTCGCGCGTCATGTTCTTGACGATCTTGATCTCGCCGTTCGGCACGAAGATCACGTGGCCGTCGAAGTTGCGCAGCCGCACGAAGCGCAGCGTGACCTCCTCGACGAAGCCGCCCTGCCCGCCGATGTCGACGACGTCGCCCTGCCGGATCTGGTCCTCGAGCAGCACGAAGAACCCGTTGAAGTAGTCCTTGATCAGGCTCTGCGCACCGAAGCCGACCGCGATGCCGGCGACGCCGGCGGTCGCGAGCACCGGCGCCACCGAGATGCCGAGCTCGCCGAGCACCAGCATGCCGGCCACCAGCCAGATCACCACCGCCGCGATGTAACGGAACACGCGCGCGAGCGTCTGGATGCGTCCGGCCTGCAGCGGATCGCGGCGCCGCTCGAGGAACGCGCGGAAGTGCCGGATCAGGCGCGAGGCGATCCCCTGCAGGACGAGGGCCGCGACGAGGATCAGCGCGATGCGCAGGCCGTGCGTGACGACGATCTTGACGTCGGCATCGAGCTGGTTGATGTAGCCGAGGAGCTCGTTCATTCTCTTGCCTCCGTGTGGATGGGCCGATCCGACCGACCGTCCGTCGCCCGGCGCGCAGGGCGCGGCGCGGCGAGCGCGTCACCGGAAGTGCCGGATCATCGATGGATGATCACGAGGGCGCGGGCGGGAGCCGCCGGCACCGCGTGGCGGGCGATGAACCGCCGGGCGGAACGCAGAGGTCGCGCCGCGGCGCGATCTCTGCGTCCGGACTGCGCGGACCCCCTGCGCGCCGCCGCGGTTGCGGCGAGCGCGCCACGCGGGCCCGATTGTCGCCGAGACCCGGCGCGCCATCAAGCTTCGCCCCGTCCAGCCCCGCGGACATTCGGAGAGCGCCGTGCCTTCAACGGCTTATCCGGCGTATCGCGCCGGCGGCCAGGCGCCGATGCGCTCGCGCGGATCGTTGCTCGCAGCCTCGCCCCGCCGCTGCTGCCACGAGCGCGCCCGATGGCGCGTGCGCGCCGGACACCACATAATGCGAGCCGGCGATGCACCCGTTGTCCGTCCGCTTCGCGCTGCGAGGGGCAAGAGATGCACATTGAAAGTCGAAGACTGTCCCGCTGGGACACGCTCCGTCTGCTGGTGCTCGTCGCGCTGCCTTCGATCCTGTGGGGGCTGGTCGCCGCCAATCGCCGCCTGGTCGGGCTCCTGGTGCGGCTCGACGCCGGACGCCGGACGCTGTGCCTCCTCGAGCAGCTCAGGCGCAAGTACGGCTGCGGGCATCTGTGGACGTGGTTTCCGGTCCGCCGGACGCTGCTCGTGCTCGATCCGGAGAGCGCCGATGCGGTGCTGCGCGCCGACGCGAACGCCGCCGATCCGGCCCTCAAGAAGCGCGCCCTGTCCCGGTTCGCGCCCGACGCGCTCGTCATCTCGAGCGGCGCCGCGTGGCCCGAGCGAAGGGCATTCAACGAGGCTGCGCTCGGCTTCGGCGCATTGCACGCGCACTGCGACGCGTTCAGGGAGATCGCGTTCGACGAGGCGCGCGGGCTCGTAGGCGAAGGCGCCCGTACGCTGAGCTGGCCCGACTTCGAGCGGCTCGGCCTGCGCGTTTCGCACCAGGTGATACTCGGACGCGGGCGGATCGAGCCGGCCATGGCGGAGCACCTCGGTCGCCTCGTCGCGCGCGGCAACTGGCTGCTGCCGCGGAACCGGCGCGCCTACGCGGCGTTCCACGCGGGGATCGAAGAGCATCTCGCGCGGCTGCAGGAGGGCGGCGGCGCGGAACCGGGTGCCGGCGCGCGGCCGTCGGCCGGCTGCCTGCTGCACGACGCCGCCGCGCTGCTCGGACGGCGGAGCTTCGCGTCGTCGCTGCGGGCGCCGAGCCAGATCGCATTCTGGCTGTTCGTGCTCAAGGACGCGGTTGAGCTGCACGTGGCGCGCACGCTCGCCTTGATCGCCGCCCATGCCGAGGTCCAGGAGCGGGTGCGGCGGGAGGTCCGTGCGACGCCGGACCCCGGCGCGCGAGAGATCGACCGCTTCGAGTACCTGGGCGCCTGCATCGAGGAGCAGCTGAGGCTCTGGACGCCGGTGCCGATCCTGCTTCGCCGCGCGACGCGGCCGTTCCGCTTGCGGGGCGAGATTCCGGTGGAGGCGGACGAGCAGCTGTTCGTCCACGCCGGCCTTTTCCACCGCGATCCGGGCCAGGTGGGCGAGCTCGCCGACTGCTTCTCGCCGGCCGCGGTGAGCGGGACGTCGCCGCCGGTCTACTTCTTCAGCCGCCACCGGCAGTCCTGCGCCGGCGAGTCCCTCGTGCGGTTCGTGCTCAAGGCCGTGCTCGCGGGGCTGCTCGAGCGGTTCCGGTTCGAGCTCGTCCGCCCAGGCATCGTTCCGGCCCGGATTCCGCACCTGTACGACCACTTCAAGATCGCGCTGCGCCCTTGCCGTGAGTAGCGTCAGCCTTCCGACCGACGCCCGCGCGCCCGAGCGGCGCCAGCTCACCGTCATGCTGTGCGACCTCGTCGGCTGGACCGCGCTCTCGCAGCGGCTCGACGCCGAGGAGCTCGCCGAGCTCGTGCAGGCCTATCGGCAGCGCTGCACGGACCTCGTCACGCGCCACGGCGGCATGGTCGCGCAATACGTGGGCGACGCGGTGCTCGCCTACTTCGGCTACCCGCGCGCGCACGAGGACGACGCCGAGCGCGCCGTGCGGGCAGCGCTCGCGATCGCGGCGGCGGAGCACGCCGCCACGAGCGGCCGCACGGACGTCCACATCGGCATCGCGACCGGGATCGTCGTCGTCGGCAATCTGCTGGGCCAGGGCGTCCGCCCGGCCGAGCGCGGCATGGATCCCCAGGGCACCGCGGAGGTGTCCGCGGTCGGCAGCGCGCTCAATCTGGCGGCGCGGCTGCAGTCGCTCGCCGGGCCCGGCATGGTCGTCGTGTCGGACCAGACGCGCCGACTGAGCCGCGGGATCTTCGAGTACAGGGACCTCGGGCGTCACCCGCTCAAAGGCTTCGATGCGCCGGTCCAGGCCTGGGAGGTCGTCGGCGAGAGCCGCGCCCGCAGCCGCTTCCATGCGCTGCGGGCATCCGAGCTGACGCCGCTCGTCGACCGGCAGTCCGAGCTCGACACGCTGCGGCAGCTCTGGAGCTCGGCGCAGGCCGGCCGCGGCCGCGCGGTGCTCCTCACGAGCGAGCCCGGCGTCGGCAAGTCGCGGCTCGCCGACGAGGTCGCGCGCCAGGTCGCGGGCCGCGATGCGGTGCGCCTCTGGTTCTATTGCGCCCCGCACCTGCAGGGCAGTCCGCTCGCGCCGCTCGTCCGCCAGATTGCGCTCGCCGCCGGATTCACCGACCGCGACGACGACGACGCGCGACTGCAGAAACTGCTGGCGCTGATACCGCATGCCGCGCAGGGCGCGGCCGACGCGCTGCCGCTGCTCGCCAACCTGCTCGCGATCGGGAACCAGGGCATGGACGCGCGGCTCGACATGTCGCCGCAGCGGCGCAAGCGGCGGCTGTTCGAAGTGCTGATGCTGCTCCTCGAGCGCGCCGCGGCCCGCGGTCCGGTGCTGATGGTCGTCGAGGACCTGCACTGGATCGATCCCACCTCGGAGGAGCTGCTGGGACGGATCATCGAGGGGGTGGGCCGGCTGCCGGTCCTCGCGATCTTCACGGCGCGTCCCGAGTTCCAGTCGCACTGGCCCGAGCAGGCGCCGCTCGTGCGCATGCGGCTCGCGCCGCTCGACCGGCCGGACGCGATCGCCATGATCGGGCTGCTCTGCGGGGAGCGGCGCGTGCCGGAGCAAACCGTCGCGCAGATCGCGGACCGCGCCGACGGGCTGCCGCTCTTCATCGAGGATCTCACGCAGGAGGTGCTGGAGCTCGCCGAGCTGCCCGCGAACGACGGCGCGACCGAGCGCTCGCGCGCGGCCTTCGCGGTTCCCGCGACGCTCAGCGACGCGCTGATGTCGCGCCTCGACCGGCTAGGATCGGCGAAGGCGGTGGCGCAGATCGGCGCGGTGATCGGGCGCGAGATCCCGTACGAGCTGCTCGCCAGGGTCGCGGCCCAGCCCGAGGAGGAACTGAAGGAGGCGCTGCACCGCCTGGTCGAGGCCGGGCTCATGACCCGGCGCCCGTCGACCGAGGTCATGACGTACGGGTTCAAGCACGCGCTGGTGCGCGACGCGGCGTACTCCAGTCTGCTGAAGAAGGGCCAGATCGCGCTTCACGCCCGCATCGCCCGGACCCTGGTGGAGCAGTTTCCCGAGGTCGCCGAGTCGCAGCCCGAGGTCCTCGCGCACCACTTCGAGGCCGCCGGCGACACCGACAACGCGGTCCACTACCTGCTCCGGGCGGCGAAGCAGTCGACCCGCCGCTCGGGCTTCGTCGAGGCGATCGCCCAGCTCCGGCGCGCGCTCGGACTGCTCGACGGCCTGCCGCCCTCGGGCGCGCGGACGCGGCGCGCGCGCGGCGCGCACCTCGCCCTCGGCAGCGTGTACGCGGAGCACCGCGGCTTCTCCTCGCCGGAGTCGGGCGCGGCCTACCGGACCGCGCTCGGGCTCTGCCGCGAGCTCGGCGACGTTCCGGAGATCTTTCCGGTGCTCGCCGGCGTCGGCTCCTACGAGATCACGCGCGCCAACTTCGCGCAATGCCGCGCGCTCGCCGAGGAATGCCTCACGCGCGCCGGCGCGCAGCAGGCCGTGCCGATGCTCGTCATGGGCCACCTGCTCCTTGGCGGCACGCTGTTCCTGACCGCCGAATTCGCCGCGGCCCGCAGCGAGCTCGAGGAGGCGATCCGCCTGTACGAGCAGGACCAGGCCGCGCGCCGCGGCAAGCAGGCGCTCTACATCCAGGACCAGAAGTCGACCGGGCTGTGCTACCTCGCACTCGCCCTGACGACGCTCGGCGACCTCGAGGGCGGGCGGCGCGCGGGCGAGGACGGTCTCGAGCACTCGCGCTCGCTCGGCGGCGCGCACACGATCAACTTCTCGCTGTGCTATCTCGCGGCCGTGCACCACTTTCGCCGCGACGCGCGCGAGGCGCTTCGGCGCGCGACGGAATCGCTCGATCTCGCGCGCGAGCAGGGGTTCGCCACCTGGGTCGGCGTCTCGCAGATGATCCGCGGCGAGGCCCTGGTGAGCGAGGGCAAGCTCGAGGCGGGGCTGGAGGAGATCACCGCGGGGATGGCGGCCCACCGGTCGATGGATGCCCTCACCTATCAGCCGTTCGGGCTGTCGCTGCTCGTGAAGGGCCTGCTCGCCGCCGGCCGGCTCGACGAGGCGCTCGGCGCGATCGACGAGGCGCTCGCGATCAGCGGGCGGACCGGCGAGCGCTTCTATCTCGCCGAGCTCCTGCGCCTCAAGGGGAAGGTCCTCGCCGAGCGCGGCAGCAACGCCGAGGCCGAGCGCTGGCTGCACGAGGCGATCGGCGTCGCGCGCGCGCAGGGCGCGCGGCTCTTCGAGCTGCGCGCGGCGGTGAGCCTCTGCGGCGCGCTCGAGGGGACGCGGCGCGACGCTGCGCTCCGCGACGTGCTGGCGCCCGTCCTCGGCGCGTTCGGGGAAGACGTCGACGCGCCCGACCTCCGGGAGGCGCGCAGCCTCCTCGCGCCGGGCTAGCCCGGCGCCTTGCGCTCCGACCAGTCCCGGATCGCCGCGCGCGCGGCCGCGTAGCCGCGCTCGACGATCTCGTCGATGCGGTCGAAGTCGAGCAGG
>JAHDYJ010000223.1 GCA_023383795.1 Burkholderiales bacterium | reverse complement strand
AACCGTCCGAGGGATAGATCTTCGCGCCGCCGCCGACGTGCAGCATCGAGGCGATGCCGACGCCGCGTTTGAACCGGCCGGGCTCGCCCCACCGCGCACGGTGCTCGCGGTGCTTGCGCTGGAAGTCGCTGCGCGCGGCGACCGTGTGCAGGCAGTCCTTGAAGCCGCAGCTCTTGAAGTGCATCCCCTGGCCGGTGACCTCGCCCGGCTCCTGCGCGTTCCTGAGCCGGAACTCGAGCGGGTCCATCCCGAGCGCCTCGGCGAGCTTGTCCATGTGGCTCTCGACCGCGAAGGTGCCCTGCAGGTTGCCGTAGCCGCGGAAGGACCCGGCGTAGGGATTGTTCGTGTATACCGCGCTCGTGTGGTACTTGCAGTGCGGCACGCGGTAGAGCGAGGAGATCGTCTGCATGATCACGAACGGCGTCGTCGCGCCCCACGAGGTGTAGGCGCCGTTGTCGTGCAGCGTCTCGACCTCGCGGAAGGTGAGCGCGCCGTCCTTCCTCGCGCCGCTGCGCAGCCGCAGCACCACCGGCTGCCGGGTCGGCGAGACGGCGAACTCCTCCTCGCGCGTGAAGACGAGCTTCACCGGGCGTCTCGTCGCCCGCGCGAGGAAGATCGCGATCGGCTCGAACGGGTAGATGTCGAGCTTCGAGCCGAACCCGCCGCCGATCGGCGGCTGGACGATGCGGATCCGGCCCGGGTCGATGCCGAGCACGTCGGCGAACTCGCGCTTGTGCAGGAACGGCACCTGGGTCTGCGAGTAGAGCGTCAGCCCGCCGGAGGCGTCGAAGTCGGCGATCACGCCCGAGACCCCCATGCAGCAGTGCGTCACGTAGTGCAGCCGGAACGTGTCCTCGATCACGACGTCGGACTCGGCCTCGCCCTGCGCAACGTCGCCGTGCGCGTAGTCGAAGGTCATCGCGACGTTGCCCTCCTTGCCCTCGTGCAGCAGCGGCGCGCCGGGCTTGCGCGCCTCGGCGGCGTCGCAGAGCGGCGGCAGGTCCTCGTACTCGACCTCGATCAGCTTGAGCGCGGCGGCGGCGATCTCGGGCGAGTCGGCGGCGACCGCCGCGATCTCGTCGCGCAGGCTGCGCACGCGGTCGCTTTTCAGCGGCAGATGGTCCTTGCCGACGCCGAGCGGGCGCTGGTAGGGCACGTCGGCCGCCGTGAGCACGGCGTGCACGCCCGGAAGCGCCTTCGCCTTCGACGTGTCGATGCGCCTGATGCGCGCATGCACCCGCGCCGAGCGCAGGATCTTCCCGTGGAGCTGCCCGGGCAGGTTCATGTCGTGGATGTAGCGGGTCTTCCCGCTCGCCTTGTCCGGCGCGTCGAGCTTCGCGATGCGCTTGCCGATCAGCGAGTCCTTCGCGATCAGCTTGGCGCCCGCCGGGGCACGGGTTTCGTGCGGGGCGACGGTCTCGACTTGTGCTTCGGGCGCGATTCCCATGTCCTCACCCCTTCGGCTGTGCGGCCGCCGCGATGGCGTCCACGATCTTCACGTAACCGGTGCAGCGGCAGAGGTTGCCCTCGATGCCGCGCTTGATCGCCTCGCGGTCGAGCCTGCCGTCGAGCGAGTCGATCAGGTGCTTCGCCTGCACCATCATCCCGGGCGTGCAGAATCCGCACTGCACCGCGCCCGCCTGCACGAACGCGTCGCGCAGGCGCTCGCCGAGCGGCGTGTCCACCACGCCCTCGACCGTCGTGACCGATCGCCCGTCGCAGTCCGCGGCGAACATCAGGCACGAGTTCACCGACTGCCCGTCGACGATGACCGTGCAGGCGCCGCACTCGCCCTCGCCGCACGCGTACTTGGTGCCGGTCAGGCCGATCACCTCGCGCAGCATGGCGAGCGTGCTCATGTCCGGCGGCACCGCGGCGGAGCGCGCGGTGCCGTTCAAAGTGAAGCTGATCTCAACCTTCGGCGACATCTGTGAGCATCCTCTTGACCATGTTATGCACGAGCTCGCGGCGGTACCACTCGGAGGCACGCACGTCCGAGATCGGACGCGCGTCGTCGCGCGCGGCGGCGGCCGCCGCCTCGATGACCTCGGCGTCGAGCGGCCTGCCCTCGAGCGCCGCCTCGGCGCGCGGGCTGCGGATCGGCGTCGGCGCCACCGCGCCGAGGGCGAGCCGCACGTGCCGGAGCGTCCGCCCCTCCTTCACCGCGGAGA
>JAHDYJ010000222.1 GCA_023383795.1 Burkholderiales bacterium | reverse complement strand
AGAAGGTGGCATCGCTCAGCGGCACGAGGCGGAACCAGGCGCCGGCGAGCCACGGCGCGAGCGCCGGATGCTTCGGGCCGCCCCAGCCGACCTCCCGCGACCACACCACGACCTCGCCCATGTCGAAATGGAGGTCCTGGCTGCTCTTGGCGATGATCCCGTAGAGCGTCCAGATCGCGACATAGGCGGCGAGGACGAGCAGCGCCGTGCGCTCCCGCCGCGCCGGGTCGGTCAGCGCCGCATGCAGCCGGGCAGCCGGCGCCAGCAGGACGTCGCGCCTCATGGGCGCGTGCGCGGCGGCACGACGCCGATCAGGAAACGCGCGGGCGGGCTCGCGAGGCCGAGCCAGCGGCGCGTCACCTCGATCTCGACGGGCGGATCGGCATGGGCGCGCCGGAGCCGCTCGGTCATCTGCTTCACGCAGTGCGGGTCGCCGGCCGGGCAGACCATCGCCAGACCATCGCGCGCGATGCGTGCGTCGGTCGCCCAGGGCGAGAGATAGGGCGAGAAGTCCGCGAAGGTCATGGTGCCCGGAAGGTAGAAGGCGGCCGAGCTCACCAAAGTGAAGGGACCGCCGATCAGCTTCAGCGGCCGGCCGGTCTCCTCGCGAAAGACGCGCGCGACCTCGATGGCCACGAGCCGCGCATAGGCGGCGTTGTTCTCGACCCCGCGCGCCAGGATGGTGGCGGCGACCACGGGCGAGATCAGCACGACGATGGCCGTGACGGTCGCGACCACGATCGCCATCCGGGTCAGGTCCTCGCGCGTGAGCACCACCAGCGTGGAGGCCAGCATGACGACCGGCAGCAGGTTGAGCGCAGGCGTGTTCCAGAGCGACAAGAGGCTGGTCTGCATCGGCAGCGCGACCGCGACCGGCACCAGGATCGGCACCCAGAACAACGCCACGGCCGTGCGCCGTTCGAGCTCGCGCGGGAACAGGTTGTCCTTCACGGCCGCGGGCGAGGGACGCGTGAAGGCGAGCGCGAGCGCCAGCGCGCCCGCGCCGTAGGCGGCGGTGCCGCCCGCATACTCGCCGAGCGCGCGCAAGGTATCGAGGACCGAGGCGGCGCCGCGCCGCTCCGCGACCCAGCGGATCGGCGGGAAATCCTCGCTCACGAGCCAGGCCGCGTGGGGCGCGATCGCGGCGAGAAAGACCAGCGCGGTCACCCAGGGCGCGGCGGAGCGGAAATAGGCGCGCCGGCGCGGATCGGCGAGCGCGGCCACCGCGAGGGCGAGCAGCAGGAAGGCGGACCAGTACTTGGTCAGCATGGCGGCGGCCGCGGCCGCGCCCGCGAGCGCGGCCCAGCCCTGGTGGCGCGTCTCGATGGAGCGCATCAGGGCCCACACGGCGAGCGCCCAGAGCGGGATCAGCGCGGAGTTCTGGTCGAACTTGAGGCCGAGGAAATTGTAGAACGGGATCGCGGCGAGCAGGAACGGCACGGCGGCGCGCTTCTCGCCGTAGAGCCACTCGCCGGCGAGCTCGAAGCAGAGGAAGATGCCGAGCGAGACCGTCGCGACCGCGAGCAGCAGGAAGGCCCAGTCGGCGAGCGGGAACACCGAGAACCAGAGCCAGACGACCCAGGCGAGCAGCGGCGGATGCTTGGGATAGCCGAGGGCCGGCTCGCGCGCCCAGACCACCATCTCGGCCATGTCGGCATTGATGTCCTGGCTCGACTTGGCGATCACGCCGTAGAGGAACCAGGCGAGGCCGTAGGCGAGCGCGACCCAGAGCGCGACGCGGCGCCGCCGCACCGGATCGCACAGGCCGTCCACGACCCGGCGGGGAAGGTCGCTGAGGCGGGCGAGCAGCGGGGTCGGCATGCGGAGATATCGGGCTCCCGTGAGCGGCGCCCTCTATGGCACGCCGCTGCGCGCCGCGTCCACCCGATGCGCGGCGCGCATTGAACGGCGGGGCCCGCCGGGATATCACGAGGGTGCCGGAGGTCGTGCGTGTCGAAGGCTCGGCGATGAATCACGTGCCCGTCATGACGGTGCCTGCCGCGCGGAGCGAGCCGCCCGCCGCGGCCGCGCGGCCAGCGCCGGAGCTGAGCGTGATCGTGCCGACCTATGGCGAGCACGACAACGTGCCCCTGCTGGTGGAGCGGCTCAGGCGCACGCTCGAAGGGCGCGACTGGGAGGTGATCTTCGTCGACGACAACTCGCCGGACGGCACGGCGG
>JAHDYJ010000092.1 GCA_023383795.1 Burkholderiales bacterium | reverse complement strand
CCGCCGACACAAGGATTTTCAGTCCTCTGCTCTACCAACTGAGCTACTTGGCCGGAATCTGTGCGCCGCGGGAGCCGCGGCGCCGGATGAAGAACGCGGATTGTAGCCGGAACCATGCGGCAGCGCCAAGCGCGCCGGCTTCAGCGGCGACGCGAGGACGCGCGGGTGCGATCGCCGGGCACGCGGATTCGCCGCTCGGCGCCACGGCTCAGCGCGAGGGGTAGTCGAGCTCGAGGCGCTTGCGGAGCGTCTGCGCCTGACGCAGCGACTCCTTGAGGAACCGCCGGTCGAAATGGTTCAGTGTCGCCGGATCGACGCGGTTCTCGGCCCCGGGCTTCACCCCCGGTGCAAGCTGGCTGCGCAGGCGCAGGAGCTGCAGGAAGTTGAATGCCTGCACCGCCGCTTCCACCTCGCGGGCGCCGAGACCGATCCTCGGCGCGACGAGCCGCAGGCGCTGCGCCGTGTTGGTGTGCGCGACGCCGTTCGCCAGCGCGTACACCCGCGCGGCGTCGACCAGGAGACGGGTGCCGTGCGCCTTGAGGTCGATCGTGTGCGGGAACTCCTTCGAGTCGTAGACGAAGGTGCGCAGGAAGCCGAGCGGCGAGCGCACCCCCAGCGCGAGCTGCGCCATCTGGTACATGAAGAGCGCGTTCGCGCTGGTCGCGCCGGCGAGCCACCCGCGCAGCTCCTCGGCGAGCGCGGCCTCGCCCCAGAGGGGCCGGAAGTCGAAGAAGATCACCGCGTTCAGGAGCGCCTCGGGATTCTGCGCGTCGATCCAGCCCTGGCACCGGCGGCGCCACTCCTCCCGGCTCAGGCACCACGGCGGGTTGCCCGCCATCACGCCGCCCCGGCACAGGGGAAAGCCGCAGGCGTCGAGCGCCTCGTTCACCTCGCGCGCGAACGGGACGATCGCCGCGCGCAGCGCCTCCGGCTCGCCGCCCGGGGCGTCGAAGATGAGCGCGTTGTCCTGGTCGGTGCTGATCGTCTGCTCGTAGCGTCCTTCCGAGCCGAGCGCGAGCCAGCAGAGCTTCGCTTCGGGCAGCGCGCGCCGCCCCCGTGCGAGCTCGATGATGCGGATCGTCAGCAGGTCGTTCAGGGCCGAGACGAGCTGCGTCAGCGGCTCGGCGCCGACGCCAGATTCGAGCATGTTCTGCGCGAGCTCGCGGATGTCGCGTGCGGCCTGCTTCAGCGTGTCGAGGCCGGCGGCCGAGCGGATGGTGCTGCCGATCTCGGTCGTGCCGATCCGCTGCAGGTTGAAGAGGTCCTTCTGCGACACGACGCCCGCGAGCCGGCCGCGCTCGACGATCACGACGTGGCGCAGCCCGTGATGGGCCATCGTGACCGCGGCCTGGTAGGCCGAGACGTGCGGCTCGAGCGTGACGACCGGGGTCGTCATCACCCGCTCGATCGGCAGCTCCAGGTCGCGCTGCTCGAGGACGACCCGGCCCAGCAGGTCGTGCAGCGTGAAGATGCCGAGCGGCGCGCGCGTCTGCGGGTCGGCGACGACCATCGAACCGATCCCGAGCTCGCGCATCGTCGCGAGCGCGGCGCGCAGGCCGGTCGCCGGCGGGCACCAGACGGGCTCGCGCCGGACGACCGCCGAGAGCGGGCTGTACATCGACTGCGGGAGGCCCCGCGGCGTGGGGTCGTCGGCGCCCGGAGTCATGCCGTCGCGAGACCCGCGCTAGTACTTGACGCGCGCATAGAACGTCCTCTCGGACGCGGCCCGCGCCTCGCCGAGCGTGCGGATGCCGCGCTCGGCCAGCAGCGGCACCATGCGCAGGAAGACCTCGCCGGTCACGATGGCGTCGCCGAGCGCGGTGTGCCGGCCGACGATGTCGACGCCGAGCCGCGCGGCGATCGCCTCCAGCCGGTGCTCCTTGATGTTCGGATGCAGGACCTCGGAGAGGAGCAGCGTGTCGAGCACCGGCTGGGTGAACCGCACGCCCGTCGCCGCCTCCTTGAGCTGCAGGAACCGCATGTCGAAGGCGGCGTTGTGCGCGACCAGCACCGTGTCCTCGCTGAACTTCAGGAACGCGGGCAGCACGCGCTCGATCGTCGGCTGCCCCTCGAGCATCTCCGGCGTGATGCCGTGGATGCGGATCGACGCCTGGGCGAGCGGCCGGCGCGGGTCGACGAGCTGCTCGAACACCTCGTGCCGCAGCAGCCGCAGGTTCACGATGCGCACCGCGCCGATGGCGATGATCTCGTCGCCGGCGGACGGTTCCAGCCCGGTCGTCTCGGTGTCGAAGACGGTGTAGGCGAGCTCGGCGAGCGGCCGGCTGTCGAGATCCGGCGACTGTCCGGGCTGGTTGAACAGGTCGAAGTCGTAGTACTCGGGCCGGCTGACGATCGCGGGCGCGCCGCGGCGCGCCGACGGTGCGGCGCTCCGCGCGGGCAGCAGGATCCGGAAGTAGGACGCGCGCGCTGCCGCGTCGACGTGATGCCACAGCTCGCCGGCGTGGCGCTCGATCACCTCCTTCAGCGAGACCGGGCTGTCCTCGCCCCCGGCGCGCATCGGCTCGTCCTCCCAGCTCCCGAGCACGGTCGACGGCACCGCCGCGCCGCGCCACGCGAGATCGAGCTGGGCGTGACGGCCGGCGCGCACGAGGCGGAACCGCACCTCGTCGACGCCGAGCTCCAGCTTGAGACGGCCGGCGAGGTAGGCGAGGCCCTGCGTCAGCGAGAAGCTCTCGGCCTCGAGCCACAGCGAGGACTCGGCCTCCTCGAGCACGACGCGCATGCCGAGCCGCGACTCGATCCGCCGCTGCGCGGCGCCGATCAAATCGGCGCCGAGCACGCTCTCGAGCGGCCACCGTGTCTTGAGCGCGTCGGCATGCTCGTGCGTGGTGCGGTCGAGCTGCGCCGAAAGCGCCCTCGCCTCCTCGGCGATCACGCCGAGGAAGCGCACCCGCTGCGCATCGCCCATGTCCCGGTACTCGAGCAGGCTCTCGACCGCCGCGCGGATGTTGGCGAGCGGGGCGCGGATGCCCTCGCTCAGCGAGCGCAGCGCGCGGTCGCGCCGGCCGTCGTCCTCGACCGCGCGGGTCACGTCGTCCAGCGTCAGGACGAAGCCCGCCGCCTCCGCCGGCTGGTCCGCCCGCGCGCCGGCCGGTTCCGCGTGCGGGCGCACCTGCGCCACGTGGACGCGCACCCACTGGCCGGCGCGCGTCGCGGTGAGGAAGTGGACGACCGGATCCGCGTCGCCCTGCGCGGAGCGCTGCGCGATCGTGTCGAGCGCATGCGCGACGACATTGCGGTCGATCAGGCCGAAGATCGAGCGCCCGAGGCCGACCGGCGCCGCCTGGCCGGCGCCATCGGCGTCGAAGAGCTGCCGCGCGCGCGCGTTGTAGAGCAGGATGCGTCCCTCCGCGTTGCACACCAGCACGCCCTGGGAGAGCTCGGACATGAGCGCCGCGAGGCGGTTGCGCTCCTCCTCGACCGAGGCCTTGGCCGAGGCGACCTTCGCCTCCACCTCCTCGCGCTGCTCGCGCAGGCGGTCGGCGAGGGCGTTCACCGCCTCGCCGAGCTCGCGCAGCCCGGGCAGGCCGGCGCGCGCGATCCGGTAGTCGGGGTTCGCGTCGAGCATGATGCGCGTCTCCTCGGCGAGGCGCCGGGCCCCGGTGAAGTACCCGCGGATCACCGGCTGGACCGCGAGGCTCGCGATGCCGGTGGCGATCAGACCGACGAAGACCACGAGCCCGGCGCGCGGGGCGAGCAGCGCGGCCGCGGCGGCGCGCTCGCCGGGCCCGAGCGCGGCCCAGACGAGCCCGCCGGTCAGCCCGGCCACCGCCGCGACGATCGCGAGCGTCACCACGAACGCGACGATGATGCTCGTCTGGTCGCTCATGGGCGGACGCCGAGCAGCTGCCTCACGCGGGCGACGAGCTCCTTGGTCGAGAAGGGCTTGGTGATGTAGGCGTCCGCGCCGAGGGCGAGCCCCTTCTGCATCTCGATGTCGCGCCCCTTGGCGGTCAGCATCACGATCTTCGACCTGCGCCACTCGGGATGCGCGCGGATCTCCTGGCAGACCTCGAAGCCGTTGCGGCGCGGCAGCATCACGTCGAGCAGCACCAGGTCCGGATCGAACTCCGACATCTGCGCGAGCGCCTCGTCGCCGTCCGGCGCGACGCGCACGTCGAACCCCTCCTGCTTCATCAGGAACTCGAGCGAGACGACGATGTTCGGCTCGTCGTCGGCGATCAGGATCTTGTGCGCCATGCTTGCAGCTCCGGTCATGCGGCGGCGAGCGTCGGCCGGTCGCGCCCCGCGTGCGGCGGCCCGATCGGCAGGGTGAACGAGAAGGTCGAGCCGCGCCCGGGCGCGCTCTCGACCCAGATCCGGCCGCCGAAGTGCTCGATGATCTGGCGGCTGATCGGCAGCCCGAGGCCGGTGCCTTGCGGCTTGGCGGTCAGGGTGTCGCCGACCTGGCGGAACTTCTCGAAGATCGTCTCGCGGTCACGCGGGTTGATGCCGGGGCCGTTGTCGGCGACGTCGACGCGCAGGTCGCCGCCGGCGACGCGCGCGGCGATCCGCACGCGCCCGTCCGGCCGGCCGCAGAATTTCGCCGCGTTCGAGAGCAGGTTCAGCAGCACCTGCATGATCCGGTCGTGGTCGGCCGCCACGAGCGGCAGCTCCGGCGCGACGTCGGTCTCGAGCGCGATGCCTTTCTCCTTGAACAGCTGGCTCGTCGCGGCGACCGAGTCGTCGATCAGCTGCCGCAGGTCGACGCTGGCGACGTTCCACTCCGCCTTGCCCGATTCGAGCTTCGCGAGGTCGAGCACCTGGTTGATCATGCGGGTCAGGCGCTCGGTCTCGCGCGTGATGATGCCGAGGAAGCGCTGGCGCTCGTCGGCATCGAGGTCGGGCCGGTCGAGCAGGATCTCGGCGAACGCGCGGATCGAGGTGAGCGGCGTGCGCAGCTCGTGCGTCACGGTCGAGATGAAGTCGTCCTTCATGCGGTCGAGCTCGGTCAGCCGCTCGTTGGCGGCCTTGAGCTCGCGCGTCGCCTGCTCGAGCTCGCGCGACTTCTGCTCCAGCCGGTGGCTGTACGCCACCACCTGCGAGGCCTCGTCGAGCAGCTCGCGCGCCTCGTCGATGGTCAGCGCCTCCTCCTTGGCCACCGCCGCCACCATGATGCGCGCCGAGGCGGCGCCGATCGCGGCCGCGAGCTGCGTCTCGACCGCGTGCACGAGATCGGCGTCGGCCTCGAGCGCGGGATCGGGCCAGGTCCCGCCGTGCGCGCGCGCGTAGCGGGCGAACACCGCGTCGGCGGCCTCCGCGCCCAGGAACCGCGCGAGCACCGCGTGCAGGTCCGGCGCTGACGCGGTGCCGCGCCACAGCCGCGCGCCGCCGCCGTCGCGGCGGAACACATCGACGAACAGGCTGGCCTGCCGGTGCTCCTCGGCGCTCTGCGTGTCGAGCAGCGACACCGCGACGTAGGCGCCCGCGTTCGCCATCATGCTCCAGATCATCGCGTGCGTGATCTGGTCGAGGCCGGCGAGGCCGAAGAGCTCGAGCGGCCTCAGCAGCTCGATGCCGAGCGGCCCCGCCTCGAGGAAGCTCCGCGGCAGCCAGTCGGAGCGCGCGAGCGCGGGCAGCAGCAGCGTGTACATCCACACGCCGAAGCCGGCCGCGAGCCCGGCGAGCGCGCCGCGCCGCGTCCCGCTCTTCCAGAAGATGCCGCCCAGCACCGCCGGCGCGAACTGCGCCACCGCCGCGAACGAGATCAGCCCGATCGAGACCAGCGCGTAGGCCTCGCCGGCCAGGCGGAAGTAGACGTAGCCGAGCAGCAGGATCAGCACGATCGCGCCGCGCCGGATGCCGAGCAGCAGCCCCGTGAGATCCGGCCGCTGCGCGAGCGCGAGGCGCCGCATCCTGAGCAGCAGCGGCATGACGAGGTCGTTGCATACCATCGTCGAGAGCGCGATCGTCTCGACGATCACCATGCCGGTCGCCGCCGAGAGCCCGCCGATGAACACCAGCAGGGTGAGCAGCTCCTGGCGCTCGAACATCGGGATCGTGAGCACGAACGTGTCGGCGTCGACCGTGCCGTCCGGGAAGTGCAGCCGGCCGCCGAAGGCGATCGGCAGCACGAAGACGTTGATCGCCAGCATGTAGAGCGGGAACAGCCAGATCGCCTTGTTCAGGTGGCGCTCGTCGATGTTCTCGATCACCGTCACCTGGAACTGGCGCGGCAGGAACATGATCGCGAGCATCGAGAGGATCGTCAGCCACACCCAGCTGCCGTAGCCGCCGGCGACGCTCTCGATCGGCGTCAGCATCGGCGCGAGCTCGCGCTCGGCGGCGGCGCGCGAGAAGACGTCGCCGAATCCGTCGTACACGACGAACGTCACGAACACCCCGACCGCCAGGAACGCGAGCAGCTTCACCAGCGACTCGAACGCGATCGCCGCGACCATGCCCTCGTGGTGCTCGGCGGCGTACAGGTGGCGGGTGCCGAACAGGATGGTGAAGATCGCGAGCGCGGAGGCGACCCAGAACGCCGTGTCCTGCAGGACCGGCACCGCGCCGACGGTCGCCGGCATGACGATCTCCGGGTACTGCAGCAGGATCACGAAGCTGTTCGACACCGCTTTCAGCTGCAGCGAGATGTACGGCACGATGCCGATCACCGCGATCACCGTCACGACGCCGCCGACCAGCGCGCTCTTGCCGTAGCGCGAGGCGACGAAGTCGGCGAGCGAAGTGATGCGGTGCTGCTTCGAGATGCGCAGGATCTTGCGCATCACCACCCACCACAGCGCGATAATCAGCGTGGGGCCGAGATAGATCGGCAGGAAGCCGACGCCGTCGACCGCCGCGCGCCCGACGCTGCCGTAGAAGGTCCAGGCGGTGGCGTAGACCGCGAGCGAGAGGCTGTAGATGTAGGGGCTCGCGATGATCGAGCGGCCGCGGTCGGCGCGCTGATCCGCGTAGTAGGCGATGCCGAACAGCAGGCCCAGGTAAGCGATCGAGGTGAGAACGATCACCCAGCCCTGGAGCATGCCGGCCCCTGTCCGCTAGCCCGGGTATCCGGGCGCGGCGCGCGCCGGCCGGACGCCGACCGCGCTCACTTGGCCCTGCCGCGCTCGACGACGAGCGCCATCGCCGCGATCAGGAGCGCCCAGGCGGCGAAGATGTAGGCGTAGAGCAGCGGAATGCCGAGCACCGTGACCGCGCGGTTGAACAGCCCGAGGATCGGGTAGTTGAACGCGAGCGCGCCGAGCAGTCCGAGCGCGACCAGCCGCTGTCCCGTGCGCCGTTCGTATCCCTTCATCGACGTCTCTCCGCGCCGCCGCGATCAAGCTAAGCACCTCGGCATCGGCGTGTCAACCGGCCGCGTCGCGCCGCCGGCGGACGGCGCTCTGCGGCGCGCCGCTATCTTCCGAACAGCATGCCGATCAGCCGCGCCACCGTCTGGCCGATCTCGCTCTCCAGCGGGAACGACAGCATGCCCATCACCGAGTAGCCGAGCAGCCAGGGCATCAGGTAGAAGCGGATCATGAAGAAGAACCACGCGACGTAGAGCGGCACCATCGGCTGGATCAGGAAGCCGGGCGTGATCGGCCGGAAGAGCTTGATCAGCGGGTCGGTCGCCCGCACGAAGAACCGCATGAAGAAGAAGCTGCTCGTCTCGGGCAGGAACAGACCCATCCCGAAGCGGCCGATCAGCGTCCACATGATCGTGCCGAGGATGTAGTCGATCGCGATCACCCAGACGGGGAAGGCCTCGAACATCTGTGCTTCCTGCGCTTGCTTGCGCTGCCGGCCGGCGCCGGCAGGGCACGACGGAAAAGAAACGGCCGGGGCGAAACCGTCTCGCCCCGGCCGGATTCTAGACTACGCGATGCGGCTAGTGCGTCGACCCGAGATAGGTCTCGCCCTTCGGGATGCGGATCTCGTCGACCATGTCCTGCGTCTCCTTGTCCGGCGCCGGAGTGAGCAGGCTGACCACCACCATGGCGACCAGGCTCGCCGCCGCGCCGACCATGCCGAAGCGCAGGTCGTCCATGCCCCACCACGGCTTCATGCCGCCCCACTTCACCGCGTACAGGTACCAGGTACCGGCCCCGAGCCCGACGATCATCCCGGCGATGGCGCCCGCGCGGTTCGCGCGCTTCCACCAGACGCCGAGCACCAGCGGGAAGAACAGCCCCGACATCGCGAAGCAGAACGCCCACGCCACGGCGCCGAGGATCCCGGTCAGCCGCAGGCTCGCGACCAGGGCGCCCGCCGCACCGATCGCGATCAGCAGCACCCGCGCCACGATCAGGCGGCGCTTGGTGTCGGCTTTCGGGTCGATCATCTTGTAGTACAGATCGTGCGAGAGCGCGTTGGCGATCGCGAGCAGCAGCCCGTCGGCGGTCGACATCGCCGCCGCCATGCCGCCGGCGGCGACCAGGCCCGAGATCACGTACGGCAGTCCGGCGATCTCGGGCGTCGCCAGCACCACCACGTCGGCGCGGATGAAGAACTCGTTGATCTGGACTATGCCGTCGCCGTTGGCGTCCATCACCTTCAGGAAGCCGACCGCGCTCCACTTCTGCACCCAGGTGAGCGCGTTCACGTCCGCGATCGACTTGCCGATCACGCTGGTGGCGAGATTCGGGTCGAGGATCTGCAGCTTGGTGAAGGTCGCGAGCGCCGGCGCCGTGAAGTAGAGCAGGAAGATGAAGAACAGCGACCAGGCGACCGACGAGCGGGCCGCGCGCACCGACGGCGTGGTGAAGTAGCGCATCAGGATGTGCGGCAGCGACGCCGTGCCGAGCATCATGCACGCGACCAACGTGACGAACCGCCAGTTCGCGACGAACGTGTCGGCGGGCGCGTTGTGCTTCACGACGAGCGCGCTCATCCCGGCCACCGCCTCGGCGGGCTTCAGCACGCCGACCTGGTGCAGCTGCTCGAGCTCGGCGATGCGCTGGACCGCGTCGCCGTACACGAGCTGCGGGATCACGCCGAAGCCCTGCTTGTTCGACATCCAGATGACCGGCACCAGGTAGGCGATGATCAGCACGATGTACTGCGCCACCTGGGTCCAGGTCACCGCGCGCATGCCGCCGAGCATCGAGCAGAGCAGGATGCCGGCCAGCCCGACCCACACGCCGACCTCGAACGGGATCAAGAGCGCGCGCGACGCGATCGTCCCGGTGGCGTTGATCTGCGCGGTCACGTAGGTGAAGGAGGCCACCACCAGCACGATCACCGCGCACAGGCGCGCGAAGTTGCCGCCGTAGCGCGTGCCGATGAAGTCCGGCACGGTGTAGCAGCCGAACTTGCGCAGGTACGGCGCCATCAGCGTCGCGACCAGCACGTAGCCGCCGGTCCATCCCACCACGAACGCGAGGTACGGGTGGCCGCCCACGTAGATGCCGCCCGCCATCGCCACGAACGAGGCGCCCGACATCCAGTCGGCCGCGGTCGCCATCCCGTTGAACACCGGCGGGACCTGGCGGCCGGCGACGTAGTAGGCGTCGAGCTGCATCGTGCGCGACAGCCAGCCGATCACCGCGTAGATCACGATCGTGAAGCCGACGAACAGCAGCCCGATCGTGTCGGCCGACAGCCCCATCTGCTCGAGTATCGCCATCAAGAAGATGAAGACGATGAACCCGCCGGTGTAGATGCCGTAGATCTTGGGCAGGTTCGCGATGAACCCCCCCTTGCTCGAGAAATCCCCAAACATGGCCATGATCGCTCTCCCCTTACTCGTCTTCAGCCATGCCGCATTCGCGGTCGATCTTCTCCTGCTGCTTCGAGAAGAAGAAGAGCTGCACCACGAACACGATGAGCGAGCCCTGCGCGGCCATGTAGAAGCCGAGCGGGAAGTCGAGGAACGTGATCTTGTTGAGGTCCTGTGCGAACCAGTGAACGACGTACGCGAAGATGAACCAGATGACCAGGTGCACGATCATCAGGTTTCTCGTTCGCTGCCAGTGGACTTCACGGTCGGAGACTGCCGTGCTCATGCGTCGCCCTCCTCTTTCTGTACTGTTCTCGACTGCGGGACAGGCGCCGCCTCCTTCCCGCCGGCGGGGTGCGGCGTTGCAGCGTCGCCTGCCTTGCCCCGGCTTCCCTCCCGGGGCTGGAGGATTCTAGACCATAATCCGATGCGTTTGTCCAGAAAGGAGCACATGGCGCCGCTCGCGTCGATGATCGGGACCGCCGCGGAATGGCTGCGCACCGTGCGCGATCACTTCGGCCGCGAACGCGTGCGCGGCGCGCGCATCGCCGACCCGGCGGCGCTGCAGGAGTTCATCGCCTCGCGCGCGAGCTACGTCGCGCAGACCTCGCTCTACGGCTACCTCCGGACGCGCGCCGGGCAGCGCTCGACCGAGCTCTTCTCGAACGACGCCTTCGTCGTGTCGATCAACATCGCGAAATGGAACCTGTGGCTCGCCTGCGTCGGCGATCTCGCGATCTACGCCGGCGGCCTCCTCGCGCGGCGCGCCGCGGGGCGCGCGGACGTCGCGCCGCTGATGGAATCGATCCTCGAGCGGCTCCTCGCCGCGACCGGCGTGCCGCCGGAGGCCGGACCCGAGTTCGCCGAGCTCGCCGATCGCGTGCGTGCGCGGGTCGCTGCGTGCGACTGGCGCACGGTGGAGGACGGCGAGGGACCGTTCGTCGAGAGCCCGGCCGCGCTGGTGCGCTTCGCGCCGATCGTGGACCAGCTGAAGGCGCTCGACGAGGGAATCGTGCGCAACTCGGTGCGCTTCCGGTGGCAGGAGGTGCGGCGCGACCTGCGGCGCGGTCTCGAGACCGACGCGCTGCTCGCGCACGCCCCGTAGCGGGCGCGGCCCACCGCGCGCCGTCCGCCCCTCGCGTGCGCCTGCGATCGTGCTCACCCCTCGCGGTAACGCGTACCGCCCCCCTTTCCCCGAACCGGACCGCGCTCCGGCGCGCTTCGCGCGCGCTCGGGCCCGGCCGAAACCCTCCGATCCTAGTCGCGGGCCGCGCGGGGAATCCATTAGGGAAAACCCTCGCCGGACGCTGCGGTGCAGCAATGTCCCGGGGCCGCCGTGCGGGGCTCGTCTCCCGCGTCGCCGGGCGCGCTGAAGCGAACCCGGCGCGTTTCCCCCGCCCGACGCTAGGCCGGCCGCTGGGTCATCAGCGCCTGGACCAGGGCGGCGACCGAGCCGACGCCCATCTTCTCCATCATCTTCGCGCGGTGCGCCTCGACGGTCTTCACGCTGATGTCGAGCTCGTCGGCGATCACCTTGTTGGGCTTGCCCTCGACGACGCGTGACATGACCTCGCGCTCGCGCTCGGTGAGCGCGGCGAGGCGCTCGTCGAGCAGACTCTGCAGCGCGCGCTTCGCGCAGGCCTCGGCGTCGCGCGCGAACGCGCGCTGGATGATCGACAGCACCTCGCGGTAGCTGAACGGCTTCTGGATGAAATCGACCGCGCCGCCCTTGATCGCGCTCACCGCGGTCTGCACGTCGCCGTGGCCGGTGACGAAGACGATCGGGATGTCGATCTCGCGCTGCTTGAGATAGTTCTGCAGCTCGAGTCCGCTCATGTCGGGCAGGCGGAGGTCGAGGATCAGGCACGCGGGCCCGCCCGGCCGGTAGGCTTCGATGAACTCGGCGGCGCTCGCGAACGTCTGCACGGCGACGCCGTTCGACTCCATCAGCCAGCGCCACAGGCTGCGGATCGACTCGTCGTCGTCCACCACGTATGCCGTCGGTTCGCCCGCCTCGTTCATCGGTCCGCCCCCGCGCGGCGTGACGCCTCGAGGCGGAGATTCTAGCCCGGCGGCGCTGCCGGGGGGCGTGCGCCGGACGGGGCGGTGAACGAAGCGCGGCCGCTCAAGGGCCGAAATGCTCTCCGGCCGCCTGCGCCGCGCGCTCGCGGAACCGCACGGCGCGCGCCTTGCCGCGCGCACCCAGGCTCTCGAGGACGTGTGCGCAGCGCTCCACGGCCTCGTCGAACTCGACCCGGGTCCGCGCGCGCTCGACCACCGAGGTGAGCATGTCGGCATCGGGACCCAGCGCGTCGATCAGCATGCCGCAAAGCTCGGCGATCGCCTCCTTCCGCGCTGCCGTCGGCGCGCCGGCGGCCGGCGCGGCCGCGGGCGGCACCGCGGCGCGCACGCTGCTCACCGCCGCGAACCCCTGGTCGACGAGCGCCTGCAGCGTGCCCTCGATGTCCGGGATCGCCCCGAAGCGGGCGACGTAGTCGCTGACCGTCGAGCTGCCGTCGATCATGATCAGCACGCTCCGCAGCCGCGCGGCGAGACCGTGCGCGCGCGACTTCACTTCCTCGGCACCCTTCGCCGTCTTCACGAGGACGGCACCCTGGTCCATCCCGGATCCTGCTCCCCCTAGGGTGTTCTGGTTCTCTGCCGGGGATGATGCCACGTCCGGGCACCGCCGCCAACGCTGGCGGCGGCGACCGTGTGCCGCGCGAAGAAGACGGGCGGGCGCTCGGGGTCAGCCGGCCGCGGCCGCGGCGGCGGGCGAGCGGCGCTCGCGCCCGTAGGCGTAGCCGAACGCGGCGAGCGCGAGCGCGCTGCACGCGACCAGCGCGGCGAACATCGGGTAGGGCGTGCCGTCGTGCGAGAGCCCGACGAGCTGCACCACGCCGGCGCCGATCGCCATCTGCAGTCCGCTCATCAGGCCCGACGCGGCGCCCGCGTGTCCGGGCTGGGCGGAAACCGCCTCCGCCTGCACCGGCGCGATCGCCACCGCGCCGAAGAAGCAGAGGGCGATGGTCGGGACGAATCCGAGCGCCGTGCTCCACTCGAGCAGGCTCGCGGCCGCGAGCCCCGCCGCGCTCGTCGCCAGGCAGCCGACGCCGCAGGCGAGGATGAGCTTGCCGCGCGCGAACCGGTGGGCCCAGCGTCCGCTCGCGTAGTTGCCGGCGACGTAGAACGCGCACGCCACGGCGAACCACACGCCGTACTCGGTCGCCGTGCCGCCGTGCACCTCGACGATCAGGTACGGCAGCGCCGCCTGCGTCGCGAAGAAGGTCGCCATGACGAGCGAGAAGAAGAGCGCCGGCCCGAGGTAGCGCGGGTCGCGCAGGAGCACGCCGAAGCTCGCGAACGTGCCGCGCAGGCCGAGGTCCGCGCGACGCGACGCATTGGTCTCCGGCAGGCACGCGGCGAGCGCCGCGAGCGCGGCGAAGCCGATGACCGCGCAGACGCCGAAGATCGTGCGCCAGCCCACGTGGTCGAGCAGGATGCCGCCGACGAGCGGCGAGAGCATCGGCACGAAGATCATCACGACCGTCAGGTAGGCGAGCACCTGCCCGCTGCGGTCGCGCCCGTAGACGTCGTGCACGATGGTGCGCGTGAGGACCAGCCCGGCCGAGCTGCCGGCCGCCTGCAGCATGCGGCCGAGGATCAGGAGCTCCGGCGTCGGCGCGAGCCCGGCGATCACGCTGCCGGCGCAGAAGAGCGCGGTCCCGGCGAGGATCACCGGCCGGCGCCCGAAGCGGTCGGACAACGGTCCGTAGACGAGCGTCGTCACCGCGATGGTCGCGAACGCGAGGCTGATCAGGGTCTGAGCCGCCGCCATCGGGATCGCGAAATCGCGATGCACGAACGGCACCGCGGGGGTGAGGATCTGCGTCGCCATGGGGCCGAGCGCGTAGGCCGCGACGAGCGCGCCGAGCGCCACCAGGTTCATCCGTTGCATCGCCTGCTCCTGTCCGAGTGGATCGCGCAGCTGCCTGCGCGTCGATCGGAACGAATCTAGCGGCGCGCCGTATCGGCGCGATTTCCGCCCGGTCGCAGGAATGTTTCCGTATGTTGCAGCGGCGGCGCGGTCAGTCCTGCAGCGCGCGGCGGAGCGCGGCGCCGCGGCTGCGCAGGCGGGCGGCGCCGAGCCGGTCGGCGAGCGCCTCGGCCGCGGCGAGCTCGAGCTCGGCGGCGTCGCGGTCGCCGTCGGCGGCCAGGACCTCGGCGAGCCGCAGCCGGACTTCGGCGCAGTCGAGCCGCGCGCCGATGTCGTGCCACTGCTTGAGCGACTGCCTGAGCAGCGCGACCGCCTCGCCGCGGCGCCGCTCGTGCAGCGCCAGCTCGGCCCTGGCAGTCGCGACCATGGCCGCGAGCGCCGGCGTCGACCAGAGGTGCGCCGCGCCATCGAGGTCGCCGAGAGCCTCGCGCGCCCGTTCCGGCGCGCCGGCGGCGAGCGCCGCGAGCGCGAGCGTCGCGAGGAGCTGCCCGCGGCGCTCGCGGATCGCCCAGTCGTGGTCGGCAAGCGCCTGCTCCAAGCCGCGCACGGCGGCGTCCGGCCGGCCGCGTGCGAGCTGCAGCCGCGCAAGCCCCGGCTGCGGATACCAGCCGAGCGCGTGGGCCCTGCGGAACGCGGCCTCGGCGGCGTCGAGCTCGCCGCGCGCGAGGTGGATCTCGCCGAGGATCCGGTGCGCGTCGCCTTCGGCCCACGGAGCGATGCGGGACAGCACCCCGGCCAGCTCCTCGAGCTCGCGCGCCGCCTCGGCGAGCTCGCCGCGCACCCCCAGGATCTCCGCGCGGTACAGCCGGCACGTGCCCGGAAACGCCGCCATCCCGCTCGCGCCGCACCAGCGGGTGAATTCGTCGGTCCACTGTCCGGCGCGCTGCCAGTCGCAGCGGTGCCGGGTGGCCGCGATGACGCCGCAGTACAGCAGGCCGCCGACCCACGGGCTCACTTCGCCCGCGCTCGCCGCGGCGGCGGCCTCGTCGTGCAGCGCGACGCCGCGCCCGACGTCGCCCAACCCGATCAGCGCGTGACCGCGATAGAGCAACCCGAGGCACTCGAGGTCGCGGTCGCCGAGGCGCAGGCCGAGCGCGTGCGCCTCCTCCGCGCGTCGCAGCGTCTCGTCGAGCTCGCCCTGCATCAGCGCCAGCAGGCTCGCCACCCAGGCGAGCTCGCCGTGCTCACGCGACGTCGGCTCGCCCTCCAGGTAGCGCGCCGCCCGGCTGATCAGCCCGCTCGCGACCGCGGCCTCCATCCGGTCGATGCGGATGTGGGCGAGCAGCACCGCCGCGCGCGCCGCCGCGGCCGGCTCGTCCGCCGCTGCGCGCAGCGCGAGCGCGCGCTCGAGCGGCGGAATCGCGTCGGCGCCGCGGCCGGCCCAGATCGCGATGCGGCCCCACGCCTCGAGATCGTCGGCGCCGAGCGCACGCTCGCGATCGGCGGCTTCGTACGCGTCGAGCGCACCGGCCCAGTCGCGCGCTTCGCGCGCGCGCCGGGCGCGCTCGAGCGCCGGCGAGGTCGCCGCGACGGCCGCATCGCGGCTTTCGACCTCGGCGCAGAAGCGGTAGCCGTGCCGCGAGTAGGTGCGCAGCGCGTCGCGCGCGCCGCCGGCGGCGAGCGCCGAGCGGGCGAGGCTCACGACCCGCTGCAGCGCGTTGTCGACCACGATCGTCCCCGGCCAGAGCCGCTCGAGCAGCTCCTGCTTGCCCACCACGCGCTCGCGGTTGCGTACGAGGTAGGCGAGCAGGTCGAATACGCGCGGCTGCAGCTCGATCTCGCGTCCGTTCGCACGCAGCGACCGGCTCGCCTCGTCGAGCTCGCATGCGCCGAACCGGTAGGTCCTCGGTCCGGGGATCGAACGCGTCCCGTTCGCCGGAAGCACGCCAGGAATATATAAGAAATCGATCAGGGAACGCGAAGGACTTCGCGGAGAGGGAAATCTACGATGCCGCCGTGGATCGAGCGCGGCATCGTGAGCGATGCGCGACGCGAGACCCGCCGCCCGGTCGGATTACCCGCGGCCCGGCGCGGACGGCGCACCGTACGCCGCGGGACCCAGCCACAGGAGAACTACCATGCAGCTCTACGTGATCCGTCGCCGCAACTTCTGGAAGACCGCCGCCGAGCTCGAGGCGAGCGCCGCGCGCTCGCGGCACGTCGGCGACAACGAGATGGCGGACAAGGTCCGCTGGATCCGCTCGTACGTCGTATCCGAGGCGGACGGCAAGCTCGGCACGGTGTGCATTTACCAGGCAGTGAGCCCGGAGGCGGTTCGCGAGCACGCCGATCGCGTCGGCATGCCGGCCGACGAGATCGTCCCGGTCGCCACGACGGTCGTCGTGCGCGCCGATCCGAAGGAAGCCCTGGCCGCCGCGGCGTGAGCGCGCAGCGGGCCGATCGCCTCGGCGATCGGCCCGGTGCCTCGGTTCCGGCAACACGGGGAGCTGCGGGACGACGCGACGCGGGCGTCTACGCTTACGTCGCGATCTCCACCGGCTCGAGCCCGGGCGACAAACGGTCGTCGTCGTACGGCGCCCACACGAGCTCGACCTCGCTTCGCGCGAACGCCGAGACGACCAGGCGGCCGGCGCGGTCGGCGACGAAGTGCTCGCCGGCGGCGACGAGATGGTCGCGCTGGTCGTGCTCCTGCGTGATCCAGAGGGCGCCGGAGCGCACGCGGACGACGAGACCCGGCGTCGCGGCGATCGCGACGTGGCCGCTGCCGATCAGCGAGAAGCGCCCGTCGGTGAGCGAGCGGGTGAGCGGCTTCGGCTGGACGCGGGGAAACGCGGCCGGACGCGGCGCCCGTCGCGCTTCGTCCCGCGGGTCGGCGGCGAACGACGACCAACCGGCCTTGCTGGCTGCGATGGCGATGGTCATGGCGGTGTCTCCTCGGGTTGGCGGGCCGGCCGGGCGTTCGATCGCCGGCCGGCCCGGCAGGCTCTAATGGGCGTTCACGTGCTGCAGGATCGGCGCGAGCGCCGCCCCGATGCGCTCGCCCTGCGCGTCGCTGACGAGGCTGCCGAGCATCTTCGCGAAGCGCGGCTGCTGCACGCCGGAGACGATGTACTGCCAGCGGTAGGCCTTGAGCACCGTGTTCTTCACCTGCTGCCGCTCCGCCTCCGCGAGCGTGCGGCCGCAGATCCTGACGAAGTACTCCGCGTCCGCCGCGGCTTGCACCTGCAGGATGCCGTCGACCGCCCCGACCAGCTCGATCAGGTCCTGCACCGCCCGGTCGCGCTCCGTGGGCGTGAGCTTCGCGTCCTCGCGCGCCCACTCGAGCTCGTCGAGCGGGACATGCTGCGCCTCCTCGCGCCAGTGGTACAGGAAGACGTCCTTCCAGAGCTCGGCGATGCCCTCGACCGGATCGATGCTCTCGCGGTAGTGCGCCGAGACGAAGATCTCGATGTGGCAGGTGAGCGCGAGCACCGCCCACGTGGCCTTCGACAGCACGACCGCGGCGACGGCGTTCGGCTCCGGCACGAACGTGTAGCCCGCCGGCATGTCGGCGTCGATCATGCGCTCGATGCGGCGGAAGAGCTCCTGGTGCTTGATCTCCTCGTCGCCGAAGCGCACCAGGGCCTCGAGCGCGGCCTGGTCGCCGAGGAAATGGTCCCGGCTCACCTCGAGCACCTTGGCCGCGATGAACCGCTCGACCAGCCCGAAGATGTTCGCGTAGGAGCGTCCCTGGATCTGGCTGAGCAGGCGCTGCTCCCCGGCGGAGAGAAACGCGAGCTCGCTCACCTTCGAGAGCGCGTCGGGCAGGAACTTCTTCGAGAAGTCGAAGCGGCGCCCGCGGATGACGTCCTTGTCGATGTCCCAGCGGACGCGCTTGGATGCGTCGATCGCGGCGGCATAGCGCGCGGTCTCGACCTGCGGTACGGCTTGGCTCTGCATGGCTGATATCTCCTGTGGAATCGGATGGTGCTGTTCGGGAATGGCCTGCACACTATGGGAACTGCGCGTATGCGGGCGGCGGACCGCCGCGCCTCACATGCCGATCAGCCGCGCGTCGAAGCCCTGCGCCCGCGCGGCGCTCACGATCGCGAGCGCGCTCGTCGCGTGCGGGTCGTAGTCGACGAGGGTGAGCCGGGGCGCCCGCGCGCTTCGCTGCGCGCGCGCGACGCCGGGCGCGGCGGCGAGCGCGCCCTCCAGGCGGGCCCGCGCGGCGGCATCGAGCGTGCCGGCCACGTGGACGATGACGTTCGCGCTGCTGTGGATCATGACGATTCCTCCGGTTGTGGGCACGTTGCCCCTGCGTCGGGCGGCCCGCGGCACGGGTTCGGTGCCGCGTTTCGGGGAGGAATGCTAGGAGACGGGCGTATCGGCCCGATGTCCGCTTGTGTCCGGCGTACGCGCGAATTGTTGTGCGTTTGTTTCCGGCGTCCCGCCTCG
>JAHDYJ010000091.1:5616-18158 GCA_023383795.1 Burkholderiales bacterium | reverse complement strand
CAGCCGCGACGGCGGCGGCGGCGAAGGCGGCGATCGAGCGGTGCATGCGGGCGCGTTCCTCCGGCCAGACCGCATGGTACGCGGCCGCGCGGATGCGCGGTCGGCCGCCTGCGCGCACGGACCGCCTCGCCAGCCGCCGCGCCAACCGCCTCACCAACCGTACCCGATGCCGACGATCCACGTGCGGTCGGTCGACGTGCGGCCCGAGGCCGGATCGCTCTCCCAGTCGAGATTGAGCTGCAGGTTGGCATCGAGGCCCGCGTAGATCGGGGCGCGCAGCCCGGTCTGCGTGCGCACCAGCGTGCTGCCGTCCGAGGAGAGCGCGATGAAGCCCTCCTGGGTGTGGAACGCCTGCAGCCGCTCCTCGAGGATCCAGTACTCGGCGCGCAATCCCCAGCCGGCGGAAACGAAGCGCTCGTCGTCGCCGTTGCTGCGGTTCAGCCAAACGTAGTCCGGGCCGGCCTGCACCGAGAGGCTGAGCCGGGGTCCGTCGAACACCTGGTAGCCGAGGCCGCCGCCGACCGCGCTGCGCAGCTCCAGGTCCTTGAAGCGGTCGTGCTCGAACGAGGTCCGTCCGTACCAGAAGAGCTTCTCGGTCACGAACCGGTCGTAGCTCGCGCGCGCGAGCCAGTTGCTCGTGGTGAGCGTGCCGGCGTCCTCGGCGCGGTTGATGCGCCCGCCGAAGTTCAGCCGCTGCGCCTTGGCCCGCAGCGTCACGTCGGCGTCGCCGTAGAGGCGCTGCGCGTCGCTGTTCCCGCTCGAGTCGGTGAGCCCGAGGCCCACGCGGCCCTTCGACACCCAGCCCTCGCCCGACTGCTCCCGCGTCGGATTCACGTACGCGACCGCGGCGAGCGGCACGCGACGCACGGCAGCGCCCGCCGCGTCGCGGACCTCGATCGCCCCGTCCCCGGCGGGGGCCACGATGCCGGTGACGTCCGTGCCGTCCTCGAGCAGGACGCGCGCCGGCGATTCGGTCTCGATGCCGGCCACCTCCGGCCACGGCAGCCTGATCGCGCCGGCGTACGGCGTCCGGAGCGTGACGTTCTCCGGCCCCTTGTTGACGATCGTGCCGGAGAGGCGGTCGCCGTTCTTCATCAGCACCTGGTCGGCGGCCGCGCCCGACGCAAAGGCCGCCGGGACGGCGAGCACTGCGATCCACACGGCGGCGCGCAGCCGCGCCGGAGCGGACGGGAAGGTTCTCGCGCGGGAATGCATCTCACCTCTCTTTCTTCTCTCTCGTCGAAAGCAGCGCGGACGAGCGCCCGCGCGCGTGCTGCAATCGCATCAGCGCAGCGGCAGCCGGATCGCGTCGCCGATCAGCTGGAACCCGGTCCACCCGGCGTCGGCCGGCGAGCGGCACACGCCGAACTGGAACGGCCACCCGGCGCGCCCCGGCGTCAGGAAGCGCAGATCGCGGAACCAGATGCAGCGCACGGGATTGCCGGCCTCGATGCGCGCGAGCACCGGGTAGGCGGCGAACCAGCGGAAGAAGGCGAGCGGCTCGGCCTGCCACGCCGCGAGCACCTCGGCGCGCGACGCCGCCGGGCCGAACCGCTCGGCGCGCTGCCACACGGCCTGCGCCCGCGGGGCGTACGCCGCGTCGAGGCGCGCGACCAGGCCGGCGGCGGGGCCGGGCGGCGGCGGCGCCGTGCGCCGGACGACGTTCACGAAGGCGTAGCGGTACTCGTCGCCGTGCGCGACCACCACCATCCAGTTGAACGGCGAGATCGGGCGCGGCACCGCCGAGACGCTCGCGCCGGCGAGCCCCTGCGCGCGCGCGTACTCGCGCCCGAAATCCACCGCGGCGCCGTGCGCGAGCGCCTGCAGCCCGACGTAGCCCGCGAGCGCCGCGAGCCCGGCCGCCGCCGGGACACGCGAGCGGCGCCAGACGAGCGACGCGGCGAGGCCGGCGACGATGATGCCGGTGAACCAGAGATCGATGATGAACGTGGTGTCGAGCGCGAAGCGCCGGTCGGAGACCGGCGCGAGAAGGATCGTGCCGAACGAGGTGATCAGATCGCCGGCGATGTGGATCGCGAGCGACCCCGCGGCGACGCCGAAGTAGGCGCGCCACCCCGGGCGCGCCGGATCGAGCCGCGCGAAGATCCATGCGAGCAGCGCCGCCCACAGCGGGAGCAGCAGGATCGAGTGGGTCGCGCCGCGATGGTAGAGGAGGTAGGCCTCAGTCGAGACCAGGCTGAGCGCCCAGTCGACGTCGGGAAACGCCGCCGCCGCGAAGCCGGCCGCGACGCGCCGGCCGGTCGTGATGCCGCCGGGTCGCGGCGCGCGCGGCGCGGTCGCGCGCGCGAGCAGCGCCCCGCTCACTGCGTGGGTCAGGGTATCCATGCCGGGCGGTGAGACCGCGGCGTCGCGCGGGCGTTCATCGCGGTCGTCGGGCATCGCGCGACACGGCGCGGACGATCGCGCGCAGATTATACCGGCGTCGTGGCAGAATCGGCCGGCACTCCCGGAGGAACCAAGCCTTGCGCATCGGCATCATCGGCGGCGGCGTGATCGGTCGCCTGATCCTCGAGCACGTCGCGAGCGGCGCGCTCGACGGCGGCGCGGTGGCGGGCATCCTCGGGCGCGGCGGATCCTCGCGCGGCAGGCCGCTCGGGGCGCAGTTCGGCGTGCCGTTCGTGACCTCGCTCGAGCGGCTTCTCGCGCTCGCGCCGGATGTCGTCGTGGAGGCGGCCTCGCACGAGGCCGTGCGCCAGCACGGCGCGGCGGTGCTCGCCGCGGGCCTGCCGCTCATCGTGCTCTCGGGCGGCGCGCTCGCCGACGACGCGCTGCGCGAGACGCTCGAGCGGACCGCGCGCGCGCACGGTGCGCTCCTCTACGTGCCCTCCGGCGGCATCGGCGGGCTGGACGCGCTCAAGGCGGTGTGCGCCGCCGGCGCCGACGCGGTCGAGATCGCGGTGACCAAGCCGCCGGCCGCCTGGAAGGGCATCGCGTACGTCGAGCGGCTGGGCGTCGACCTCGACCGGTTGAGCGGCCCCGCGACGCTGTTCGACGGCAGCGCGCGCGAGGGCGTGCCGCACTTTCCGGCCAACGTGAACATCGCCGCGGTGCTGTCGCTCGCCGGCATCGGCTTCGACCGCACGCGGCTCAAGGTCGTGGCCGATCCCGCGCTCGCGTTCAACACGCACTTCATCGAGATCCGCGGCCGCACCGGTAAGATCAGCCTCAAGTTCGAGTCGGTGCCGTCGCCGGACAATCCCAAGACCGCGCTGCTCGCCTGCTTCAGCGCGCTCGCGGCGCTCAAGGCGCTCGCGACGCCGGTGCGCTACGGCACCTAGCCGCTTCTTCTTCCCGAGGTGCGGTAGTCCGGTTGACCTAGGTCAACTTCGCAGCCCGCGCGATGAGCCAAACTGATTCTGCCCGCGTGTTTCGGCGGATCGGAGTGCGATCCTGCGGGCGCAGGAGGCGGGATGAACGGGCAGGATGCAGATGCGCGGCAGACCCTCCGGGTGGCGGTGTTGGACGACGACGAGCGCAGCCGCACGGAGACCATCAGGCTGCTCGCGGATCTGCGCGGCATCGAGGTCGTCGACGAATTCCGGGACGCTGGCGAGTGTATGCGTCCCGACGGATCGGCGCCCGATGTCGTGCTGGTGTCGGCGCGCCTCGCCGCCGCCGTCGGCACGACGGCGATCCGCCGCTTGCGTGAAGCCTGGCCGGCGGCCGCGGTGCTGATGCTCATTGCGGCGGAGGACGCCGCCGGAGTCACGGCCGGAATGCGCGCGGGCGCTTCGGGCTACGTGCTGCAGGGCCTCGGTGCCGAGTTTCTCGCCGAGACGCTTCGCCGTGCGGGGAACGGCGGCGTCGGGTCGGTGAACCGGCACGGCCTCCACCCTGAAGCTGCGGGCGCGCAGCGGCCGCTCGAGGGCCTGCTCTCGCCGCGTCAGCGCGAGATCCTGCGCTTCGTCGCGGAGGGCTGGTCGAACAAGGAGGTCGCACGCGCGCTCGGCGTCGCCGAGAGCACCGTGAAGGTCCACGTTCAGCATATCCTGCGCAAGCTCAACCTCAGCCGCCGCGTCCAGGCCGCGGTCTACGCGGCCGAGAGCGGCCTCGCGCCCCGGCGCTGAGTCCCGCGGGCGGGCGCTTCAGCGCGCCGAGCCCGGCTTGGCGCCCGGCGCCGCCTGCGGAGCGAGCGCGGACACCGCCTTCAGCATCGCTTCCTGCTGGCCGCGCGCGAGCGCGAGCAGCTGCGCCGCCTGCGCCGGAATTCCCGGCACGGCCGCGGCCGCTCCGAACGCGTGCCGCAGCTCGTCGCCCATCTCCGCGGCGCGCGCGGCGAGAATGCGCGCGATGTCGGCGTTGGTCTGCCGGGCGGCCTCGAGCATCATGGCCCAGTAGCGCACGTAGCCCTCGGCGTACGCGTTCGAGAGGTGCGACTGCGCGGCGAGGACGCCCGGCACGTCGCGGCTCGTCGTGACTTCCTTCGCGGCCTGGCGGTTCTGCGTCTGCGTCTCGACGTCGGCCGCGAGCTGCGCCATGCGCATCTTCTCCGCGCCGGCGAGCGCCGCGTTGGCGAGCGCAAGCAGCGTGTCGAGGTTCGCCTTGTATGCGGCGAGCCAGCGCGCCGTGAGCTCGCCCCACGCCGGATCGGGGAGCTGCGGAGTGGGATGCTCTGCGGAACCGGTTGCGCGATCGGCTGCGGACATGAAGTACCTCCTTGCGAGCTGCTATCCTGGGCTCCCGTTCAAAGCTTGACCGAACCGCGCGTCCGCAGGTTGACTCACGTCAAGGAGCGGGCGTCGCCCGGCGCTCCCGGAAGGCACACGATGCGCGCGATGCTGCTCGACCACCCGAACATGCCGTTGCGGGCGGGCGAGATCGAGCGCCGCCCGCCCGGGCCCGGCGCCCTGCTGCTGCGCGTCGCCGCTTGCGGGGTCTGTCGCACCGACCTGCACATCGTCGACGGCGAGCTGCCCGAGGTGCGCAGCCCCGTGGTCCCGGGGCACGAGATCGTCGGCGTCGTGGAGGCGGTCGGCGCAGGCGTCGAGGGCTTCCGCGCGGGCGACCGCGTCGGCGTGCCGTGGCTCGGATCCACCTGCGGCGCCTGCGCGTACTGCACGAGCGGGCGCGAGAACCTGTGCGGCGCCGCGCGCTTCACCGGGTATCACATCGACGGCGGCTACGCCGAGTACGCGGTGGCGGACGCGCGCTACTGCTTCGCCCTGCCGCAGGCGTACGCCGACGCCGAGGCGGCGCCGCTCCTGTGCGCCGGGCTGATCGGCTACCGCTCGCTCGTCAAGGCGGGCGAGGCGGAGCGGCTCGGGATCTACGGATTCGGCGCGGCGGCGCACATCGTCGCGCAGGTCGCGGTCTGGCAGGGGCGGCGTGTCTTCGCGCTCACGCGCCCGGGCGACCGCGCGGCGCAGGACTTCGCGCGCGCGCTCGGCGCGGTCTGGGCGGGCGACTCGGCCGCCGCGCCGCCCGAGCCGCTCGACGCCGCGATCATCTTCGCGCCAGTGGGCGCGCTCGTGCCCGCCGCGCTGCGCGCAGTCGTGCGCGGCGGCACCGTGGGGTGCGCCGGGATCCACATGAGCGCGATCCCGTCGTTCGCCTACGACATCCTGTGGGGCGAGCGCAGCGTGCTGTCGGTCGCGAACCTCACCCGGCGCGACGGCGAGGAGTTCCTCGCGCTCGCGCCGAGGGTGCCGGTGCGAACGTCGGTCGAGACCTTCCCGCTCGCCGCGGCGAACGATGCCCTCGCCCGCCTGCGCGACGGCCGCATCACCGGGGCTGCGGTGCTGATTCCCTGACCGTCTCCCGGACCCAACGGACGAGCGTCGCCGCGTCCATGGCGCCCGATCGGCGGGCGATCTCGCGGCCGTCGCGGAACACGATCAGCGTCGGAATCGAGCGGATGCCATAGCGGCCGGCGACCGCCGGTGCCGCCTCGGTGTCGAGCTTCGCCAGCCGCGCGGTGGTCGCCAGCTCTCGCGCGGCGCGCTCGAAGTGCGGCGCCATCATCCTGCACGGTCCGCACCACTGCGCCCAGAAGTCGACCACCACGGGCAGTCCGCTCGCCTCCAGGTGCCGCGCGAATCGCCCGGCGTCGAGCGTGGTCACGCGTCCGTCGAGGAGCGGCGTCCTGCATTTCCCGCACACCGCGCCCTCGCCGATCCGGTCGCGCGGCACCCGGTTGGTCGTGTCGCAGGCGGGGCAGACCACGTGAATCGAATCCATGCGCGCTCCGCGAAATTTGCTCTTGGACGGGAATGAGGGCGGGGCGGCGGAATGTCAACCGGCGGCGCGGGCGGGTTTTGTCCTAGATCAACACCGCGCACGGGGGCACCCCTACTCTCCCAGGATCGGTCGGAGCGCCGGCCGATCCGACGACGCGACGTGCACAGACGCAACCGGCTCTTCGTTGCCATCGCCCTCGCCTACGGCCTCGCTGGCGGGCTGCTCGCGCTCGCGCACCTCGCCGCGCCGGACCTGGTTCCGGGGAACGTGCCGAAGGCGCATGCCCACATGATGCTGCTCGGCTTCGTCCTGATGACGATCTACGGCGTCGGGCTGCACGTGATCCCGCGCTTCGGCGGCTACCCGCTGCGCTCCGAGCGCATCGCGACGTGGCAGTTCTGGCTCGCGAACGCCGGCCTGCCGCTGATGGTCGCGGGCTGGCTCGCGTGGGTCGACTGGCTGGTCACGCTGGGCGGCGCAGCGACCGTCGCGGCGATGGCGCTCTTCGCCGCGAACATGGCGGCGACGGTGCGGCACAAGTCGCCGCTCGAGAAGTGAGGCGGGAACGATGGCCGAGTACCAGGGCTGCGAGCTGCCGGAGGGCCTCTACTACGACCTCGACTACGTGTGGGTGCGTCCGGAGCCGGACGGGACGTTCACGGTCGGGCTCACCGATCCGTCGCAGACCATGGCCGGACGTGTCCAGCACTGCACGATCCGGCCGGTGGGAACGCACCGGGCGCGCAAGAAGCCGCTCGCCCGGCTGGAGTCCGGCAAGTGGGCCGGCGGCATCCCGGCGCCGTTCGCCGGCACGATCGTGGCGCGCAACGAGCGGCTCGTCGCCGAGCCGGGGCTCGTGAACGTCGCGCCCTACAGCGACGCCTGGGTGGTGCGCGTGCGGGCGGACGAGCCCGAGCGCGCGCTCGACGGCCTGGTCACCGGCGCCGAGGCGATCGCCGGACTGCGGGCATGGATCGACCGCTACAACGTGCAGTGCATGAGGTGCACGGAATGAAGTGGACAGTTGGCAGTGGGCAGTGGGCAGTGCGCCGAGCGGCGCCGAGGTCTGGACTCCTTGCGCCGTGCAGAACCCCCTGGACGCTGTCCACTGCCCGCTGTCCTCTGCGCGCTGTGGGCTGTCCACTGTCCACTGCCCACTGCCCACTTGCGTGATGCGCGTCGAGCTCCTCGTCTCCGAGTGGTGCCCGACCTGCCCCGCCGCCGAGCAGGTCTGGCGCGAAGTGGCCGCCGAGCGCGAGTTCGAGTTCGCCGTCGTCGACGCGGCGCAGCCCGAGGGGCGCGCGCTCGTCGCGCGCCTGCATCTGCGCTCGGTGCCTTCGTTGGTGATCGACGGCGTGCTGCGGGCGGTCGGCGTGCAGACGCCCGAGGAGGCGCGCGCGCTGGTCGCGGATGCGCCCGCGCGCGGCCGCAAGCACCGCGCGTATCACGCCGGCATGATGCTCTCGCGCGACAACCGGCTCTGGATCGTCGCGGCCATGGCGTACCTTGCCGCCTCCGCCCTGATCCTCCTCTTCGCGGGCAGCCTGCTGCCGGACGGGCCCGGACGCGGCGCCGCGGCGCACGCGTTCGGCGCCGGCTTCGTGACCTTCCTGATCTTCGGGCTCGCGGCCCACATGCTGCCGCGGTTCACCGGCAACCCGATCGCGATGGCGCCGTGGACGTGGGTGCAGCTCGGCGCGGCGAATGCCGGGCTCCCGCTGCTCGCGGTCGGGCTGTGGCGGGAGACCCCCGCGCTGTCCGTTGCGGGCGGCGCGCTCCTGTGGCTCGCGCTCGCGGTGTTCGCCGGACGGATCCTGCCGGTGCTGCTCGGGCGCAGCGGCGCCGAGCGGGCGGCGCCGGAGGCGGGCGCGGAGGCGCTCTGAGCGATGAGCTACTACTTCGCGCTGAAGAACCTGCACGTCGCGACGGTCGCGCTGAGCTACCTGCTCTTCTTCGTGCGCGGGGTGTGGATGCTCGCCGACTCGCCGCGGCTCGCGCAGCGCTGGGTGAAGGTCGTCCCGCACGTGAACGACACGATCCTGCTGGCGGCCGCGATCTGGCTGACCACCGTCATCCAGCAGTATCCCGGCACGCACGGATGGCTGACGGCGAAGGTCGCCGGCCTGATCGCCTACATCCTGATCGGCACCGTGGCGATCAAGCGCGGCCGTACGAAGCGGGTGCGGCTCGCGGCATGGATCGCCGCGCAGGCCGTGTTCTTCTACATCGTCGCGGTGGCCCTGACGCGCGATGTGCTCCCGGTCAGAGGCTGGTTGTCGTGAACGCGCAGGAGCAAGCGTCATGTGCGCTGTCCCGGTTCCGGGTTTCGATCGGCCGCTAGAGCTGATCCTGCAGGTCCACCGGCGCATCGAGCACCGGTGCGCGCTGATGGGGCGGCTCGTCGAGCATCTCGCCGAGCGCGGCTGCGACGCCGACGCGCGGGCGACCGCGGGCCACATCGTCCGCTTCTTCGACGAGGATGTCGCGCGCCACCACGAGGACGAGGAGCTCGAGTTCTACGATGCCGTGGTCGCGGCGGCGCCGGCACCCGACCGCGCGCGCGTCGCGGCGCTCGTCGCCCGGCTCCGCAGCGAGCACGCCGAGCTGCAGTCGCTGTGGGCCGATGCCCTGCGCCCGCAGCTCGTCGCGGTGCAGCAGGGCCGCGTGGCGTGGTTCGGCGGGTCCGAGATCGAGCGGTGTCATTCGCTCTACATCGAGCACACGACGCGCGAGAACGACGAGCTGCTCCCGCTCGCGGAGGCGTTCCTGACGAGCGCGCAGCTGGAGCAGCTCGGCCGCGGCATGGCTGCGCGGCGCGGCCGTCCCTACCCTTGACCGCGCCGGTCAATCCGGCTCAAATGTGGCCCGCACCCGCCGGCGCGCCCGCCGGCGGCGAACAACAACGAGCGCACGCGACCCGCCGAGGAGACCGATGACGACCGCGAAATTCCTGGAAACCGCACGCCCGCCGGCCTGCGGGAAGGCGCGCGCCGCCTGATGGCCACCGCTCCGATCAAGGCGCAGGCCTTCCTCGCCAATCTCCCGCTCTTCAAGGAGCTCGCGCCCGACGAGCTCGCGCGCATGGCCGACCACACGCGGCAGGTGCGCGCGACGCGCGGCGAGATCCTGTTCCACCGCGGCGATCCGGCGAACGGCTTCTACCTGGTGGTGTACGGGCAGGTGAAGCTCGCGTTCATCTCCTCCAAGGGCGACGAGAAGGTGGTCGAGATCATCGGCCCGGGCGCGAGCTTCGGCGAGGCGGTGATGTTCATGGAGAAGCCGCACGTCGTCACCGCCCAGGTGCTCGCCGACTCGCTGCTGCTGTACGTGCAGAAGGAGGCGGTGTTCGAGGAGCTCGAGCGCGACCCGAAGTTCGCGCGCCGGATCATCGCCGGGCTCTCGCGCCGCCTGCACCACCTGATGGGCGACCTCGAGGCCTACTCGATGCGCTCGGGCACGCAGCGGGTGATCGGCTACCTGCTGCGCGAGTTCGCCGCCGGCAAGGAACCCGCCGGGCCCCTCGAAGTGACGCTGCCGACGACCAAGGGCATCGTCGCGTCGCGGCTGAACCTGACCCAGGAGCACTTCTCGCGCATCCTGCACGAGCTCGCCGCCGAGGGGCTGATCGAGGTGCAGGGGCGCACCGTGCGCATCCCGGACGCGGAGCGGCTGAAGCAGTACGCGATGTGAAAGAAAGCGGGCAGTGGACAGTTGACAGTGGGCAGTAGCGTCCGAGTTTGCTGCCGCCCTCCCCCTTGGCACGGCTCACTGCCCGCTGTTCACCGTCCACTGCCCACTTTCATTTCTGCCAGATCTCGATCTCGAACCGCCCGTCCGGGAACGACTTCGGCGCGTAGGCATAGCCGTTGCGCTCGAGCACGCGGTAGAGCGGGAACGGCTCGCGGTTCAGGATCAGCACAATCCGGTCGCCCTGCTGCAGGTCGGACAGCGCCTCCATCACCCGCTCGAACGGCTCCGGCGGCTCGAGCTCGCGCGCATCGATGACGATCATCGTCCGATCCCCGTCACGCTGTTGGGATGTTCCGCCTCCGCGAAGGAGGAGATATACAAGGGGGTCTCCCGCCTTGTTCGTACGACCGGGGTTTGGGTTGCGTGCTCATTTCCTTGAACGAAGCCCTCGCCGGTGGCATCTTTCAACAGCCTGCTATGTCTGTTGCGCCCGGCAATGCAACCACGCGAGCGCGCCGAGCGCGAGGTTCGAGATCACGTTGTGGGCGACGGCCGTCGCGAGCGGCGCCCCCGCGCTCACGATGACCGTGCCGAGGACGAACTGCGCGGCGACGAGGCCGAGCAGCGCCACGGCGGCCGCCCGCGGGCCGTCCGCGCGCCGCAGCGCGCCGATCGCGACCGCGGCGGCAAGCGCGGCGAGCGCCACCGCGCCGACGCGGTGCGCGAGCTGCACGCCCTGGCGCGCCCCCTCCTCGGCGGCGGCGAGCGGTACGGTCGTCGCCGCGAAGATGTCGAAGCCCGCGGCCCCGCCCGCCGGCCACCACGTCCCGCCGCAGGCGGGGAAGCCCTCGCACGCCGCGGCGACGTAGCGGGCATTGGCGAGCGCGCCGAGCCCGATCTGCGCCAGGGCGACGCGGAGCGCGGCCGCCGTCAGGCGCGCCGGCCCCCGCGGCACCAGGCCGCGCGCCGGACCGGCGGCCGGCCGCCACGCGGCGAGCCATGCGAGCACGCCGAAGGTCGCCATGCCGGCCACGACGTTGCCGATCGTGACCGCGGGCACGAGCGACGGCGTGTAGCGGCCGAGCCACGCGAGAAACGCGGCGAGGACGAGGAGCTTGACTGCGGCCACGCGCGGCGCGGTGCCGCGCCAGTCGTTCCAGCCGAGGAACGCGATCGCGAGGAAGAGCACGCCGGCGAGGCTCGCGGCGAGCCGGTGCGTCGCGCGGACGTAGAAGTGGGGCGAGTCCCCCGACGGCACCGCGCCGGCGTCCTGGGGCGCGGTCTGGCCGTAGCACTGCGGCCACGGATCGCACCCGACGCCCTGCTGCGCGAGCCGCACGTAGGCGCTCGCGGCGTTCACCACCAGGACCAGGACGAGCGACGTCCACACCAGCGCGCGGACGAGCCTCACGGCGCCCCGTCCGCGCGATCGCGGCCGCCGGCCATGCATCGGAACGCGACGACCAGGAAGAGCACGCCGCCCACGATCGCCACCAGCCCGCCGAGGCCCATGAAGCCCATGCCGATCACCTCGCCCGTCGTGCGCAGGACCTGCTCGCCCCCCGCGACCTTGCGCTGCACGCCGTAGCCGCCGGACCAGAGCAGCCCGGCGACGTGCATCAGCTGACCCGCGCCGTAGATGTAGGGCTGCCAGGTCGCGAGGCGCCCGGCCGGCGCGCGGTAGCCGAGGCGCGGCAGGAGGTAGTACACGACGCCCATGAACGCGAGCGTGATGCCGACGATCGAGCCGTGGTAGTGGGCCGGGATGCGCACGTCCGGGCCCTCGATCATGAAGCCGATCAGGCCGCCGGCGGCGAACAGCACGAACGACGAGGCGAGCGCCGCGCGCAGCGGCCGCTGCGTCGCGTCCGCGACCCGCGCGCTCGCGAGCGCGACGACCACCGCGAGCGTCATCGGCAGCATCGCGAGCCCGCCGCCGAAGCGCATCAGCCACGTGAGAAGCCGGTAGTGCTCGACCGACGGCACCGCGAAGGCGAGATAGATCACCGGCGTGGCGAACACGGACACGAGCGCCACCGCGAAGAGCAGCACCGCCACGCGCGGCGTGAGCGGCACCGGCGCCCCGATCGCCGAGGCGAGCCACAGCCACGACACCATCATCAGCAGCGTCCAGGTGAACTGGAGCACGTGGCCGCCGCCCCAGAAGACGAGCTCGTAGTAGGCCTTGCCCTCGAGCCCGCGCGGCACCTCGGCCCACGACCAGGCGAACGCCGCGAGCGCGACCGCGGTCGCCACCACCGAGCTGTTCAGCCCGAAGCGCAGCGCGGCCGCGCCGTCGAGGCGCGTGCCCACCCGCGGCACCGCCATCATGCCGCGCAGGCAGAGTATCGCCACGCCGGCGGCGATCGCCGCGAGGCCGGCGAGGAAGACCGCGCCGTCGAGCACCGGGATGTAGTTCGCCATGACCGGCTCGGCGCGCTGCGCGAACGGCGCCGCCGCCATCAGGACGGTGCCGGCGACGGTCGCCGCGAACGCCGCCCAGCCGAGCGCGGTCCAGCGCAGCGTGGAGTTCAGGCTCCAGAACACCCCGGCGATCGCGACGAACCACACCAGCACGGCGAGGTCGACGTGCACCACGAGCGCCACGCGGAAGAAGTTCTGGACCGGGAAGAGGCCCGCGAGGCCCGGCGTGC
>JAHDYJ010000091.1:0-5606 GCA_023383795.1 Burkholderiales bacterium | reverse complement strand
CGAGCACCACGGCGACCACCGACTTCAGCGGGTCGCGGTCCTCCTGGGTGAAGACCGGATTGGCGAGGGCGAGGAGGGCGAGCGCCATGGCGCCGATGCGCCACCAGGCGCCGCGCGTGCGCGAGACGACGAGCAGGACCGAGTAGACGCCCGCGCCGATGATTGCCGCCAGCGCGAGCGCGAGCCAGCCGCGGGCGAGCCGCGCGCGCGCGTCGTCCGGCACCGCGAGCAGGTACTCCCCGCGCGGGCGCGCGATCCAGCGCCACAGCCCGCGCAGGCCGGTCGGCTCGTCCGCGGCGCGTCCGGCCGCGGGTCTTGCGGTGGCATCAGCCAATCGCCGCCTCCTTGCGCTTCGGTCTCGTCCTGGCGCGCGGCTCGACGGGCGGCAGGGCCGCCAGCGCGCGGCGAAAGCCGTCGAGCGCCGCGGCGAGCCGCGCGCGCTCGCCGGCGGCCGCCCACACGACCCGCACGCGTTCGCGCGGCACGGAGACGCGCAGATGCGGCTCGCGCTCCCCGGCGATGCGCTGCGCCATCCAGGTGTTGCCGTGCCGATAGTAGCAGCCATCCTCGGCGCAGCCGGTCACGAGCACGCCGTCGGCGCCGCTCCGCAGGACGTAGTCGATGAACGAGGGCGGCAGCTGGCCGGTGCAGAGAAGGCTCACCACGCCGGTGTCGGCCCGCGCGAGCGAGCCCACGTCGGCGGCGCGGTCGCAGCCGAACACCAGCACGCGCGGCCGGCCCTCGAGCCCGGCGAGCACGCGCTCGGTCTCGCCGCGCATCGCCGCGAGCGGCAGCTGCGGCATGTCGATGCCGGTGACGAGCTCGGCGACCGTGCGGAACGGCGTCGACGACGGGCAGGCGCCGGCGCAGATGCCGCAGCTCGTGCAGAGGTCGGGCAGCACGCGCGCGAGCCCGGGCCCGCGCCGACCGTCGGTGCGGGGCTCCACGACCACGGCGCCGAACGGGCAGTCGGCGAAGCACCGGCCGCAGCCGTTGCAGTTCAGGGGATCGACGGTGGCGACCGGCTCGCGCCGCGCGCGCACGAGCCAGGGCAGCGCGGCGAGCCCGAACGTGACGACCGCGGCGATCGCCCACAGCGCCGCCGGCGACGTGGCCTCCATCAGCGGATGGACGAAGAGCAGGTACCAGTCGACCGGGATCGCCGCCGGCACCGCGCCGTAGTCCGGCGGCGGCATGCTCGTGACCGGCTTCACCAGCGCGAGCCCGACGAGCGTCGCGAGCGTGCCGAGCGTGAGCGCGCGCGCCGGCGCGACGTCGGGCCGCGTCACGCGCTGGATGTGCAGCCACATGCCGAACAGCAGCGTGAGCGGGATCGCGACGTGCAGGAAAGCGAGCAGCGCATAGAACCGGTCGGTCATCTGGCCGCCGGAGAGGAAGTTGCGCACCGCCGTCAGGCCGAAGAGCGGCAGCGCGTCGAACCACTCGGCGGTGGCGATCAGGCTCCACTGGGCGAGCTGGTCGCCGACGAGCCAGTAGCCGCCGATGCCGGAGGCGTACAGGAACCAGATCAGGACTACGCCGGTGACCCAGGCGAACCACCGCGGGCCCGTGAAGCGGCCGGCGAGCAGCTCGCGCACGAGATGCAGCGCGGTGACGACGACGAAGCCGTCGGCGGCGTAGCGGTGCAGGCCGCGCGCGAGCGAGCCGGCCGCGGTCGCCGAGAGCGCATCGATCGAGCGGTAGGCGCCGGCCGCGGTCCCCTCGAACACGACGTAGAGGTAGAGGCCGCTCGCGAGCATCGTCCAGAAGAAGAGGAAACCGAGCGCGCCGAGGTGCCGCAGGGGGTTCGCGCGCGGGCCGAACGCCGCGTCCAGCGCACCCTCGGCGCGCTCCCAGGCGCGCCAGGCGATGCGGCTCGGCGGGGCTGTGCTCATCGCCCGCATGATGCCGCACTCAGTCGACGAACAGGAACCCGCCCTTTCCGGCGTTGAAGTCGATCACCAGCACCTTGCCCGGGGCGAGGTCGACCGTCCGCTCGGCGGCGTAGGTGAATTCCCCGGCCGGCCCGTCGGCGAGACGCGCCTTGAAGGTGTGGCGGCCGGCCGGCACCGGCGCGCGCCGGTAGACCGTGGCCGCGCCGTCGCGTTTCAGCCCGGCCGGATGCGCGGTGATCGCGTAGAGCGGCGCCCCGTCCATCTCGATCTCGACCTTCACCGGCGAGCGCTCGCGCGGGCAGACGATCTTGACCCGCATGTTCGGTGCGAGCTTCGCGAGCTCCTCCTCGGTGCGCTCGCGACACGGCGCGACGGGCTGCGCGCCGTGGCTGAACGAGAGGCGCACCAGCGCGGTGTCGGGCGGCAGCACCTGGAACACCGGGTAGCTCGAGAAGTAGCCGACCGCCGCGCCGAACGCGACGTACAGGACGGCCTGCGCCGGGTAGCGGAGCGCCGCCGGCCACTGGGTCATGACGTGCCCCCGAGCCGCACCATCTCCGCCGAGCCGGCCTCGGTGCGCGGCGCGAACCGGAAGGCGTCGGAGAAGCAGTCGTACTCGCTCAGCCCCTTGGCGATGAAGGCGGGCCGCGCCGCGTGCACCATCGCTGCCGAGCCGCAGGCGTAGATCTGGTGCGCGGAGAGATCGGGGAAGTCCTCCAGGATCGCCTCGTGCACGAGGCCGGTGCGGCCGTGCCAGTCGTCCTCGGGCCGGGGCTCGGAGAGCACCGGCACAAACCTGAAGTCCGGGTGCCTGCGCTCCCACTCGCGCGGCAGGTCGGGCAGGTACAGATCGCGCAGGCTGCGCACGCCCCAGTACAGGTACATCTTGCGGCGGAAGCCGGTGTGGATCGCGTGCTCGACCATGCTCTTCACCGGGGCGAAGCCGGTGGCCCCGGCGACGAAGATGATCGGCTTCTCGGTGTCCTCGCGCAGGAAGAACGAGCCGAGCGGGCCCTCGAAGCGCACGGTGTCGCCGACCTTCATCTGCTCGAAGACGTGGGTGGTGAACTTGCCGCCCGGGATGTGGCGGATCTGCAGCTCGATCAGCTCGCGCTCGTGCGGCGCGGTGGCGAACGAGAAGCTGCGCCTGTCGCCATCGGGCAGCAGGATATCGATGTACTGGCCGGCGTAGAAGCGCGGGGTCTCCTCGCCCTCGCACTTCAGGAACACCTGCATGACGTCGTGCGAGAGCTTGTTCATCCCGACCACGCGCGCGGTGTGGGCGCGCGCCGGCACCGCTCCGGGCGCCGTCGCCGGCGTGTACTCGACCTCGATGTCCGACTTCGGCGTGCACACGCACAGCAGGGCCCAGCCGCGCGCGCGCTCCTCGTCGGTGAGAAACGCCTCCTGGTAGTCGCCGTGCTCGATCTCGCCCTGCAGGATGCGCGACTTGCACGTGCCGCAGCCGCCGCTGCGGCAGTCGAATGGCACCGCCACGTCCTCGCGCAGCGCGGCGTCCAGCACGAACTCGCCGTCGCGGATCGCGACGATGCGGTTGTCCGGGTGGATCAGCATGTGGAACGCTTCCTTGCGCATGCGCTTCGGCGGCAGCCACGGCACGAGCAGGGCGAGCAGCGTCGCGCCGCCGACGAGATACCACACCTCGGCGGCGGTCCAGTGCTGCAGCAGCGCGTACACCGGCAGGTAGAACCAGTCGAGCTCGACCGAGGTCACCGCGACCGAGAGGTCGGCCTGCCCGCCCTGGCTGTACACCGGCTTCACGAGCGCGAGCACGACCAGGGCGACGATGGCATAGGCCGAGAGCACGCGCGGCGGCGTCGTTTTCGCGCTCGGCACCCGCTGGGTGTGGATCCAGAGCACGAGCAGCACGCCGAGCGGCAGGCCGATGTGGATGAACGAGAGCAGCGAGAAGAGCCGGTCGTTCACCGCGCCCTCGAAGATGAAGTTGCGGATCAGCGTGCCGCCGAACACCGGCAGCGTGTCGAGCCACTCGGCGGTGGTGATGGTGACGAACTGCGCGAGCTTGTCCCACGGCAGCATGTAGCCGTTGACGCCGCTCGCGTACACCAGCCACAGCACGATCACGCCGCTCACCCACGAGAACCAGCGGAAGCTGCGGTAGTGATCGAACGTGAAGTGGCGCGCGACGTGCAGCAGCATCGTGAGCACCATCGCGTCCGACGAGTAGCGATGGAGGCTCCGCATGATCCCGCCGAACCACCACTGCTCGCGCGTGATGTACTCGACCGAGTCGTATGCCTCCTGGACGCCGGTCTTGAAGAAGGCGTAGACGACGAGCCCCGAGAGCACCGCCACCCAGACCATCAGGTAGGAGAGCGCGCCGAGGTGGTACAGCGGGTTCTTGTGCTCGCCGAAGACGCGGTTGAAGAGCGCGTCGGCGCGATGGAACAGCCACTGCCCGCTCTTCTGGATCAGCCGCAGCACGACCCGAGTGTCTCCCGTTCTGCCGCCGGCGCCCGGTTTGCGCCGCAGGCCTATTCTCGTTGGATGCTACCGGTCCGCGCGCCGGCGCGGCCTTGATGTGCCTCAAGCGCGCGGCGCCGCAAAAACCCTTGAGGGCGAAAGGTTAACGCAGGGCCGCCGGGGTCAGCGGACCGCCCGGCCGCCCGCGGCGGCCAGGCGCTCGGCGCGGCGGCGCTTGCGGATCTCGTGCCACAGGAACCAGGTGCCGCCCAGGAGCATCAGCACGAATGTGACGATCGAGCTCACCACCGACCACTGGAACCGGTAGACGCCGGCGCGCGGATCGTACACGGTGCAGAGGATCCGTATGCGCTCGACGAGGTCGCCGATGCTCTGCGTCGGCATCGGCTTGCCGGTGACGAGCTCCTGCAGCGGACCGATGAACAACGGCAGCGCGAACTCCTCGCCGTAGACCTGGCGGAAGATCCGTCCTTCGGCGTCGACGATCGTGGTCTGGGTGACGTGGTCGAAGCCGGCCGGCGTCGCGACGTACTGGAATCCGAGGTCGGCGGTGAGCTGCGGGACCTGCTTGTCGAACGGCGAGAGGAACTCCCACTGCGGATCGTCGATGCCGTAGCGCCGCGCGAAGTCGCGCATCGCCTCGGGCGAGTCGTACGGCAGGTTGAAGCCGATCGAGACGACGTTGAACGTTCCGGGCCCGAGCGTGCGCTGCGCGGCGCGGATCGCCTTCGCGAGCTGCGCGGTGGTGGTCGGACAGGCGGAGAAGCAGCCGGTGTAGACGAAGTTGACGACGAGCGGCTTGCCGCGGTAGTCGGCGAGGCGCACCTGGCGCCCCTTGCGGTCGCGGAAGGCGTAGTCGCCGACCGGCTTGCCGATCACGCTCTGGCTGAACTCCAGCGCCCGGTCCGGATCGAACGACTTCCCGCCGAGCGCGCCGCCGGCGACGTTGGCTGCGAGCGCCGGTGCGGTGAACAGCGCGAGCGCGCAGAATAGACCGACGAGAACTTTCCCCTCCTTTCCAAGGAGGGATGCCCGCGAAGCGGGTGGGGTGATTGGAACGGCGCCGCACACCACCCCGCCGCCTTTGGCGGCAGCCCTCCTCGGGGAGGAGGGGAGTGCGGCCGCAGGCGCCGGACGGGCGCAGCCGCTGACGCCTGCGCGAGACGCATGCACCACTCCGCCGGCTTCGCCGGCACCCCTTGTATGTCCAACAAGGGATATCGTTGTCGTGGCAGTACCGGCCGG